>JAYVYH010000031.1:0-8023 GCA_043784385.1 Caulobacteraceae bacterium | reverse complement strand
ACACCGCGTCGGCGGCCGCGATAAGGCGAGTGTGCGTTTTCGCACCTCGAAGCCTTCAAAGCACCACGTTTTTATGATAGCTGTTTTCTTATAGGGTATGGTTGCCTGGTCCATTTGCTCATTGGGGAATGGGGTATTGGCGCCGAGCCAAAACGGCGGTTTCCGATATCTGGACGCGACGCCCGCCGCCAAGCCCGAAGGCTAGCCGAGATTGGGAACGGTTAGGTGAACCACTGGGGGTTCAGGGCTCAATAGACGTGACGGACCCGCGCACAGCGGAGGCGGGCCGCATCGAGAAAGGAATGTCATTCTATGAACACCAAAATCGAGCACGACTTCGGCGTGGGTGACCACGTCGTCTATCCAGCCCATGGCGTGGGCGTCGTGGTCGGTGTCGAGACCCAGGAAGTGGTCGGCACGGCGCTTGAAGTTTACGTGATCACCTTCGACCACGAAAAGATGACCCTCCGGGTGCCGACCAAGAAAGCGCGGACCGCCGGGCTGCGCGCTTTGGCCGAAGGCAATGTCGTGTTCCAGGCGCTGACCACGCTCAAGGGCCGAGCCCGGGTCAAGCGCACGATGTGGAGCCGCAGGGCGCAGGAATATGAAGCCAAGATCAACTCGGGCGACCTAATTTCCATCGCCGAGGTGGTCCGGGATTTGCATCGTTCGGATAGCCAGCCTGAACAATCCTATTCCGAACGTCAGCTTTATGAGTCGGCACTGGATCGCATGGCCAGGGAAGTGGCGGCCATCGAGCGCATCGATCGCGACGCGGCGATCACCCTGCTTCACAAGTCGCTGCAAAAAGCCGCCTGAAATTCTTTCGAACTGGCCGGCTAGCCGCTGATCAGTTCGGCGAGCACCCGGTCGAGGACTGGTCGCCCGGATCTCGTGGCGACCAGCCTTCCGCCGGTGATCACGATAAGGCCTTCAAGGGCGGTCAACCGGCCTTTCGAAAGCTTCAGCGCCGCCAGGGCGGCAGTCGGCGCGCCTTCGACTGTCCTGAGGCCCATCAGCAAACGCTCTAACGCGACCTCCCGCGCATCAAGATGTTCGTTCCGGGAGCCCGTTCCTTCTTGGCTAACGCAATCTATATAATCGTCGATGGCGTCCGGCGTCGTGGTCGCGAAGCGTTCGCTGGCCAGGGTCAAACGGCCATGCGCGCCTGGCCCAACGCCCACATAGTCCTCCCCGCGCCAGTAGATCAGGTTGTGCCGGGACCGCGCCGCCGCGCCGCGCGCATGATTGGACACCTCATAGGCTTCAAAACCCGCCGTCTCGAGCACCGACTGCGTGATCTCATAGAAGTCAGCCCCAAGGTCGGAATCCACAGGAACGAGAGTCCCGCGCCGAACAGCGCGATGGAAGGTGGCGCCCGGCTCGATTGTCAGCTGGTAAGGCGAGATATGGTCCGGACCAAGACCGGCGACAATTTCCAGTTCCCTTGCCCAGCTATCCAACGCCTGGCCCGGCAACGCGTAGATCAAGTCGACTGACAGCCGGGCGAACACCCCGCCCGCGACATCGATCGCCCGCCTCGCGGCGCTGGCGTCATGATTGCGGCCTAGAAACTTCAAGGCCTGGTCGTCCAGCGACTGCACCCCGAGCGACAGCCGGTTCACGCCCGCGCGCTCCAGCGCCGAAAACCGGGAAGCCTCCGCGTCCGTGGGGTTAGCCTCCAACGAGACTTCAACCGCGCCCGCCGGCGTCCAGAGGCCGCGCACTGTTTCGATGATCCGGGCCACATCGTCCGGGTCCATCAGCGAGGGTGTTCCGCCGCCGAAAAAGATCGAAATCAGCTCGCGCGGACCAGTGAAGGCGGCATGCCCCTTGAGATCGGCGACGATCGCCGCCGTTAGAGCCCGCTTCTGCTCCGCCCGTCCCCGGTCGCGAACCACATTGAAATCGCAATAGGGGCAGATCCGCGCGCAATAGGGCCAATGGACATAGACGCCAAGCGGCAGCTTTTGGGGGCTCAAAACAACGCTGCTTTAAGCGCCGCGAAGGCCCGGGCACGGTGGCTGATGGCGTCCTTGGCCAAGGCGTCCATCTCACCGAACGTCAGAGAACCACCCTCGGGAACGAATATCGGATCATAGCCGAACCCAAGCTCGCCCCGTCGGGGAAAGGTCAGGTTTCCGTTGACGCGGCCCTCGACGGCTACCACCGGACCTTTAGGCCAAGCCACGGCCAGGGCGCAGACGAACCATGCGCGGGTGTCGTCGCTCTCGGTGTCGGCCAGACGCGCTTCCACCAGGTCGATTGCATGGCCGAAATCCTTGTCCGGGCCGGCCCAGCGAGCCGAATAAATTCCCGGCGCGCCATCCAGACCGGCGACGCACAGGCCCGAGTCATCGGCCAGGGCGATCAGACCGCTGGCATCGGCTGCCGCCCTCGCCTTGACGATGGCGTTGCCCACAAAGGTGGTTTCCGGCTCCTCCGGTTCGGCCAGGTTCAAAGCGGCGGCCGACACCACGTCGAAGCGGCCTTCCAACAGCGCCGCCAGTTCCCGCGCCTTGCCGGGATTGTGCGTGGCGGCCACCAGGCGAAGTCCGGGCTCAAGGGAAAGGCTCATACCCGCGTCCTACCAATTTCCCAGCCGCCAGACCATCCATGTTGCGTTGCGAAAAGTTAATGTTGATAAACGATATGTAATTTGATCGAGAAACGATGATCTTTTATTGGAAGTCACACAGGGACGGCGCTGGGCCGCCCCAGAGAGCCAACAGAAACCGCTCTCTTATCGCGCTGCACAATAGGAGCCCGTCATGAACGCCACCACCAACGCCATCCGCGCCTTCGACAAGATCGCTCTTCGTCTGTTCCATTCCGTGGTCATTCTCGGTCTCGGCGCCATCGCCTTCGGAGCCGTCGTCCAGTCCATCCAGGTGTGATGATGCGATCCATGCGCCCTTCGAAGGGCCCACCGCCCACCGCCCAGGGGCCAACTTGGGCGGTGGTTTGCGTTTTGGCCGACGGTGACCGACACCCTGGCGGCTTCGGCTTTGAAATAAGCCTCAAGGCAATAGTCTAGGGCCCCGGCCGAAGAGGAGAGGAAACCATGCGCGCCCTTGGTCCCGGCTCGGTGTCGAGTTTTCTGAAAGTGATCCTGGACGTGGTCCACTGGATCCTGCTGTTCTCGGCCGCCGCTGCCTCGGTAGGGATCGTGGTGGTCCTGCTTCTGAGCTTCAAACCCGAGTTGCTGGGCGGGATCATCAATATCGGCGGCATGCACATCAAAGGTGCGTGGCTCGGGCCGATCGCCGCCGCAACCCTGCTGGCCGGCGATCTCTACCTGGCCGGCGCCCTGGTCATCGTCGGCCGGCTGCGCCGCATCTTCCAGACCCTGATCATCGGTGATCCATTCCATCCCGACAATGTGCGCCGGCTACGCATGATCGGCGCCGCCCTCGCGGTCCTGGAGCTCGGGCGTTATGCCTTTACCGGCGTCGTGCGCCTGTTCGCCCACGACCTTGGTCTGACAAAAATGGCCAGTGGCGGTGGGGTGAACCTTACCACCTGGTTCTCCGTTCTGGTGATCGTGGTGCTGGCGGAGGTGTTCCGCGAGGGCGCCCGCCTGCGCGGTGAAGCGGAGCTGACGATCTAGGCCATGCCCATCTGTATCCGCCTGGACCGTCTGTTGCTGGAGCGAAGAATGTCGCTCACCGAACTCGCCGACCGCGTCGGCGTCACCATCGCCAATCTCTCCATCCTGAAAACCGGCAAGGCGCGGGCGATTCGTTTCTCGACCCTGGCCTCCCTATGCCGCGAACTCGAATGCCAGCCAGGTGACTTGGTGATCTTCGAACCTGGGCCGTCTAGCGAACCGGAAGAAGACGGGCTGGAGGAATAGCCGTCGCGGCCTACCGGTTGATCGCCGTTTCCTGCAGCCTGACCAGGCGGGCGATCCCCTCCGTGGCCAAAGCGAACAGTTGCTCGAACTCGTTGCGCGAGAAGCCGCGCTTTTCGCCGGTGGCCTGGATTTCGACGATGTCGCCCGATCCGGTGAACACGAAATTGGCGTCCGCCTCGGCGTTACTGTCCTCCTCGTAGTCCAGGTCTAGGACCGGGACACCGTTAAAGATGCCGCAGGAGATCGCCGCCACATGATCCAGAATCGGATCCTTCTTGATCAGGCCCTCCTCGACCAGGTGACGCGTCGCCAGCTTCAGGGCCACCCATCCGCCGGTTATCGCCGCGGTGCGGGTGCCGCCATCAGCCTGGATGACATCGCAGTCGAGAGTGATCTGTCGTTCGCCAAGCGCCTTCACGTCGACGACCGCGCGCATCGACCGGCCGATCAGACGCTGGATCTCCTGGGTACGGCCCGACTGCTTGCCCTGAGCCGCCTCGCGCCGACCGCGGGTGTGGGTCGCCCGGGGCAGCATGCCGTATTCCGCCGTCACCCACCCCTGGCCCCGTCCACGCATGAACGGCGGCACGCCATCCTCAAGACTGGCGGTCACCAGAACCCGGGTGTGGCCAAAGCTGACTAGGCACGAACCCTCAGCATAGCGATTGACGCCGGTCTCCAGGGTCACGGCGCGCAGGTCAGAGGGTTGGCGTTCCGATGGGCGCATGGTGGATCAATCTCCAGGAGGATCGCGAGCGCCGCTTGCGCCGCGAGAGCGCGCGCTTATCCTCGAATCCAAGAGAACCGTCCATGACCAACCCGCTCCTCGGCCGCACATCCCTCCCCGGCGCCACTCTGGCCGAGCTGGACGCGCGCGCGCGGGATATCTTCCGCCGTATCGTCGAGACCTATCTGGAGACCGGCGAGCCGGTGGGATCACGCACCATTTCCCGCGGCGGCGTGCACCTTTCGCCAGCGTCCATCCGTAACACCATGCAGGACCTGACCGAACTGGGTTTGCTGGGCGCGCCACACAGCAGCGCGGGGCGTCTGCCCACGCATGCCGGCTTGCGCCTGTTCGTCGACGGCCTGCTGGAGGTGGGCGATGTGGGCGAGGAAGATCGCCAGAACATCGAAGCTAGGCTTTCGGTTCGAGGACGCAGCTTCGATTCGGCCATGGACGAGGCCAGCGCGATTCTATCGGGCCTGGCCGGCGGCGCCGGGGTGGTGGTCACGCCAGTGCGCGACGCCGGCGTCAAACACGTGGAGTTCGTGGCCCTGGGTCCCGATCAGGCCCTGGCGATCATGGTGTTCGACGACGGCACGGTGGAAAACCGCCTGATGCGCCGCCCCCTTGGCGTCACCCCCGCCGCCCTGCAGGAAGCCTCGAATTTCCTCAACGGCCGGCTGCGGGGCAAGACCCTCGCCGAGACCAAGGCCGACGTCGCCTCCGAACTGGCCAGGGCTCGCCGCGAGCTCGACGCCGCCGCCGCCCACCTTATCGAGGATGGACTGGCGGCCTGGAGTGGCGGAGATGGCGCGGCCAGAGCCTTGATCGTGCGAGGCCGGGCCAATCTACTCGGCGACCCCAATGTCGCGGCGGATCTCGAGCGGGTGCGCATGCTGTTCGACGATCTGGAACAGAAGGAGCAGTTGATCGGTTTACTTGATGATGTCCGGGTTGCGGAGGGTGTAAGGATCTTCATCGGCGCCGAGACGCGCCTGTTTTCGCTTTCGGGTTCCGCCTTGATCGCGGCCCCCTATGTGTCGGGTTCACGCAAGGTGCTGGGCGCGATCGGCGTGATCGGCCCGGCCCGTCTGAATTATGCCCGGGTGATCCCGCTGGTGGACTATACCGCTCGTGCCCTGGGCCGATTGATGAACATCGGCGGCTGAACGTTCGTCGGCCAAGGACAAAAAAGGACCCGTATGACCGAAACCGATATTTTCAGCGAAGGCTCCGAGGACGAAACCGTCGCCGCTCTTGATGAAGCCATCATTGAAGCCCTGCGCACCGAAAATGCGTCCCTGAAAGAACAGGCGCTGCGCTACGCGGCCGAAGCCGAGAACACCCGTCGACGCGCCGAGCGCGAAATCAACGACTCCCGCGCCTACGCCATCTCCAAATTCGCCAAGGACCTGATGGGCGTCGCCGACAATCTGGCCCGGGCTCTGGAACACGCGCCCCACGACGCGGAAGATCCGCTGGTGCGCAATCTGGCGGTCGGTCTTGAAATGACCCAGAAGGAGCTGCTCACCGCCTTCGGACGCAACGGTCTCAAACAGATCGATCCCGCCGCGAGCGACCGGTTCGATCCCCACCAGCATCAGGCGGTAATGGAGCAGACCTCGTCGGACGTGGCGCCGGGCGGCGTCATCCAGGTGCTGCAGACCGGCTATGAACTGTTCGGGCGAATCGTGCGGCCGGCGATGGTGATCGTGGCCGCGCGGGACTCCACTGGCCGACCGGCCGAAACCGAAACGGTGGATTCCGTAAACTGAAGCCATCCACCTGAGCCTGGAAAACACCCAGGTTCCGCCGGTCGCTGGAAGCCCCTTCCTCGCGCCGACAATTTCGTTAATGTGGCAAGTCCCTTTCAACCGGCCGCGCCTGGGGATTCTTTTCCGCAGGGCGCCGTTTCGGGTATGGATATGAAGCTGACGATTGAGCGGGCCGCGCTGCTGAAGGCCCTCGGACATGTGCAAAGTGTTGTCGAACGGCGTAACACCATCCCCATCCTATCGAATGTGCTGATGTCGGCCACATCAGCGGGCCTGTCGCTTTCAGCCACGGATCTGGACATGGAGATCATCGACCAGACCTCGGCCAGGGTTGAGACGCCTGGCCAGATCACCGCTCCCGCCCACACCCTCTATGAGATTGTCCGAAAGTTGCCCGAGGGGGCCGAGATCTCCCTTGGTTTTAATGGCGATGATCCCCGTCTTCAGGTTCGCGCCGGGCGATACCGGGTCAACCTGCCGGTGCTGCCGGCCGGAGACTTCCCGGTGATGTCTTCCGAGGGGCTGTCCGCCCCCGTTTCAGTGGATACGGTCGGCCTGATGCGCCTGATCGACCGCACGCGCTTCGCCATCTCCACCGAGGAGACGCGGTACTACCTGACCGGGATATATTTCCACACCCTGGTCGAGGATGGCCGCGAGCTTTTGCGCGCTGTGGCCACGGACGGCCATCGCCTGGCCCTGGCTGAGATGCCTGCCCCCGAAGGCGCCGCCGGCGCACCCGGTGTGATCATCCCGCGCAAGACCATTCAGGAGGCCCGCCGCCTGCTTGAGGACTCCGGCGAGACCATCGACCTTCGCCTCAGCCAGCAGAAGGCGCGCTTCGAATTTGGCCAGGCCAGTCTGACCTCCAAGGTCATCGATGGGTCCTTCCCTGACTACACCCGGGTGATTCCCAAGGACAACCACCGGATCATGACCGTCGATAACGCCATGTTCGCCGCCGCGGTCGACCGGGTCTCCACCATCTCGTCGGAAAAGAGCCGCTCGGTGAAGCTGGCGGCCGAGCCAGGGCGTATCGTCCTGACGGTGCGCAATATGGAAACCGGTCAGGCGGTCGAGGAACTGGAGGTCGACTACGACGGCGAGCCGTTCGAGATCGGTTTCAACGCCAAATACCTGCTCGACGTGACATCGCAGATCGGCGGCGAACTCACTGAATTCCGTTTCGCCGATCGCGCGGCCTCGGCCACTATGCTCGACCCGGTGCTGGTTATCGATCCGACCGACGCTGGCGTGCAATACGTCCTGATGCCTCTGAGGGCCTAGGCTGCGTTCCGCGATTCTCCAGCTGCGGCTGACCGATTTTCGGTGCTACGAGACCGCGAACTTGGCGCCCCAAGGCCGGAGCGTCTTCCTGTTCGGCCCCAATGGGGCGGGCAAGACCAACCTGCTCGAAGCCGTAAGCCTGCTTTCCCCCGGTCGCGGCCTGCGCGCCGCGCCGCTGTCCGAAATGGGCCGCCGTGAACCCGCCGAGCCCGAAGGTGCTCCCTGGGCCATTTCGACCCGGATCGCCGACGGTGACGGCGATCTGCAGATCGGCACTGGCGTCGAAACGCGAGGCTCCCTCCGCCGGCTGGTGCGGATCGATGGTGAACCCGTTCCCCCTGGCGATTTGGCCCGCCGCCTGCGGCCGATGTGGCTGAC
>JAYVYH010000030.1:0-6695 GCA_043784385.1 Caulobacteraceae bacterium | reverse complement strand
GCAACAACATCTTCACCGGCAAGCCGTCCGATATTCGGGCTTGGTTCGCCGCGGCCGAGCCCAGCTACGACTTCGACTGGTTCCGGGTTCGCCTGTCGGGTCTTTATGCCTCTGGAAACCATGATCCGCGCGGCCATACGGAGACCGGCTTCGACTCGATTATGGAGAATCCGCAATTCGCGGGAGCCGACGCAAGCTATTTCGTACGGCAGTCGATCCCCTTTATAGGTGGTGGTGGCGTGGGTCTCAACGGCCCCAACGGCATTCTTCTGGACTTGCGATCGTCAAAGGATGAGGGGCAGTCGAATTTCAACAACCCTGGCACGGCACTGTTGGGCGTGGGCGCGGATTTCGATGTGCTGCCGCAACTGCGGGTGACTACCAACATCAATCATGTGTGGTTCGCCGACACCAATGTGATCAAGGCCTTGCGCCAGCAGGGAACAGTCTCGAATGACCTCGGCTGGGACTATTCGGTCTCGACCATCTGGCGTCCGAGAATGACCCAGAATATTATTTTCCGGCTATCGGGCGCTATCTTCGAACCCGGCGCGGGGTTCAACGATCTATTCACGTCGGTGGGACATGACTCGGTATTCTACTCCATTCTGCTAAACACCGTATTGGCTTTCTAGGGGAGCGGGGCCACGAAACGCGTGATGAAATCGTGGGTATCCTGGGCTCTGGCGTTGGTCGCGCTGGTGGTGATTTTGCCGTGGGCGGTCGCCGCCAACGATGAGGAAAAGCCTGTCGAGCGTCACTATGTGACCGCGCCGGCCGCGCCGACCGGCGAGACCATGGAGCAGGCGGAGGCCAAGAGCGCCGGCTGCAAGAGTTGTCATACCTCGTCCGACACCTGGACGATGCACAAGTCCAAGGCGGTGGTTCTTGGGTGTGTCGACTGCCATGGCGGCAACGCGTCGGTGATGGCGCCGGCCGGCCTCTCCAAGGCCGATTCACAATACGCCGTGCTGCGCGATCAGGCCCACGTTCTGCCGCGTTTCCCTAAGGCCTGGGGCTTCCCTCATTCGGCCAAACCCAAGGAAAGCTTTACCCTGTTGAATCGCGAGGCGCCGGAGTTCGTGCGTTTCGTGAATCCGTCGGACTATCGCGTGGCGCGCCTGTCATGCGGCGGCTGCCATTTAGCGCAGATCCAGGTCAGCGAACGATCGATCATGTCGACCGGCGCGATGCTGTTTGGTGGAGCTTCCTATAACAACGGCATTTTGCCCTATAAGCACTATGTTTTGGGCGAGGCCTACACCGACAGAGGCGAACCAGCGAAGTTGCTGTCGCCCGGCACGGCGCTAGGGTCAAAACCCGGAACGGTGACTGATGCCGAAAAGGCGCGTGGCGCCCTTGCGGTACTATACCCACTGCCGACCTGGCAGGTTGATCCGCCTGGCGACAATTTCCGGGTGTTCGAGCGTGGCGGCCGTACCATCGGCACACAGTTCCCTGAAATCGGCCTGCCCAATTCCAGCGGTGGGATCCAAAAGCTGGAAGAGCCCGGACGTCCCGACCTGAAACAATCCAACCGCGGCTTGGCCACCGGTCTTCGCGTGGCGATCCCGGTGCTAAACATCCACAAGACCCGCCTCAACGATCCGTTCCTCTGGTTCATGGGCACAAATGAGCAACCGGGTGACTATCGCTCTTCCGGTTGCGCGGCCTGTCACGTTGTCTACGCCAATGACCGCCAGCCCCAGCACAGCCTGACCTACGCTCAATATGGCAATGACGGCAAAAGCATCAGCCTGGACCCGACCATCGACAAGACCGAGTCGGGTCACCCGCTACGCCACGAATTCACCCGCGCGATTCCAAGCTCGCAATGCATGAACTGCCACATGCACCAACCCAATGTCTTCGTGAACAGCTTCTATGGCTACACGATGTGGGACTATGAGTCGGATGCGCCGTTCATGTGGCCGGAGAAGCAAAAATACCCCACCGCCACCGAGATTCGGAAGGTTTTGGACCGTAACCCGGAGGGCGCGGCTCCGAGGGGTAATTGGGCGTCACTGGATTTCGTGCGCGACGTCTTCCACCTGAATTCCAAACTCAAGGACACCCAGTTCGCCGACTATCACGGCCATGGCTGGAACTTCCGCGCAGCCTTCAAACGTGATCGTGATGGCAATCTGCTGGACGCGCAGGGCGCCAAGGTTGCCAACGACGATCCCGAGAAATTCCGCAAGGTTGGTCAGCCCGAGTTCACCCCCGCTGGCCAGAACCCCGGCAAGTCAGTGCATCTGATGGACATCCACGCCGAGAAGGGCCTGCAGTGCGCCGATTGCCATTTCGCCCAGGACAGCCATGGCAGCGGCCTGCTGATCGGCGAAGTCGCCAATGCCGTCGAGATCGGCTGCCGGGACTGCCACGGCACGGTCAGCAATTATCCGACCTTGAAAACCTCCGGCCCAGCCGCGGCCCCCAATGGCAATGACCTGTCGGTGCTGCGCAATCCCGATGGCCAGCGCCGGTTCGAGTGGGTTGAGCGCGATAGCCGCCGGGTTTTGATCCAACGCTCGATCGTCGACCCGAAACTTGAGTGGAAAGTTTCCCTTGTGAAGGATTCGGTCGACCCCAACAGTCCCGACTTCAATCCGAAGGCGGCCCGCGCCAAGACCATGTCGCGCCTGGATGCCGCTGGCCAACCGATGGCCTGGGGGCCCGGGGTGGCGGAAAAGAACTACGCCCACAAAGACAACGAAATGGAGTGTTTCGCCTGTCACACCTCGTGGATGACGTCTTGCGCGGGTTGCCACCTGCCTATCGAGGCGAACTGGAAAGCTCAGTCTCACAAATATGAGGGTGGAGAGACCCGCAACTACGCCACCTACAATCCTCAGGTGGTGCGTGACGACGCGTTCCAACTGGGCCGCCATATGACCACCAAGGGCAATATGATCGCCCCGGTGCGGTCTTCCTCGGCGCTGGTGCTGTCATCTACCAATATCAATCGCGACCGGATCTATATCCAGCAGCCGCCAATCTCGGCCGTTGGCTTTTCCAGCCAGGCTTTCGCGCCACACTTCGCCCACACGGTGAGGACGACCGAAACCAAGACCTGCAGCGACTGCCACGTCTCGGCAGATAACGACAACAACGCCATCATGGCCCAGCTGATGCTGCTGGGCACCAACTTTATGAACTTCGTCGGGATGCACGCCTGGGTCGGCCTCGACCATGGCATCGAGGCGGTGCGGGTGACCGAATGGGACGAACCCCAGGCGGTGTTCGGCTCCTATCTTCAGAAATATGCCTATCCTGACTACTACAAACTACATGTCGATAAGAACCACCGCGAGTTGATCAACTGGGTGCGTGGCAAGACCTTCGACAAGAAGGGCAGCGGCGAGACCAACGCCGCCGAAACTATCGAAAATCCAACTCATTCGACCGCGGGTTCGGCGCGATGCCTGCAACTACATGGCGAATATATGTATGTCGCGGAGGGCAAGGGGGGCTTCCAGGTTTATGACGTGGCCAGCATCGCCAACAAGGACACCTCCCAGAAGATCATCACCGCACCATTCTCGCCGCTAGGCCAGAAGATGAACGTTGCCTCCCGCAACGCCACATGTATGGCCCTGCCTACCGATCAGCCGATCGCGCCGTTGCGGAACACGGCGCAGATGCGTGCGGACAACGAGGAACAGGCGTTCCACCCGATCTACAACTACGCCTTCGTCACCGATGCGGAGGAAGGCCTGATCCTGGTTGACATCAACACTCTGACCGACCGCGAGCCGCGCAACAATTTTCTGCGCCGCGCCCTGACCTGGAACCCGAACGGCATCCTCAACGGCGCCCGGCACATCACGCTAGGCGGCCATTTCGCCTATATCGCCGCCAGGGCCGGCCTGGTGGTGGTGGACCTGAACGAACCGATGAAGCCTAAGGTGGCCTCCGTGGTGGCGCTGCCCGACGCCCGCGCCTCGGCTCTGCAGTTCCGGTATCTTTGGGTTACCGACGCCAGGGGCCTTGAGGTTCTCGATGTCACCCGCCTCGATAAGCCGAAGTTGGTGGAGGGTGCCACCGTGCCGCTGGTCAACGCTCAACGCGTCTATATCGCTCGCACCTATGCTTATGTGGCGGCCAAGGCCGAAGGTCTGGTGATCGTCAACGTCAAGAAACCCGAACATCCGGAGATTTATCAAAAGGTCACCTTCGACGGAAAGCTGAATGACGCCGAGGATGTGATCGTTGGCTCGACCAACGCTTCGCTGTTCGCCTATGTCGCCGATGGCCGGAACGGTTTCAAGGTGATCCAGTTGACCAGCCCGGCCAGTCAGCCCAACTTCTATGGCTTCTCACCGCCTCCCAAGCCTGAACTGATCGCCTGGGCTCACACGGCTTCGCCGGCTCTGGCCATGTCCAAAGGCCTGGACCGCGACCGCGCCGTCGACGAAACTGGCCACCAGATCGCGATCTTCGGCCGTCTCGGCTCCCGTCCGTTTACCCGCGCGGAGATGGAGCGGTTCTTCCTCGACTACAGCGGCAAGCCGTATGTGGTGACCGACAGCGCGCCGAAGGACAGCTGGACGCCGACTAAGCTCGGGGAACGTTAAGCGCGGCGCTTCTCGCTTGGAGAATAATATGCTCGTGGGCGGGTGCGTGGGGCCGTAAGACAGGAGGTAGATGGCGAAATCAGCCCGATCATCCACTGCCATTGTCAGACCTGCCACAAGACGCACGCCACGGCCTTTTCAAGCGTAGCCTCCGTCGATCGCCGCGCCATTCGTTGGACGGCCTGGGAGGGTTTTCTCAGCGTATTTGAGTCGTCTCCAGGCAAGTTTTGACGATTCATTTCGCATTGTGGATCGCATTTGGTCGCCGGGCGGACCACCAGTTCATCGGTCATGCTTAGGCTGGGCTGCCTGGACACGCCCGTTACACCCGGCGACATGGGCCACGTCCGGCGTTCGGACGGCGCCAACTGGTTCGATCCCTCGGTGAAGCTGGCCGAATATCTGGAAGCTCGCCCTGTCAGCCGCCGTGCGCCGTAAGGTGAGACTCGCTGATGGACCCCGCGGGGTTTCGCGATCTGGCTCTCGGCCTGCCCGAGGCGGCGCAATCCAGCCACCTGGGCGCAGTGGATTTTCGCGTGCGAGGCAAGATCTTCGCCCAGCCCGCCGGAAGGCCGGGTGAATCGGCAATCATCAAGTTGAGATACGAGCAACAGGAAATGATGTGCGCGGCCGAACCGGCGGTGTTCTCAGCCGAGCCCGACCGGTGGGGTTGCCTGGGTTGGACCTGCCCGGCCGCCGGCGTGGCCGACGAGGTGACCGCGCTTGGCGCGCTTTTGACAGCCTGGCGCAATGTCGCCCCCAGAGCGCTCGTCGGCGCTCACCCCTTGGTCGCCTCGAAGACGAAAGCTTAGGTCAGTTTGCCATCGTGGTCGGCTCCGATGTAACCCGCCCTGGCCCCGGCCCTGACTGTGCCAACGTCCGCTATTTTGCGGCGGGATCGAGCAGTCGGGGATCAATTCTGCGGGGCGGCCCAGGTAAACCGGTATTCCGAGCACCGCGAGGCTTGGGCTGGCCGCCGCGTAGACCTCCGGTTGGCCCGCTGAATTCCAGTGGCCGCCGAACAACCTCGCGCCTTCACCGTCAAGCTGGGTGAAGGCGGCCTTGGCCAAGTGATGGACGATCAAGCGGCGACGCCGTGGCCTATCCGTTCAGGCAGGGCTTCGACTCGGGCACCCAGGTCAGTGTTGGTCAAGGATAGCGGCGTCGGGCCGGCTTTGTTGGCACCACAAGCAAAACACTACAATTGCATGAATTGCTACCATACCACGATTGGGCGGAGCCAATATTTTGGTCATGGGCCGGCAATCCACCAAGCTCTAGGTTCTGTTGACGAAGTGCCTCACCCATAGTCGGATGGAGGCGACGAGAATGAAGCCGAGGTAGCTGTCGGCGGTCTTATCGTAGCGGGTGGCTAGTCTGCGGCTGTGCTTGAGTTTTGAGAAGCACCGCTCGACGAGATTTCGCAGCGCGTAGAGATGACCGTCGATGATCGGTTGGACCTTTCGGTTGCGTTTGGG
This sequence comes from Caulobacteraceae bacterium, assembly GCA_043784385.1. Lineage (GTDB taxonomy): Bacteria > Pseudomonadota > Alphaproteobacteria > Caulobacterales > Caulobacteraceae > Acaudatibacter. The sequence continues at coordinate 640 of JAYVYH010000030.1, read as the reverse complement.
CGGGATGACAGTCGCGATAAAAATGACGAAGTTCTGTATGAGCGCGACCAGGCTTTTGGGGGCGCTCAGTTGACCCAATTGATAGTGCGTCAGTATGGTTTTTCGCCCGAAGAAGCTGAGAGCAAAAAACGTAGCGGTGACTTACCCGACGACTACGGATCGGGTGTCCTAAAACCTTTTGTCGAAAGCATGGCTCAGGAAATCGGGCGTGCGCTACAGTTCTTTTTTACCAGCACGCCGCACAACAAAGTTGACTACGTCATGCTCGCCGGAGGCTCGTCCGCGCTTCCTGGGTTGACTGAGTCCGTCACCCAGCAGACATCGTTTGCCTGCATGCGGGCTGATCCGTTTGAGGGCATGACCATCGGCAGCAACATCCGTGAAAAGAAAATGCGGCGTGAAGTGGCATCGTATTTGACATCCTGCGGGTTGGCCTTGCGGAGGTTTCTGCGGTGATTTTGATCAACCTCTTACCCCACCGTGAAGCTGCCCGCAAGCAAAAACGCGAGTTCTTTTTCATCACACTGGGCATTGCTGCGCTGGTCGGTGGACTGATCTGCGGAGCCATTTACTCCTGGTATCAAACCCAGATTTTTGGCCAAAGAGACAAAAATACGGTTCTCAAAACGGAAATCACCAA
>JAYVYH010000029.1:0-3897 GCA_043784385.1 Caulobacteraceae bacterium | reverse complement strand
GTTCCGGGTGCGGATCGGCGACCAGACGCGCAGCGAGCCGACCGACGGTCCCACCACCTATGCCGCCCAGCTCGAACACCTGGTCGCGGTGATGCAGGGTGGTGTCGAACCCCTGACCGGCGGCGCGGACGCCATCGCCAATCTCACCCTGATGGACGCCATCCGCGCGGCGGCGTAGCTAGTTTTTCTGGAGGAGCCCGCCATGGCGTCCGACGTCACAACCGCGCCGCAAACCGCCTATCAGGACCCATCGCGGGCGCTGGAGATGCGGGTCGAGGATCTGTTCGGGCGGTTGACGCTGGAGGAAAAGGTCGCGCTGATGGCCGGCGCGGCGGCCTTCAGGCTGGAGGGGATCGAACGCCTGGGCGTGCCGTCCCTTGGCATGAGCGACGGGCCGACCGGGGTGCGCTCCAACACGGGCCAGATGGCGACGGTCTTTCCCGTCGCCGTGGCGTTGGCCGCCACCTTCAACCCCGACCTGACCCGCGAGGTGGCCGGCGCCATCGCGCGCGAGGCGATCTCGCTCGGCGAACAGGTGGTGCTGGCCCCGACCATCAACATCGTCCGCACCCCGCTCTGGGGGCGCAATTTCGAGACCTATTCGGAAGACCCCTACCTGACCGCCGAACTGGCCATCGGCTTTGTCGAGGGCCTGCAGGGCGAGGGGATCGGCGCCTCGCTGAAACACTATGCGGCCAACAATCAGGAAGAACGCCGCATGGACGTCAGCGTCGAGGTCGACGAGCGGACCTTGCGCGAGATCTATCTTTCCGCCTTCGAGGCCACCGTCAAAGCCGCCAATCCGTGGACGGTGATGGCCTCCTACAACAAGCTGCGCGGAATCTATGCCAGCGAGAACCCACACCTGCTGCAGGACATATTGAAGGGCGAATGGGCCTATGACGGCGCGGTGGTTTCCGACTGGGGCGCGGTACACTCGACCGTTCCGGCGGCCAGCCACGGCCTGGATCTCGAAATGCCAGGACCGCCGGTCTATTTCGGCGCCAAGCTGCTCGCCGCGGTCCAGTCCGGCCAGGTCCCCGAGGCGCGGATCGACGACGCGGCGCGGCGGCTGATCCGCCTTATCCTGCGCGCCGGCCTGCTGGACGGGACCAAGGTCGATGGCGAGCTGCGCAGCGATCGGCACCGGCATATCGCCCGGCGCGCGGCCGAGGAGGCCATTGTCCTGCTGAAGAACCAGGGCGATCTGCTGCCCTTGAAGGCCGACGCCATCAAGATCCTGGCGGTGATCGGGCCGAACGCCAACTTCGTCCGGCTGCAGGGCGACGGCAGTTCGCGCGTCTCAACCGACCGCTGGCCGACGCCGCTTGAAAGCCTGGGCGCCCGCCTGCCGACGGCCAAGCTGATCTACGCCCAGGGCGGCGACGCCGAGCCGGTGCCGCCGCAGGCCCAGGCGCGCATGTTCAGCCCGACCGAGACCCGCGAGGCGCCGGGGCTGACGGCGGAATATTTCGCCAGCGCGGATTTCTCGGGCGAGCCGGTGCGGACCAACCACGAACGCCGCCTGCTGCGCTGGATCTCGACCCGCGGTCCGCGCGCCAACGCCAACCGCTACGCCGCCCTGCGCTGGAGCGGCTTCTTCTGGCCGGAAAAGGACGGGGCCTACGAGTTTTCCGTGCGTGGCGACGGCGCCTGCCAGGTGCTTGTTGGCGATGAGAGCCTCATCGCCTTCACCGATGCCGGCCAGGACGACCTCAATGATCCGACCGGCTCGGCCGCCCTTCGCCGCACCGCCGCGGTAGAGCTGAAGACCGGCCGCGCCTATCGCTTCAGCCTCGAATACGTCTGGGCCAAGGCCAGGCCGGGCGCCGGGTTCGAGACCGTGTCGCTGGGCCTGCGCCTGCCGCCGGGCGAGATCGAATCGGCGGTGGCCGCGGCCAGACAGGCCGACACTGTCGTCCTGGTGGTCGGCTCGGCCTCGACCACGGAATCGGAAGGCTACGACCGCAAGAGCATCGATCTGCCCGGCGAACAGGACCTGCTGATCGAGCAGATCGCCGCCGCCAATCCGCGCACGGTGGTGGTGGTCAACGCCGGCGCGGCCATGGCCATGCCCTGGATCGACAAGGTCGCCGCCGTCGTCCAGGTCTGGCTGCCGGGCGAGGAAGGCCCGGACGCCCTGACCAGCATCCTGCTTGGCGAGGTCTCGCCGTCGGGGCGGCTGCCGGTCACCTTCCCCAAGCGGCTGGAAGACAATCCGGCGTATGGCTTCTATCCGGGCGGCGACAGCGTCAATTATGGCGAGGGCCTCGCGGTCGGCTACCGGCACTATGACCAGCAAGGCATCGCGCCGCTGTTCGCCTTCGGCCACGGCCTGACCTATGGCGAATTCGCCTATGCCGATCTGGCCGCGCCCAAGACGGCGAAGGCGGACGCGCCGGTCGAGGTCACGATCAAGCTGACCAATACGGGCAAGCGAACGGCGGCCGAGACCGTGCAGCTCTATGTCGGCCCGGTGAACCCGTCCAAGCCCACGCCGCCCAAGGGCCTGCAAGCCTTCGCCAAGATCGAACTCAAGCCCGGCGAGAGCCAGACCGTCGCCTTCAGCCTCACCGACCGCGCCTTCGCCCACTATGACGAAACCGCCGGCCGCTGGGCCGTGGAACCGGGCGCCTACGATATCCTCGTGGGCGCCTCGGCGGTCGACATCCGGCTGAAGGGCCGGGTGGAGATCACCAGCGGCTAACGCTCTGTTCTTGATCCATTCATCCCCGCGAACCCGGGGATGAGCGGGAGTCTTTAGCGCGCGATGATGACCTCGACCTCGTGGGCCTTGAGCAGGTCGAGGTCGGCGTCGCGCAGGCCGGCGTCGGTAATGACGATGTCGATCTCGTCCAGGTCGCAGACCAGGAAGGTGGCCGAAGCGCGGAACTTGCTGGAATCGGCCAGCACAATCAGCTGGTCGGCCTTGTCCATCAGCTTCTGCTCGGCCTGGATCAGCACCACGTCGGCCTGCATCAGGCCGCGGGGTCCGATGGCGGCCGCACCCATGAACAGCTTGGTGGCGTGATAGCGGTTGATCCCGTCATCCTCGAACGGACTGAGGATGATGTTCTGTTCACGGAAGACCGCGCCGCCGGGCACCGAAACCCGCGCACCCGGCTGCGGCAGCAGTTCGCCGACAATGTGCAGGGAGTTGGTCAGCACCTGCAGGTTCAGCCCCTCCAGGTGCGAGCACATCTGGAAGGTGGTGGTGCCGCCGTCGATGATGATCGCCTCACCGCGCTCGCAGAGCTTGGCCGCAGCGCGGCCGATCATGGCCTTCTCCTCGGCGAAGCGGGTCTTGTTCTCCTCGAACGGCGCGCCGACCAGACGGTCGCTCGATATGGGCTTGGCGCCATTGCGCAGGCGCGCGCCGCCGCGCACTCGCTCGATCAGCCCCTCGGCGTCCAGTCGCTCAAGATCGCGGCGAATGGTGGCCGATGAAGCCTCCAGCCGGTCGCACAGCTGCTTGAAGGAGATGAAGCCCTGGCTGTTGAGCAGTCGGGTGATTTCGGCGTCCCGTTGGGCGGCGTGCATCCCTTGCCTTTGAGCGAAATTGGACTCGGATGAGCAAGGTAGCACTTCCCGCCCGGAATTGGGGAGAGGCGCGCCGGCAATCGCCGCAGGTTGACGTAACACCGGTCACCGCCCTATGGACGGCGCCTCACCGACATGGGTCGGATGAACGGGACTGGACCGATGACCGCGCGATACGGGTCGATGTTTGCGCCGATGAACTCGCTTCTTACCGAAGTGATGTCGTCGTTTGCCTGCATTACCGCCGTATCGCTCCGGTCTTCCGCCCTTTCCCCCTCATCCGAAAAAACCCAAAAAACCCATGTCCTCCGCCGTCATCACCGTTCAGGATCTCCGCAAGTCCTACCGCTACGCTAG
>JAYVYH010000028.1:0-2410 GCA_043784385.1 Caulobacteraceae bacterium | reverse complement strand
AGTTCCTTGGCGAGGGCGACAATGGGGCGGAAATGATCGACTTCCATACAGGCCCCCACAACGATCACACGCCCGAACAGCGGCGCGATGCGCGCCGACTCCCCGATCATGCCGGGCGTGCCGACACATTCGAAGATCACCTCTGGCGGGCCGCCGGTCAGGTCGCCGTGCGCCTGGGCCACGTCGCCCGCATGGGGATCGAGTGTGGCGCTGGCGCCCATCGCCGCCGCCCGGCGCCGGGCGCTCTGTCGCGGATCAGAGACCACCACGCCGCGCGCGCCTGCCAGGCGCGCGAACAGCAGGACGGCCAGGCCCACGGGTCCAGCGCCGATCACCAGCACCCGCGCGCCCAGCAGCGTACCGGCCTTGCGCACCGCGTGGAAGCCGACGGCCAGAGGTTCGACCAGGGCTCCCGACATCAGATCCACGGAGTCGGGCAGCTTCAAGGCCTGGCCCGCGCCCACGGCCACGAACTGGGCGTTGCCGCCCGGCTTGGCGATGCCGAGATAGGCGACGTTGGGGCAGATGATATCCAGTCCATCCTTGCAGACGACACCGCAGGCGGGGCACGGGCGGTAAGGCATCACCGTCACCCGGTCGCCCTCGCGCCAGCCGCCCCGCGCGTCCCGACCGACCTCCGCCACTTCGCCCGAAAACTCATGGCCGAGTATCGCGCCCGGGCCCAGCGACGAAGGAACGCCGGGCTGGGTCAGATGCAGATCCGTGCCGCACACCCCGCTGTAGCCGACCTTGATCAACAGATCGCCGGCCAGGATCCCTGGTTCGGGCGTATCGATAAGCGCCAGCGGGGCGCCGGCCGCCTGAAAGGCGCTGGCTCTCATCCAAACTCCCCAAAACAATCGCATTTGTTCGTTTTCAACCATGACGCCAGGGGCTAGCCTGGGTCAACGGCGCGTCACGGGTTGGGAAGAGAAACACCACGATGGAAACCCGTAATCGACGACTATCGCTGGCCGCCGGCGTCATGCCCGAGTTCACGCCGGGCCAGACCGTGGCGGCCGCCGCGGCGGCCGGGTGGGACGCCGTTGGCATCTGGATCGACGTGCGCACATGGACGCCGGCGACCACGCGTGAGGTTCGGGACCGCCTGAGGGATTCCGGCCTTCCGGCCCTGGACGCCGAGGTGGTTTGGCTGCGGTCGGGTCCCGACGATCCCGATCATTTCCGCCTGATCGACACCGCTGTCGAGGTCGGCGCCCAGAACGTGCTGGTGGTCAGTTCGGCGACTGATCCCGGCGAAACGGCCGAAAAGCTCGGCCGCCTGTCCGACCACGCCGACAACGACCTGAGAATATCCCTGGAGTTCGGCGCGTTTACCTCAGTCCGTTCGCTGGCGGACGCCCTGGTCGTTCTGGAGCGGTGCGGCCGCGTGGAGGCAGGACTGCTGGTGGACCCGCTGCATTTCGCCCGCACTGGCGGAAGGCCGACCGATCTGGCGAGTGTCGATCCCAGCCGCTTCGCCTACGCCCAGTTCTGCGACGCGGCCGCGGTCGGGCCAAACCTCGACGATGTCGCGGCGATCATCGAGGAGGCCTTGGATCTGCGTCTGATGCCCGGCGAAGGCGCCCTTCCGCTGTACCAGGTCCTGGCCGCGATGCCGCCGGCGACACCGTTGAGCGTCGAGTTACGGTCAAAAGCTCTCCGCGAGAGCTTTCCCGATCCGGAAGCCCGATCCCGCGCGTTGCTGGCCGCCACGCGTGCCTGGATGCAACGCGCCTTCAAAACACCATTCTGATACGGCAAACCTCCCTGCTTATCGGTGAAATGATGGGGCGGGCGTGACTTTAACGGGACCAAATCGGTGTTCGGCGTGATTTCGGCTTTCGGCTGGCTATTTGCCGTCATGGCCGTTGTCGGCTGTATATATGTGATTATCGCGGCCCTTTTGACGGCGCGCCATCTATCTCGCCCGGCATCATCTACCCTCCTGTTTTCGGCAGTAAGCCTGATCAAACCGCTACACGGAGTCTATCCCGGAATGGCGGCGGTCCTCGAGGGTTTTTGCGATCAGGACTATCCCGCGCCGGTCCAGATCGTCTTCGGCGTCCAGGATCCGACCGATCCAGCCATCGCCCTGATCGAGGACCTGCAGGCCCGCCGACCGGACATCGATATTGAGCTGGTGATCGACATCACTCAGCATGGAACCAACCGCAAGATCTCGAATCTGATCAACATCACTTCCCGGGCCCGCCATCCGCTGCTGGTGCACAGCGACGCCGACATCGCCGTGACGCCCGACTATCTGCGCCGGGTCAACGCCGCCCTTAGGGTTGGCGGCGTCGGCGCGGTGACCTGCCTTTACGTGGGCGCCGAGGACGGATCGCCGTGGTCCCGCCTGGGCGCCATGGCGCTGAACTACGGCTTTCTGCCTAACGCCGTGCTGGGC
>JAYVYH010000027.1:0-5470 GCA_043784385.1 Caulobacteraceae bacterium | reverse complement strand
CAAGGGAGAGGCCCCGATCCGTCCCCAGTCATCGGCGCCTGGATTATTATGTCGTGTATATTGACATCACGTGGCAGGTGCTTGGTCGATACAACGGATATGTCATGCGCCAGGGTGTTCTTGAGCTTCGCGAATTTTACGCAACACCGCTGGGGCGGGTGGCGCGCCAGATGGTGTCGCGCAAGGTGGCCGAGGCCTGGGGCGACGCCCGGGGCCTGGATGTGCTGGCCCTTGGATACGCCACGCCGTTCCTGGAGGGCCTGGGTCCGGACGCCCGGCGGGCGGTGGCCGTGATGCCAGCCGCCCAGGGGGTGGAGTCATGGCCGGCGGGCGGGGCCAATCGGGCCTGTCTGGCGCCGGAATCGGCCCTGCCCCTGCCCAACGCCCTGTTCGATCGCGTGCTGGCCGTTCACGCGCTTGAGGAAAGTGACAATCCGCTGCTGTTGCTGGAGGAGATCTGCCGCGTCATGGCCCCGTCCGGCCGGGTGATCCTGGCGGTCACCGCCCGCCACGGCCTTTGGGCCGACGCGGAGACCAGCCCCTTTGGCCATGGCCGACCGTTCAGCCGCCGCCAATTGGAACGGCTGGTGCGCGAGGCTGAGCTTTCACCGGTCAGCTGGACGCGGGCGCTCTATGCGCCGCCGCTCAACTGGGCCTCGCGCTGGGCGGAGGGTTTTGAACAGGCCGGGGCGCTGCTGTGGCCAAGCTTCGCTGGCGTCATCCTTATGGAGGCCATAAAGCAGACCTTCGCCGTCCGACCCAAGGGTAAGGCGGCCCGCGCGCCTGCAAGAGTGTTGCCGGGCTTCGCGCCGGCGCCGGTTGGCGGAAAAATAGCTTTCCCGGGGGGGGCGCGCGCAACGTCGGGACCGGGGCGAACCTGAAAGGACCAAAACCATGAAGTTCATTATCGCGATCATCAAACCCAGCGTCCTGGACGCGGTGGTCGATGCTGTTACCGCGGCCGGCGCCCTTGGGCTGACGGTCACCGAGGTGCGCGGTTATGGTCGCCAGAAGGGCAAAACCGAGATTTATCGCGGAGCCGAATATGAGGTGCGCCTGATCCCCAAGGTGCGGCTGGAAATCGCCGTTTCCACCGATCGGGCGCCGGCCATCCTCGCGGCGATCGCCGCCGCGGCCAACACCGGTAAAATCGGCGATGGAAAGGTGTTCGTACTCGATCTGGAATCGGCCCTGCGTATCCGCACGGGCGAGCTAGACGACGAGGCGATCGGCGAATAGGGGCGCCACCTCCCGGCTGCGTCACCCCCGCCGACTAAGCAGAAACAGCGCCGCCTCCGCACGCCAGTTCTCGATCTCCCTCGCCGGTTCCATCGGCCTCGCCGGTTTGCCCGCCGCCAGGGCCGCGCAGGCATCGATCTTCAGGCCCAGATCGTCGCAGACGGCGGTGAAGTCACGCACCGTGCAGAGGTGGATATTCGGGGTTGCCCACCAGGGTTCGGGCAGAACGCCGGTGACTGGCATGCGACCCTTGGTCAACAGGTCGAGCCGAACGCGCCAGTGGCCGAAGTTCGGTAGGGACACCACCGCTTGGTCGGCGATGCGCAGCAATTCGCCCAGCACATGCCGGGGTCGAAGCACCGCCTGCAGGGTCTGCGACAGGATCACATAGTCGAAGGCTCGGGTCGGGAAATAGTCGAGGTCTCGGTCGGCGTCGCCTTGAACCACCGCCAAGCCCCGGGCGAGACAGGCCGAGACGCCTTCGGCGCTGATCTCCAGGCCGCGCCCGTCCACCGCGTTTTCGCGCTGGAGGAGCTCAAGCAGGGCGCCTTCGCCACAACCGATGTCTAGCACCCGCGATCCAGGCTTCACCAGGCGCAAGATCTCCTTGAAGTCTTCTCTGATCGGCTCCTGGGCCATCGTCCTGCCCGCGATCGTCTCGCGGCTCACGGCGCCGCCTGGACCGCGAGGCCCGCCGCCTGGGCGGCGGAGGCCATGAAGCCGCCCAGCGCCGATAGCAACACCGGCTCGTCCAGCAAGAATGCATCATGGCCCTTGTCGCTGTCGATTTCGACAAAGCTGGCCCGGGCGCCGGCGGCGTTCAGCGCCCGTACGATCGAACGGCTCTCCACCGTTGGATAGAGCCAGTCGGAGGTGAAGGAGAACACACAGAACCGCACCTCCCGCGCCGGGCGGAATACGTCCGCCAACACTCCGCCCCGGCCCGCCGCCAAATCAAAATAGTCCATCGCCCGGGTAATATAGAGATAGGAATTGGCGTCAAAGCGGTCGACGAAGCTGGCGCCCAGGTGGCGCAGATAGCTCTCCACCTGGAAATCGGCGTCAAACCCCCATGACAAGCCGTCGCTTTGCAACTCGCGGCCGAATTTACGGTGCAGGGCGGGTTCGGAAAGATAGGTGATATGGGCGGCCATCCGCGCCACCGCCAAGCCCTTCTCCGGCCGCACGCCCAAGGCGGCGTAGTCGCCGCCGCGCCAGTCCGGGTCGGCCATGATCGCTTGGCGGCCTACCTCGTGAAAGGCGATGTTCTGGGCCGAATGGCGCGCAGCCGCGGCGATACAGACCGCCGCGAACAGACGCTGCGGATAATCGGCTGCCCATTGCAAGACCTGCATCCCGCCCATTGACCCCCCCACCACGGCGAACAAACGGTCGATGCCCAGCGCTTCCACAAGCATGGCCTGGGCCCGCACCATGTCGGCGATGGTGATCATGGGAAAAGCGCGGCCCCAGGCCGCGCCGGTGGCAGGATTGATTGAGGATGGGCCGGTGGTGCCCATGCAACCGCCCACCACGTTGGAGCAGATGATGAAGTGACGTTCGGGATCAATCGGCAGGCCCGGCCCAACCATTGTCCGCCACCAGGCCCGCCGGCCGGTGACCGGATGGCTCGAGGCTACATACTGATCCAGCGAAAGCGCATGGCAGACCAGGATCGCGTTCGATCTGTCGGCGTTCAGTTTGCCGTAGGTCTTGTAGGCGACCTCAAGGCCGTCGATCCGGCCACCGGAATCGAGTTTCAAAGGCCGGTCGGCGGGGAAAACCATCACGCCGCCGCCGCCCTGATCGGGACCCTCCGTCTCGCCACTCTCCATGGCGCGCTAGGACACGATTCCCGCGCGGCCTGTCAATTGGTATGAAGGAAAGTTTCCCCGGGGCCACAGTCATTGGAAGTCTGAAGTGGAAGCGGGCCCGGCAGGGCTTTCGCTCGTGCCGGGCCCGGTCTCCTGCCTTCAGTCGGGGGGGGCGAAACAGCAGGCGGGAGACACAGAATAAATGCACGCCGAAACCAGTCGTTCCCGTAATTGTTAAAAATAGTTCCGGACTGAACATTTCCCTTTCGGGGCTTTCTGGTGGGTCGGCGAGGAACGCGCGCAAGCTCCAACCCGTTGAAGGCGTATGGGCCCAGGTTGGCGTGCGTCGCATTGCGCCTTGGCCAGGGCGGAGGCTATTGGCTGTCCGCGACAGATCGATCTGAGGGCCATGCGATGACCAATCCGTTGAGAAGCCTAGCCGGCGCCGGACAGGCCGTCTGGCTCGACTTCTTGAGCCGCAAGATCCTTGAGGACGGCGAATTGCGGCGCCTGATCGACGATGATGGCCTGCGTGGCCTTACTTCCAATCCCTCGATCTTCGAGAAAGCTATCGGTGATAGTGACGCCTACGACGGCGCCCTCAAAGTTCTGATAGACGCGGGTGACGCGGAGGTGATCGACCTCTACGAGCACCTGGCTATCGCCGATATTCGCGCCGCCGCCGACCAGCTGCGTCCCCTCTGGGAGTCCCTCGACGGCAGGGACGGTTTCGTCAGCCTCGAGGTCTCGCCCTATCTGGCCATGGATATGGACGGCACCTTGGCCGAGGCCCGACGCCTGTGGCGCGCGGTGGATCGCCCCAATCTGATGATCAAGGTGCCGGGCACTCCGGCTGGCGTACCGGCGATCCGCGCCCTGATCGGCGAGGGGATCAATGTCAATGTCACGCTGCTGTTCAGCGTCCAGGCCTATACGGCGGTGGCCGAGGCTCACATCGCTGGCCTTGAAGACCTGCGCGCCGCCGGCGGCGATGTCGCCAGGGTGCACGGCGTCGCCAGCGTGTTCGTCAGCCGGATCGACGGCGTCATCGACAAAGTCATCGACACGCGCCTAGCCACCGCCTCGCCGGAAGACGCCGCGGCGCTGAAGGCGGTACGCGGCAAGGTGGCCATCGCCAACGCCAAGAGCGCCTACCGTCACTACCTCGACTTGATCGCCACCCCCCGGTGGAAGGCGCTGGAGCAGGCCGGCGCGGCGCCTCAACGTTTGCTCTGGGCTTCCACCGGAACCAAGGATCCGGCCTATTCAGACGTACTTTATGTGGAGACCCTGATCGGTCCCGACACCATCAACACCATGCCTCCCGCAACCATGAACGCCTTTCGCGATCACGGAACAGTGGTCGAGACCCTCTGTGAAGACCTCCAGGCGGCGCGCCAAGTTTTAGAGGAGGCCGAACGCCTGGGGCTCGGCCTCGCTGGTGTGACTGATGCGCTGGTGACGGCCGGCGTCGCCAGCTTCTCGCAATCTTTTGATCAACTGTTAGGGGCCGTGGCCCGGAAACGCGCCGCCATTCTCGGAGACCGACTCAACGGGCAGGCTGTGGCCGCCGCCGATCTGGAACTGGCCCTGACCAGGACTCTAGCCCAGGCGACCGATCAGAGCTGGACGCGCAGGCTGTGGGCGAGCGACGCCGGCTTGTGGACCGGCGGGCCAGAATCCGCCTGGATGGGCTGGCTGGAGGCGGCGCGTGGCAAGGCGGTAGATCTTGCCGGCCTCGATCAACTCCGCGAGGCGGTCCGCGCCGCAGGCTACCGGCACGCGCTGCTTCTCGGCATGGGGGGCTCCAGCCTCGGTCCCGAGGTGCTGGCCGTAACCTTCGCCGCGCCAGAGGGCTTTCCCGAACTCCTGGTCCTCGATTCCACCGACCCGGTCCAGGTCGCCCGGATGGCTGGGACTATCGATCCAGCCAGCACCCTGTTCATTGTGGCCAGCAAGTCCGGCACGACTCTTGAGCCTGATGTTCTTCATCGTTACTTCTTCGATCTGGCCGAACAGGCGCTCGGCGTGGGCAAGGCGGGCGGGCGCTTCATCGCCATCACCGACCCCGGCTCGCAACTGGAGGCGGTGGCCCGCGAACAGGATTTCTGGCGCATTTTTCCGGGCTGGAAATCCATCGGCGGACGCTATTCGGTGCTCTCCAACTTCGGCATGGTACCCGCTGCTATCATCGGCCTGGACGCCAAAGCGATCTTCGAGGCGGTGGCCCCAATGGTCCGCGCCTGTGGACCGAGCGCGCCGCCCGCCGCTAATCCAGGCTTCACCCTGGGTGCCCTGATGGGCGTCGCCGCCCTGGCTGGTCGCGACAAGATCACGTTGATGGTCTCCGACGACATGGCCGATCTTGGCGGCTGGCTGGAACAGCTGATCGCCGAATCCACCGGCAAGCTGGGCAA
>JAYVYH010000026.1:0-12350 GCA_043784385.1 Caulobacteraceae bacterium | reverse complement strand
ACCGCTTCCTGGCAGATCGCTTCCGCGTCCAAGGCGCCCCGAACGTCCCAAGGTTGCCCAACCTCATCAGACCCGCCACCGCTTAGCCCGCACGCCAATTTGCCCCGATTACGGGAAAGTCATCTTAACCAGTTGTATTTGAAATGGATTTGATCAAAACTAGCCCTGGCGTGAGTTTGATCTTTGTACTAAATTAACAGTTTGAACCAATTCCGGCCGCCACCGCAAAACTAGGTCAGTGCCACAAGATCCTATGGACGGCTCTGAGGTAGACATTCGAGACCTGCAGCAGGCTGCGGCAAAGCCCCCCCGGCCGGCGCCCAAGGACAACCGCTGGCGGTTGCCCGCGTGGCCCTGGACCGGCCGGGTCGGCGCACCGTCGGACCAGGCGCGCCAACGGCGCCTCTGGCTGGAGTGGTTCACCACCTCCCTCTGCGCTTCGTTACTGCTTGTCACCCTGATCTACAGCGGCGCCGCCACGCGCATCGATAACGCGATCTACGACCGTGTCCTGATGCTGAAGCCGATGGAGGTCCGCAAGGACATCGCCATCGTGGCCATCGATAGTGCTACCCTCGACCATACGGGGGAGTGGCCCTGGCGGCGTCGACTGCTGGCGAACCTCATCGACACTATCGCCCGGGGCGGTCCCAAGGCCCTGGCCTGTCATTTCCTGTTTCTGTTCCCGACCACGCCCGACGAAGACATGGCCGTGCACGACGCCATGATGAAGACCCGGACATATCTCGGAATTCCGCACAGAGTCGACTCCAAGGGACGCGCCAGCCAGATCGTGCATCCAACTCCGCGGATTGAGTCAGCGGCCAAGGGACTGGGGGCCGGCGACTCCACCGCCGATTCCGATGGCATAGTCCGCAGGACCGATCTGTTCGAAGGCCCGCCGGACACCCCTTCCGCGCGAATGGTGTTGCAGATGGCTCGACTCGCTGGCAAAGGACCCGACCCCGGTGAGCCGCACAACCGCGACGACCGGATGCTGATCCCCTTCACCGGCCATCTGGGCAAGACCTTCGAGACATACTCCGCCCAGGACCTGCTGACCGGCAAGAAGCTGCCGACCGTGCTCAAGAACAAGTTTGTTCTACTTGGGGCGACCGCGACGGAACTCCTCGACAACTATTCGACGCCAGGGTCCGGCCCGGAAGGCATGCCAAGTGTCGAGGTGGACGCCCACATCCTCAACGGACTGCTCACCGGGACGCAGATCCGCGAGGCGAGTCCGCTAGTCGTGACGCTCGCATCCCTGACCCTGCTGTGGGTCGTCCTGTTCTCACTGGTGCGCCTCGGCCCTCGCGAGAATCTCTGGCTGGCGATTGGTCTGAGCGCCCTTCCCCTCGCCGCGTCGATGCTGTTGCTGATCGTCTTGGGTTTTTGGCTGCCCCCCGTGGCCTACCTGCTCACCGTGGCGATCGTCGTGCCCTATTGGGGATGGCGTCGCCTACATGCGGCCAGTGTCTATTTCAGGGAGGAACTGAACGCCCTGGAGGCCCAGGCCGACGAGTTCGTCGACGGATCTCCGCGCGCCAAGGCCTCGGTGGGGGGAGACATGGTTCTCCAGCAGATGCTGTTGCTTGAGGACACAAAGCGGCAAATCTCGAATTTGCGGCAATTCGTCGCCGACGTACTGGCGAACTTTCCGGACCCGGTGTTCGTGGTCGATCGGGCCGGCCATATCCTCGACAGCAATCAAGCCGCGCGAGACTTCGCCAAGCGTGTAGGTGCGCCCTGGACGCGGCGCGCTCTGATCGCGCCGACGCTGATGGGCATCACGCCGCTCGAGGGGGAAACCCGCCCGTTCTGGCCACCCGCCGACGAATTGGAAGGGGCCGTCGCCGGCGCGCGGGCGCGCCCGATCACAGGGTTCGGCCCCTCGGGACACGCCTATGAACTGCGATGCACCGAAACCCACAACCCTGAGGACGAGCCGACGGGATGGATCGTCCATCTGGCCGACGTGACCAATCTGGTTTCTGCGATGCGTCAACGCGAGGAAGCGCTTCAACTGCTTTCGCACGACATGCGATCGCCCCTCGCGGCGATACTGGCGACCCTGGACTTGCCGGAAAACCAGGAAGCGCCGATCGATCTGCGCCGTCGCATTGCCGATCAGGCGATGCGGACGCTCAACCTAGCGGATGATTTCATTAGGTTGGCGAAAGCGCAGTCGGACAATTACCGCTTCGAGGATATCGACCTCGCCCATATCGCGCTGGACGCCGCCGACGCGGTCTGGCCGCTCGCCCAGGCCGGAGGTGTAAGCGTCAAGATCCCCGTCATGGACGCTGAATATGTGGTGATGGCCGATCGCAGCCTGTTGACGCGAGCGTTGGTCAACCTGCTCGACAATGCCGTGAAGTTCAGCTCCGCGGGAACGGAAGTCGTCTGTAGTCTCAAACCTGTCGCGCACAACGGATGTTCCGCGGTGACCGTTGCCATCACGGACCACGCTGGCGGCATGACACCAGCCCAGATTGATAACCTGTTCAAGAAATTCGCCAGCGCCCGCACGGCGGTTAGCGGCGCTTCGGGTGTGGGACTGGGACTGCTGCTTGTCGATGCCGTGGTGACGCGCCACGGCGGCATGATCACCTGCCACAGTGTGGAGGGCGCGGGCACTACCTTTGCGATCACCCTGCCACTCGTCGACGAACCGCAGCCGCGGGACGAAAACTGACCAGGCGGCCTGACCATGGACCTCGGGAGGAAATGCGGGATGAGGTCAGCAAATTCATGTCCGCGATCTGCTGGAAGCCATTCAGGAGCCAACACCATGTGCTGTATTGCCGCAGGCGGAGACGACAAGGGGCGCAGAGTTTACAGATCCGTCACAAATTATTCCAGCCAAAATTGATTTTCGTGTTTGACAAAGCGATCACGGCATGGAATGACTAAGCTTATCGAGCAGGGGAAATACAAACCTTCAATCTACAGCCCCCCTTAGATGGCAAGACAGCTGGAACAAGGACGCGCAAATTGAGTATATATTGAAAAACTTGGGTGCCATGCTTGACAGGTGACCCAAATAAGTCGTTTTTTGACCTAAATTTTTCAATGTAGACACTGAAAAACGAGATAGTATTCGTCCTTCACGCAACGAAACCAAATTTAACAAACTGGAGAGTTACATGTCCATCCAACTGATCCAAACCCAAGCGACCCTCGGCAATGCGAAGACCGAAATCGACCTCGGCATCAAGCTGATCGACGACGTGGTGCTTCGCATGCCCTACGCGGCTGTCGGCCTGGCGGTAAATCCGATCCACGCTTCGGTGGTCCGCATGCCTTACGCAGCCGTCGGTTTGGCCGCGAACCCCATCCACACCACCGTGGTCCGCATGCCCTACGCTGCGGTCGGCCTCGCCGCCAACCCGATGAACACGCCGGTCATTCGCATGCCCTACGCGGCCGGTCGCAGCGATTTGCGCGTCACCCGCGAAATCCTGGCGAGCGTCTGATCTTGCCGTCACCAACGAGCGCCGACAGGCGCCCGTGAGATGCGGCTGAAGCGATCAAGCGCCATCGTCATCCGGCTGGAAAACGACGATTTCATTTTCCATAACATCCTGGGCCAGAAGCAATTCTCGGCCAATCAAACCGCCCTCGATATCCTCAGGCGCCTTTATGCCTGGACCGATATCGAGGGGCTGTTCGAGGCGATGCCGGGTTACTCGCGTGAGTCTATCGTCCGAGCGGTTCGTCAACTGATGGAACTCGGCGCGGTTATCGACGAGGATTCCGCCGCCGCCGACCAGGATGATGATTTTTCCACGAACTGGCTGTGGGGACCTCTCACGGCCGCCTACCACTTCGGCACCCGCGACGGGGACTTCATATCGGCAGAGGACGGCGAGGATTTGCTGCGTCAGCAGGTGAAGTTCGTGCCCTCACCGCCGCTATACACACTCAATACCGGTTCGCCGACCGATGTGGCGCTGCCATTGCGTGAGGACTATCCAGAGCCTTTTCTGACCATGGCCCGTCGACGGACCGACCGGATCATGCTGGACGAACCAATCACTCTGGAGCAACTGGCGGACTGTCTTCAGTTCTCTCTGGCGATCACGGCGGTGATCGAGGATCCCGAGATCGTCGACCTGCCACTCAAGATGACCCCGTCAGGTGGCGGACGAAGTCCCTATGAAGGCTATGTCTGTGTCCGAAACGTCACCGGACTCGCGCCGGGTGTTTATCACTACTCGGCGATGGAACGGACACTGGGCGTAGTCGAGGCTGGTGCGCCGCCGCCCTTCGGCAGCCTGCTCGGTAACCAAGTCTGGGCGGACACCGCCGCGGCGGTAATCTTCCTGGTCGCCAATTTCGACCGTCCGATGTGGAAATATCACCACCCGGCCGCATACCGCGTGACGGTGATCGAAGCCGGACACATCGCCCAGAACATCAGCTTGGTCGCCACGGCGCATGGCCTTGTGGCCAACCCAACCGCGGCGCTGTCCCAGGACCTTGCGGAGAAGACTCTGCGCGTCGGCGGCGTCACGCAGTCGGTGGTATATGCGCTTGTGCTAGGTATACCCGCAGCCAGTCGCCCAGGGATTTGAAGCCCCCCGCTAGCGCGGTTGCGGCCCAGGACTTAGAGGTCCAAGGCCGCGATAGGCGCGGTTCCAGAGACTGAGAAAACTTAAGCGTGCTTGGGCGCGAACATCGTGCACCAACCGGAGGCCGCGATCGGACCGGCGATGATCTTGCACAGATTGGTCCCACCCGGCCCCTTGCCGGCCAGGAAATAGCTGCACGTGCTGCACTTGGCGGCGCCCTTGGGCGTTTCCTGATATTTCACATTGGCCTTGGGCATGGCGCCGGCGGCGTTGGCGACGCCCGACGCGGCCAGCAGGGGCAGGCTGGTGAGAACGGCGGCGCCGATCAGGATGGTGCGGCGGGTGGTGGGCAGAGAGTCTTGCGACATTGTTGCTTCCTTGCGTGGTCTCGGGCGCCAAACGCGCTGATGGCCCCCCGATAATGCCGACTGCCTATACCGAATATGAACGGTTTGTCGACTCGGGTGCGATAGAGAATAAAACTAGTAAATAAGAATGCTTTTCATTCGCATCAGGAAGATGGGTAAGGGTCTGCACGCGACTCGGCTCGCCGTTGCTGACACGCGATGTTCAGCGCCGCCCGTCGCGCCGAACGCCCATCTGGCCGCGATGCCGCAGGAAGGCGTCGGCCAGGACACAGGCGGTCATGGCCTCGACCACCGGCACGGCGCGGATGCCGACACAGGGGTCGTGGCGCCCCTTGGTACGCAACTCGATCTCCTCGCCCGCCTCGTTGATCGATCGGCGGGGAGTGAGGATCGACGAAGTGGGTTTGAAAGCTACGCGGGCGATGACGCTCTGGCCGGTGGAGATGCCGCCCAGCACGCCGCCAGCGTTGTTGGCCAGAAAGATCGGCCCATCATTACCCTTCCGCATCTCGTCGGCGTTTTCCTCGCCGGTTAGGGCCGCGGCGGCGAAACCCGCTCCGATCTCCACCCCCTTGGCGGCGTTGATCGACATAAGCGCGCCGGCCAGTTCGGCGTCGAGCTTGCCATAGATCGGCGCGCCCCAGCCGGCGGGCACCCCGACGGCCTCGACCTCAATGACCGCGCCGGTCGAGGACCCGGCCTTTCGAATGGTCTCCAGATGGTCTTCCCAGACTCCGACCATGGCCGCGTCGGGTGACCAGAACGGGTTCTGGCTGGTCTGGTCCCAATCCCAGTGCCCCCGATCGACGGCGTGAGGACCGATCTGGACCAGGGCGGCGCGGATGGTGACATTTTCCAGAACCTTGCGGGCTATGGCCCCGGCGGCCACCCGGGCTGCGGTCTCCCGGGCCGACTGCCGCCCACCACCGCGATAGTCGCGCACGCCATACTTGGCAAAATAGGCGTAGTCGGCATGACCGGGGCGAAAGGCGGTGGCGATCTCGGAATAGTCGCGCGGACGCTGATCGACATTTTCGATCATCAGCGAGACCGGCGTGCCGGTGGTGACCTGGCCGTTCGTGCGTTCGTCCTCGAAGACGCCCGACAGAATGCGCACCGCGTCGGGCTCCTGGCGCTGGGTGACGAACTTGCCTTGCCCCGGCCGGCGCCGATCAAGCCAGACCTGGATGTCTTCCGCCGTCAGCGGAATGCCAGGAGGACAACCATCCACTATGCAGCCCAGGGCCGGCCCATGGCTCTCACCCCAGGTGGTGACGCGAAAAAGATGCCCAAAGGTGTTGTGCGACATGATCGGGTTCTAAAGGCGAAAGCGGCCGGATGGAAATGGATGGCGCGGCGATGTGACCATCCATGGAACGACGCGACCAATTCCCCTATATGCCACCCATGACAGACACCACGCTGATCCCCCCTTCCCCGGCCGAAGACGAATACGTTCGCTCGGTCCAGAGCGCCGAGCCGTTGCCGCTGTTGCCCGAGGGCGACCCATTCTGGATATTCCAGGCTTGGTTGAAGGAGGCCGGCAAGTCGGAGCCCAACGATCCGCACGCCATGACCCTGGCCACGGTTGATGCCGACGGGATGCCTGACGCACGTATGGTGCTCTTAAAGGGGGTCGATGGCCGAGGCTTCGTGTTCTTCACCAACACCCTGAGCGCCAAGGGCCAGGCCATGGCCGTCAATCCCCGCTGCGCGCTGATGTTCCATTGGAAATCGTTGCGCCGGGCGGTACGGATTCGCGGTGAGGTTGAGAGGGTGACCGACGCCGAGGCCGACGCCTATTTCGCCACCCGGGCGCGCTCGGCCCAGATCGGCGCCTGGGCCTCGGACCAATCGGAGCCCCTGCCCGACCGGTTCGCCCTGGAAAAACGGGTCGCGAGCATCGGCCTGAAGTTCGGTCTGGGCGCCGTGCCCCGGCCGCCGCACTGGTCCGGCTACCGGGTTCTGCCGGCCAGCATGGAGTTCTGGCGGGACCGGCCGTTTCGCCTGCATGAGCGCCTGAAGTTCCATCGAGCGGGCCAGGGCTGGACGACCGAGCGCCTCTATCCCTAAGAGGCTAATCATAAGCTTGTAGCGGGGAGATGCGCGATGTTGGGATTGATGCAGGACTGGCCGCTGACCGTGGACAAGATCCTCGATCACGCTGCGGAGTGGCACTCTGGACGGGAGGTCGTGACCCGCTCGGTGGAAGGCCCGATCGTCCGAGCCACCTACGGCGAGATCCGCGACCGGGCCAAGCGGCTCTCCAACGCACTGCTTGAGTTTGGTGTTCAGCCCGGCGACCGCGTGGCGACCCTGGCGTGGAACTCGGCCCGCCACATTGAGGCCTGGTATGCGATCATGGGCATTGGCGGGGTGTGCCACACGCTCAACCCGCGGCTGTTCGCCGACCAGCTCTGCTACATCATCAATCACGCCGGCGACCGGATCATTTTCACCGATCTGACGTTCCTGCCGTTTCTGATCGAGAACCGCGCGCGGATGCCGACGGTGGAGCGGTTCATCGTCCTCACCGATGAGGATCATCTGAAAGGTTCCGGCCTCACAGGCGCATTGGCCAGCGAGACCCTGATCGCAAGCAACAGCTCAGACTGCGCCTGGGGCGGTTTCGACGAGAAGGTCGCGTGTGGCCTATGCTACACTTCCGGCACGACGGGCAACCCCAAGGGCGTGCTCTATTCGCATCGTTCAAACTTCCTGCACACCCTGGTGACCCTGCAGACCGACGTGATGGGCCTGTCGGTCAAGGACACCGTTCTGGCCGTGGTGCCGATGTTCCACGCCAACGCCTGGGGCCTGACATTCTCTTGCCCGGCGGTCGGAGCCAAGCTGATCATGCCGGGCGCCAAGATGGACGGCGCCTCGATCCATGAGCTGCTGGAAACCGAGAAGGTCACGTTCTCGGCGGCCGTGCCCACGGTCTGGCAGATGCTTCTGGCCCATATGCGCGAAACCAAGGCGACCCTGACCACCCTGAAACGCGTGGTGATCGGCGGTTCGGCGGTGCCCGAGGCGATCCTGCGCGCCTTCCATGACGACTACGGCGTCGATGTTGTCCACGCCTGGGGGATGACCGAAACCTCGCCGCTGGGCACGCTTTCGACCCCAACGCCGGAGGTGGCCGCGCTGTCGTTCGACGAACAGATTCCTTACAAGCTCAAACAGGGCCGCCCGCCGGTCGGGGTGCAGTTGAAACTGACCGGAGACGACGGCGCGGCCAAGCCCCGGGACGGAATCAGCTTCGGCCGCCTGAACATCCGCGGGCCATTCATCGCCGGGGCCTATTTCAAGGGCGACGGCGGCAATGTCCTCGACGAGGAGGGGTTCTTCGACACCGGGGACGTCGCCACCATCGACCAGGCAGGCTACATGCAGATCACTGACCGGGCCAAGGACGTGATCAAGTCCGGCGGCGAGTGGATCAGCTCCATCGAGATCGAGAACATCGCCGCCGGCCACCCCAAGGCCTTGCTGGCGGCGGTGATCGGCGTGGCCCACCCCAAGTGGGACGAACGCCCGCTGTTGCTGGTTCGGCTGAAGGACGGCGAGACCGCCGAGCCCGGCGAATTCCTGCGCTATCTGGACGGGAAGATCGCCAAATGGTGGATGCCCGACGACGTGGTGTTCGTCGATGACATCCCCCTGGGCGCCACCGGCAAGATCGACAAGAAACTGATCCGCCAGCGGTTCGAGGGCTACCGGCTGCCGACGGCCGCGGCGAAGGCCGGTTAGCTCGCCAGCCGATATTCGTTGTTCAGACCCGGAGCGCCATCGGTGACGACCCGGCCGGTCTTCACCAGTTCGATCATCTGGGCTAGTACCGAGTGGGCGGCCGGAACATGCAGGCGTGGATCGACAGCGGCATAAATGGTCGGCACCATGGCCTTGATGGTGACGTCGCCGGCGGTCAGGCGCTCGAGAATCTGGCGCTCACGGTCGTGGCGATGGGCGATGTAGGCGTCGATGAACGGCGCCGGATCGGTGATCGGCGGGCCGTGCGTCGGCCAAATGGTGTCGAAGCCCTGAGCCTGGATCAGCGCCAGACTGCGCAGATAGTCGCCCATGTCGCCGTCCGGCGGAGTGATGACCGTGGTCGACCAGCCCATGATGTGGTCGCCGCTGAACAGAGCGTTTTCCTCACGCAAAGCGTAGCAGATGTGGTTGGAGGTATGGCCGGGCGTGTGGATGGCCTCAAGGGTCCAGCCGGGTCCGGAAAACACTTCGCCGCCCGCCCCGGTGACCGGCACATCCGGGATGAACTGGTCGTAGCCGGCCTCCAGCTTGACCTCCTCCTCCACCGGCGGCGTCGCCACCGCCCGGCCCCAGACCTTGGCGCCCGTGGCCGCCGAAAGGGGCCGCGCCAGCGGCGAGTGGTCGAGGTGATGGTGGGTGATCAGGATGTGACTGACCGTCTCACCCGGCAGGGCGGCCAGGATAGCCTCCAGATGCTCGCCGATGTCGGGTCCCGGATCGATGACCGCCACCTCGCCCTGGCCGACGATATAGGTGCCGGTGCCCAGGAAGGTGAACGGCCCGGGGTTTCGGGCCGTGACCCGCCGGATCAGCGGCGAGACCCGGTCACAGCGGCCGTAGTCGATATCGATCTCGCGGACATAGGGGATCATGGCGAGACCTTAGCCCAGGACCGGAGAAAGATCATAGCCCGCCTCGGCGCCCAGCCGGATCAGTTCGTTGGTATCCCGCGCACCCTGCTGACCCATGGCCCATACGCAGATCGAGCGTGTGCCCGAGCGGCAGAAGGCCAGGACTTTGCCGGTCGATGCGTCCACGGCGCCCCGAACCGCCGCCACCTGGGCGGGCCGCGGCCGGCCCACGACCGGAGCGTAGAGATAATCCAGGCCCGCCGCGCGCGCGGCGGCCTCCACCTGCGCGCTGGTGGGTTGGCCCGGCGATTCGCCGTCCGGGCGATTGTTGATGATCAGAGTGAACCCCGCCACCGCCATTGCCGGGATATCGGCCAGGGCGATCTGAGGACTGACCGAGAAACTGTCGGTTACGTCGCGAAAATCGGTCATTGGTAGCCTTGTCGAAACGAAGGCCAGCGGCCCATCGAGCCATCATTGGCGGACCGGGCCGCTTGCGCAAGGGATGGACACGCGGCCGCCGGCCTCAGGCTTTCTTGGGCGGCATGGGAATGAACGAACTGGTGCGCTGGACGTAGGCCTCATAGTCGGGGCGCTTGCGGCGCATCCGCCCTTCCACCGTCGGCACGCCGCTCCAGCGGGTCAGCAACACGGTGATCAGAATCGGGCCGGCCATCGACCACAGCCCCATGCCGGCGTCGGCCGCGACCAGCCACAGGCCCCACCAGACGCAAGCATCGCCGAAATAGTTGGGGTGACGGGTGTAGCGCCATAGACCCGTCTGGAGCACCTTGCCCTCATTGGCGGGATTGGCCTTGAACGCGACCAGCTGGAAATCGCCAATGCTTTCAAATAGGACCCCCACCACTGCCAGGGCGGCGCCCACCAGGGCAACGGGACCCAGCCGAGGGGGAAACAGCAAACCCCGATCGACCATCTGGCCCAGTTGAACAGGCAAGCTGACGATGAACTGCAACGGCAACTGCAGGGCAAAAACCAGCAATAGGGAGGACTTGGCGTAACCCCAGCCGCGCTCCTTCTTAGCCAGGGCCATCATGGTCGTATAACGTCGATCTGGCCCGTGCTGGCGCCAGCGCCAGAGCAGATAGAGGCCGAGCCTCAGGCCCCAGGCGGAGCATAGCGCCGTCAACGCCACCGCGTGGGGGCCGTTGTGTCCCACAAACAAGAAAGTCGCCCAGGCGGTAACCACCATACCCAGCGCCCACCAGCTGTCGATGAAGCTAGGGTCCTTTGTCACCAGATTGACCAGCCACAGCACTGTGAACAGCACCACTGAAATGGCCAGGTTTTGAGCTAGCAAGTGAACAAATTGGATCATCACAGCGCATTCCTATCCGAATTCGGGCGTCATCGGCCAGTCGAGATCGCGGCGGCGCCGAGCATCTTCGCCATGGCCCGTTCAAGCGCCTTGGGGTCGCGGGCGAGGGAGGCGCGAACCTCTATGGCCATGACGTCGGTGTCCAGATCATCAATGCCGCGCTTGATCGCGTTGATGCCAGCCGCGGCGATGTCGGCCGGCTTTTCCTTCCGGCCGGCCACATGGGCGGCCATCCGCGTGTGCACCGATCCGACGATCAGGGCCGTGACCTGAGTGTTCTGGGCGGCCAGTTCGCCGTGGATGCAGGTGGCCGCGGCCCGGCCGGCGAATTTTGAGGGGCTGTAACCGCCCATGGCCGGAACGGCCACCAGGCCGCCGGAGGACAGAACATTGACGATCGACCCGCCGCCGTTGCGGGCCAGGATCGGGGCGAAGGCGCGGGCCAGGCCGACGGGGCCGAAATAGTTGACCTCCATCTCGGTCCGGGCGTCATCCAGGCTCTCGGCGCCGATCAGGCGCTGGTTGAGGAGAGCGCCGGCGTTATTGATCAGGATCGAGACGTCGCCGCAGGCCGCCGCGGCGGCGGTGATCTGGTCGGGCTGGGTCACATCCAGCCGGATGGGGACCGCGCGGCCGGGAGCCTCGGCGGCCAGATGAGCGGCGTCATCGGGGTCGCGCGCGCCGACCCAGACCTTGCGGGCGCCGGCGGCGAGCAGAGCCCGGACGAAAGCCTCGCCGATACCGCGATTGCCCCCGGTGACCAGCGCCACGCTGTCTTCGATCTTCATCGGTCAGATCGTCTCGCGGTCGGCGAGTTCCTTGACCCAGGCGCTGGCGGGGGCGCCGCCCTTCTGGGCTTCCATCACCCCGACATCCACATAGTCGCGCCAGCCGATGATCAGGTCGCCCTCGAACCGGAAAACACCGGCATAAGGCGCGAGCACCACCGCGCCGTCGGTGGCGTCGTAATCCTCGACGCCCTCGACGAACAGCCGGTCGCCGGACTCGGCATGGTCGAACAAGCGCCAACGTATTTGCGTCATCTGGGGCCTGAAGTTCTGCATGAACTTACGGGCTTTGGCCTTACCCTTGGCGGGCGGCGCGACTGCGGCGGCGAAATGCCAGACCACGTCATCATGCAGGTGCGCGAGCACGCCATCGATGTCGCCGGCCTTCCACGCGGCCATCACGCTTTTCAGCACCGTCAGCTTTGTGCTCATCGGCCGATCACCAGGCTGACCGTCGTGGTGGTTGAACCGCCGATGTTCAGGGTCTGGACGGTGCGGGCGCCCTCGACCTGGTAGCCGCCGGCCTTGCCGGTCACCTCGTTCGACCCGTCCAGCGCCATACGCACGTCAGTGGCGCCCACCGCATGGGCACCGCCGATCAGACGGCCAGAAGGATTGACCGGCAGTCGTCCGCCCGTGGCGATCAAGCCGTCCTC
>JAYVYH010000025.1:0-15353 GCA_043784385.1 Caulobacteraceae bacterium | reverse complement strand
TAAACCTTCCAATCAATACACCGTGTCACGGGAATTGGACGGGGCCTTAAGCAGCTTACTCACCGATTTGCGCCGTACCAAAACCAAAGACGGAGCAAGTTTGCTGGATAAAACAATGGTCGTTTGCATGGGCTCGGTGGGACCAACACGCTGGCAGCCGGAAGGACCCTGGTCGACGCAGGCACGCTGGCCAACGCCGGCGCGCTCGCCGGCGGTGTGACGCTCACCTCCCCTAGCGCGCGCCTGCTCGCCCAAAGTGGATCGAGCATCAGCGGCGCGGTGGCCGGCGGCGGCGGCACGCTGGAGCTGGCGGCGGGAACCGGGACCATTACCGGCCTGGGCGGCGCGGGGATGATCTCGGGGTCCGAGGCGATGACGTTCAGTGGCTTCGGCGCCTACCAGTTCGACGCTGGCGGAACCTGGACCTTCGCGGGCGCGAGCCACCTCGCGGCGGCCCAGACCCTGACCAACTTCGGCCAGATCGCCGGCCCCCTGGCGCTGGGCGACGCGAGTGACCGCTTGATCGCCGGGGCCGGATCGTCGATGTCCGGGACCGTCAACGGCGGCGGCGGGACGCTGGAACTGGCGGCGGGAGCTGGAACCATCAGCGGCCTGGGCGCCAGCCTCGCCAACTTCGGGTCGGTGCTGGTCGATGCCGGGGGGGCCTGGACCTTTGCGGGTTCGAACGGCCTCGCGGCGGCGCAGACCCTTACCAACTTTGGCCGGATCGCCGGCGCCCTGACGCTGGCGGGAGCGGGCGTCCGCCTGATTGGTGAGGCCGGGTCGTCTATCTCGGGGCCCGTATCCGGCGGCGGCGGGACGCTGGAGCTGGCGTCGGGGACCGGCACGATCACCGGCCTGGGCGCGACGGGCACGGTCTCCGGCGGCGAGGCGATGACCTTCAGCGGCTTCGGGTCCTACCTGATCGACGCGGGAAGCGCCTGGACGCTGATTGGAACCAACACGTTCGGGGCCGGGAAAACCCTGGTCAACGCCGGCACGCTGGCCGGGGGGGTGACGCTCGCATCCCCGAGCGCGCGCCTGATCGTCCAAAGCGGATCGAGCACGACCGGCCGGGTCGCCGGCGGCGGCGGGACGCTGGAGCTGGGGGCTGGGACCGGCACGATTACCGGCCTGGGGGCTTCTGGGACGATCTCGGGATCCGAGACGATGACGTTCAGCGGCTTCGGCGCCTATCAGCTTGACGCGGGTGGAACCTGGACGCTCGCGGGCTCGAGCAGCCTGGCGGCGAGCCAGACCGTCACCAACTTCGGCCAGATCGTCGGCGCCCTGGCGCTGACGGCGGCGACCGATCGCCTGATCGCCGGGGCCGGATCGTCAATCTCGGGGACGGTCTCCGGCGGCGGCGGGACGCTGGAGCTGGCGGCGGGAACCGGCGCGATCACCGGCTTGGGGGGCACGGGAACGATCTCGGGCTCCGAGATGATGACGGTCGGCGGCTTTGGCGCCTACCAACTCGACGCTGGTGGAACCTGGACCCTGACCGGCTCGAACAGCCTTCGGGCCGGCCAGGCCCTGGCCAACAACGGCTTGCTCGACGTCAGCGGAATCCTCGCCAACAGCGGTGCGATCGCGGCGGGTAGCGGAATCACGCTCACCGGATCAGGTGTCATCGACAACCTGGCCGGCGGATCAATCTCCGGCGTGAACGGCGTCTACGCCGGCGCGGGATCGTCCGCCACCCTGGCCAACTACGGCACTGTCACAGGCGCGGTGGGGCCGGCGGTGCTGTTCAAATCGGCCGCCGATCGACTCATCCTGGGGTCGGGCGCCGGGTTCAATGGCGCAGTACAGGGCGGCGGCGGGACCCTGGAGCTTTTGGCGGCCACCGGCACGGTCTCGGGACTTGGCGGAGCGTTCAAGGCCTCCAACGAGACAGGGGCCTTGGGCGGCTTCGGCGCCTACATCCTCGACGGTGGCGGGACGTGGACGATGACGGGGTCCAACACCCTGGCCGCCGGACAGAGCCTGTTCGACGCCGTCGGTCTCAGCCTGACCGGCTCCCTGGCCAATCAAGGTGCGATCGGCGCGCCGGGCGGGGCAAGCAGTGGGTATGGCGGCGGTAATGGCGGGACCGGCTCGACGGGTATCCTGCTTGGGGCCGGCGGCACGCTCGTCAACAGCGGGTCGATTGGCGCCGGCGGAGGTGGTCAAGGCGGCTTTTCCCTCGGTGCGTATTTCGCCGGCGGGGCGGGCGGCGTTGGAGCGCGTCTGGCGGCCGCGGCCGCCCTGACCAATAGCGGCCTGCTCTTCGGCGGCGCCGGCGCGGACGGTAGCCATACCCTATATGGACCACACGGCGGAGCGGGCGGCGCGGGAGGCGCGGCGCTCACCGCAGGGGCGGGAGATGCGATCACCAATGCCGGCGGCACGATCGCCGGCGGCGCCGGCGGCGCCGGGAGGGGCTTCGACAGCAGCGCCGGCGCGACAGGCGGCGCCGGAGTCGACCTTGCGTCGGGCGGCCTGCTGACCAACAGCTCGGGCTTGATCGCGGGTGGCCAGGGTGGCCGCGGCGGCTATGGCGGATTCGCCGTCGGCCACGTCAACGGGGGTCCGGGCGGTTCAGGCGGCGATGGCGTAAGGGCGGCGATGGCGGCCACCCTGATCAACGGTGGAATCATACATGGCGGCGCGGGAGGCGCCGGCGGTGTTGCCACTGGCCACTATGCCAACGGCCCCGGCGGCCTGGGTGGGGCCGGCGTCAGGCTAGCGGCCGGCGGCACGGTGACCAACACCGGGACGATCACCGGCGGCGTCGGCGTCTATGCCGGCTCCGGCGGCGTGGCGACCGTGGCTAACTTCGGCACGATCCAGGGGACCGGTGGGACCGCCGTGCAGCTGGCCTTGGCTGCGGACCGGCTCATCGTCGGGGCGGGATCCAGGTTCATCGGCGCGGTCTCCGGCGGTGGCGGAGCGCTGGAACTGGCGTCGGGAGGCGGCTCGATCAGCGGTCTTGGCGGGAGCTTCAGCGGCTTCGGGTCCTATCAGATCGACGCCGGGGGATCCTGGACGCTGAGCGGGACCAACGCGATCGCGGCGGGAAAGACCCTGGCCAACGGAGGGACGCTGACCAACGCCGGCGCGCTGACCGGGGCCGTGACGCTCGGCTCTTCGAGCGCGCGCCTGATCGCCCAGAGTGGATCGAGCGTGACCGGCCCGGTTACTGGCGGCGGCGGCACGCTGGAGCTGGTGTCGGGAACCGGCGTGATCACCGGCCTTGGCGCGACGGGAACGATCTCGGGCGGCGAGGCCATGACGTTTAGTGGTTTCGGCTCCTATCAGATCGATGCGGGAGGGGCCTGGACCCTGAGCGGGACCAACACGATCGGCGCAGGAAAGACCCTGGCCAACGCTGGCGCGCTCACGGGGGGCGTGGCGCTGACCTCGGCCAGCGCGCGCCTGATCGCGCAGGCGGGGTCCTCGATTGTGGGTACAGTCACCGGCGGCGGCGGGACGCTGGAACTAGCCTCTGGAACCGGGACGATCACCGGCCTGGGCGGGACCGGCACGATCTCGGGCGGTGAGGCGGTGACCTTCAGCGGCTTCGGGTCCTATCAGCTCGACGCGGGAAGCGCCTGGACTCTGAGCGGGACCAACGCCCTGTCGTTGGGGCAGACCCTCACCAACAACGCTTCGCTCGGCCTGACCGGATCGCTGACCAACGCCGGCGCCGTGCTGGGCGGCGCGGGCGTCGCGGCGCCTGTCGGATCGGGCCAGACGGGCGGCGCTGGTGTCACCGCGATCACCCTGACGTCCGCCGCGGCATCGCTATCCAACACCACCGGCGCGATCACTGGCGGGGCCGGCGGCGCTGGCGGGTTGGGCGCCTATGGCGGGACAGGCGGCGTCGGCGGCGCGGCGGTCGCCATCGCGGCCGTGGCCGCGTTGAATATTGCTGGCGGGTCGATCATCGGCGGCGCCGGCGGCCAGGGTGGCGGCACATCGCATTATGCCGGAGGGAGCGGCGGCGCGGGCGGGGCGGCGATCGACCTGTCGGCGGCCGGATCGGTCACCAACACCGGTGGGTCGATCACCGGTGGCATGGGCGGAGCCGGGAACAGCTATCAGTTCGCCGGTGGCGGTGGCGGTGGCGGTGCGGGGATCGTGCTTGGCGCCGGCGGCTCGGTGGCCAACACCAGCGGCGCGATCACCGGCGGGGCCGGCGGGTCGGCGCAGAACGCCGTCGCCTATGGCGCCCAAGGAGGGGCGGGGGGCGCGGGCGTCTCCCTGACCAATGGGGGCCTGGTGATTAACGGCGCCGGCACGATCACCGGCGGCCATGGCGGCGCCGGCGCCTCGGCGGCATTCTACAGCGCTCCGGGTGGGGCCGGCGGCGCGGGTGTGTTCGCTGCAGAGGGTGGGACGATTTTCAACGGGGCCGGCGTAATCATCGGCGGGATCGGTGGCTCTGGCGCGGGCGGGGCCGCCGCCGGCCACATGGGCGACGGCGTAGTGCTGGCGCGCGGCGGGGTAGCGGTCAACGGCGCCGCGGGATCGGCGGGCGCGGTCATCGCCGGGGATGTCGGTGGCTATGCCGGCGCCGGGGGCGTGGCGACCTTGACCAACTTCGGAACCATCCAGGGCTTCGCCGGCGACTCGGTGGAATTGCACAACGCCAGTGACCGGCTGATCGCCGAGGCGGGGTCGGCCTTCATCGGCGCGGTGCGGGGGGGTGGCGGCACGCTCGAACTGGCCGGCGGCGCGGGGACCATCACCGGCCTGGGCGCGACGGGAACGATCTCCGGCGCGGAGGCGATAACTTTCAGCGGATTCGGCGCCTATCAGATCGATGCGGGAAGCGCCTGGACCCTTGTTGGAGCCAACATCGTGGCCGGACCCCTTTCGGGGGCCGGGTCGGTGACGGTCGCTGGCGGCTCGACGACATTCTCCGCCGCCAACGGCTTCACCAGCGGGGTGACCATGCAGTCCGGAACTCTTGAGCTAGCGGCGGCCGGCGCCGGGGGAACGGGCGCGATCACCTTCGCGGGGCCGGCCGCCGTGCAGATCGACGCGGCTGCACTGCCGGCCAGCGGCGGGACCTTCGCCAACACGATCGCACACTTCGGGGCCGGCGACAGCCTTGATCTCAGGGGCTTGGCGTTCGCCAAGGGTCCGACCGTGACATTGGCAGGCTCGACCCTGACCTTGAAGAGCGGGACGCGCACGGCGTTGTTCACGCTCAGCAGCCCGGCGACCAAGTATTACGCCTACGGCGACGGCGCGGGCGGGGTGGTGGTCGACACCGTCGCGCCGGTGACGGCGGCATGGAAGACCGCGGTCAGCGGCGACTGGAGCGTGGCGGCCGACTGGAGCGGCGGCAAGACGGTCGACAGTCTGCAGACCAGCGCGACGATCGCCGTCGTTGGAACCTATGCGGTGACCGTCGCGGCGGGCGAGAGCTTCCTGGGCCAGGCCCTGACCCTGAACAACGCGACGGCGACTTTGAGCCTGGCCGGAACGCTTGCCCTCGACGGGACCGGCCTGACCCTGACCGCCGGAACGTTGCAGATGGCTGGTGGAACCCTGGCCGGTGGCGCAGCCATCGCCACGGCCGGCAAGGTGTCGGGTTACGGGACGATCACGGGCGCGGGTGCCAACTCGGGAACGTCCACCGCCTCGGGCGGAACGCTACTGTTCGGCGGGCCGGTCACCGGCGCGGGCCTCTACACCATCGCCAACGGCGCGACCCTGGCCTTCGGCGGGGCGGTGGCGGCCAAGACCATCACCTTCGCCGCCGGCGGGACCGAGACCCTGAAGCTGTCCGGACCCCTCGCCGCGGCCAGCAGTGTCGCCGGCTTCGCCGCCGGCGACGTGATCGACATGGCCGGCCAGAACGTCACCGCCGACAGGTTCGCCTCGGGGGTCCTCACCCTCTATAGCGGAACCACGGTCGTGGACGCCTTCAAGGTGGCGGGAACCTACACCGGCAAGATCTTCGCCCTCTCCAGCGATGGATCGGGAGGAACCAACATCACCCTGGCCGCCGACGCCGCGCCGGCGATCACCGTGCCGGGTGCCCAGGCCGCGAAGGCGGGGACGGCCCTGGCGGTCACGGGCGTCTCGATCGCCGACACCGACGCGCTTGTGGCCACCCAGACGATCACGGTGACGGTCACCGACAAGGTTGGCCTGCTGTCGGCGACGGCGGCGACGGGCAGCACGGTCACGGGCTCGGGAACCAAGAAGCTGGTGATCACCGGCCAGCTGGACGTGGTCAACACCGACCTTGCGAGCCTGGGCTACGCCAGCGCCGCCGCCGCCAGCGACACCATCACCGTCGCGGCCAACGACGGCGTGGGCGGCACGGCGCCGATAAATACCATCGCGATCACCGTCGCCGCCGCCCCGGCCATCACCCCGGCCGCCGCCGTGTCACTGTTCAGCCAGTCCATGGCCTCCCTGGGCGGCGCGTCGTCCTCGGCGATGCTAACCGCCACGCCCGAGGCCAAGCCCGGGGCCCTGGTCAGCCTGCTGGCCAGGGGGATGTAACCGGCATCTTCCTTCCCGCGGCGGCCCGGGGCAGGTAGGGACGTCGTCTGAACCGGAGCTACGCGTGACTGATATTGGACCCAACGACCCTAGCCTTTGCCCCTGCAGCAGCGGCCTTCGCGCGGTGCGATGCTGCGGCCAGGACCTGTCGCTGAAGGTGGTCACGGCCGCCGCGCGGCACGTCGCGCCGCTGGCGGAGCAGGCGGGCACCGCCTTCGACGCTGGTCGGCTGGAAGAGGCGACGGCGCTCTGCCTCGACGTGCTCGAACTGGCGCCCGGACAACCTCAGGCGCTGGGTCTGCTCTACCGCATCCGGCTGGAAGGGCGGCCGCTTGCCGCCCTGATCCTGATCCGCCGGCTGGTGGCGCTCTATCCCAATGACTTCTGGGCCACCAACGAGCTGACCCTGCAGCTGCTCGGCCGCGGCATGCTGGCCGAGGCCGAGGTTCATGCCCGCAACGCCGTCCGTATCGCCCCGGAGATGGCCCAGGCCCATCACCTGATGGGCATGGTGATGACCGAGCTGAGCCGCCCGCAGATCGGCGAATACCACTACCGCCGGGCGCTGGAGCTCGCCGAGGGCCGCGACGCCGTGCTGCTGGCCAACCTGGCCTGGAACCTCAAGGCCCAGGGCAAAATGGTGGAGGCGCGCGACCTCTATCGCGAATCGATCGCCGCGGCGCCGGACATCCTGCAGACCGTGCTCGGCTGGGCGCGGTTGGAGGAGGCCGACCGCCAGTTCGACACAGCAGCTGATCTGCTGGACCGCGCCGAGGTGCTGGCGCCGGACGCCCAGAGCTTGCTGCTGTCGCGCGCGGTGCTGTTCGGCCGCCGCAAGGCCTATCAGCAGGCGCTCGGCGTGCTTGATGCGATCGCCGCCCAGCGCCAGGACGGCGTCATGGGCCCTGGCGAACTGCTGGAAAAGGGCCGGCTGCTCGACCAGATGGGCCGCCACGACGACGCCTGGGCGGCTTTCGTCGAGGGCAAGCGGCTGGTGCGTGAGACTAGCGGCATGGTCTATATGGCGGCTCAAGCGAACGAGACGGTGTCGCGGGTCGCCGGCTTCTTCACCGCCAAGCGGATGCGCGTCACCCCGCGCGCTTCGGTCAAGACGGACAGCCCCCAGCCGATCTTCATCATCGGTTTCCCGCGCTCGGGCACCACCCTGGTCGAACAGACGCTGACCGCCCATCCGGCCATCTCTGCCGGCGACGAGCTGCCGTTCATCCACGACATCACCGGCCTGGCCCAGCGGATGCTGAACAGCCCCCTGACCTATCCCGACGCCCTGTGCGAACTGTGGATGGGCGACCAGCGCGAGGGGCTGGACAACTTGCGTGACTACTATCTGCAACGGGCGCGCCAGGCCGGCGTGATCACTCCCGGAGCCCGCTGGTTCACGGACAAGATGCCGCTGAACGAAACCCACCTGGGGCTGATCGCCCTGTTGTTCCCGGCCTCCCCGATCCTGCATCTGATCCGCCACCCGCTGGACGTGGTGCTCAGCGTGTTCTCCAACCAACTGACCCACGGCTTCTGCTGCGCCTACGACCTGGAGACTACCGCGCGCCACTATTCGCTGATCGCCGACCTGATCGCCCACTACCGGACCGATATGCCGATGCGCTACCTGCCGGTGCGCTACGAGGATATCGTCGGCGACCAGGAGGGGAGCATCAGAAGGATGCTGAGCTTCATCGGCGAGGACTTCGATCCGGCCTGCGTCGACTTCACCCAGAACCGCCGCTACGCCCGCACCGCCAGCTACGCCCAGGTCACCGAACCGCTCCATGACCGCTCGCGCTACCGCTACCGGCCTTATGTCAAGCACATGGCCTCGATCGTGCCGATCCTGCGGCCGGCGATCGACCGCCTGGGCTATGTCGTCGAGGGCCTGGAGGCGGCGGCGTGAACGGTGACGCCTCCGCCATCGAGGCGCCGAGCGGCGAGGCGCTGCATGAACAGGGCATGATCGCCGCACGGGAGGGGCGGATCGACGACGCCGCGCGGCTGATGGAGCAGTCGGTCGAGGCCGGCTCGCCGCCTGCCTATTTCTTCCGCAACCTGTGCGAGATCTACCGCCTGCTAGGGCGCCACGACGAGGCGCTGGCGGCCGGTCTGAAGGCCGTGGCCGGGGACCCGACCGACGCCCTGGCCCACTCCAATCTGTCGGTGTTGCGCTACGAGCGTCTGGAGCCAACCGAAGCCATCGCCAGCGCCGAACGGGCGATCGCCCTGGCGCCGGAGCTGCCAGGCGCACATTTCGGCCTGGCCGAAGCGTCGCTGCTGGTCGGCGACCTAGCGCGCGGCTGGAGGGAATATGAGTGGCGCTGGCGGCTGGCCGGCGTGCCGCCCCTGACCCCTGGCCTCGACCTGCCGACCTGGGATGGCGCGCCCCTATCCGAGGGACGGCTCCTGCTGGTCGCCGACCAGGGCTTTGGCGACGGTGTGCAGTTTGCCCGTTTCATCCCCTGGGCGCGCAAGCGCTGCGGCGATCTGGTAATCGCCGCCAGCCGCGAGATGCAGCCGCTGCTTGCCCAGATCGCGCCTGGCGTGAAGCTGTTCGACGCCTGGGTCCAAGCCTCGGGCTGTATCGCCGTCTGCCCCCTGAGCACCCTGCCGGGGCTGGCCGGCGTGCGACTGGAGGCCATCCCGGCCCCGGTCCCCTATCTGCGAGCCGATCCTGCCCGGGCCGCGGCCTGGCGCGCGCGGCTGGACGAGCTGGTTGCGCCGGGATCGCGGCGCGTCGGCCTGGTCTGGGCTGGCCGTCCGACCCACCGCAACGATCGCAACCGATCGGTCGCCCTTAGTGGCCTCGGCGCGATCACCGGTCTCGATGGCGTGACGTTCGTCTCCTTGCAGAAAGGCCCGGCGGTTACGCAGGTCGGGGGGTATTTCGGCCGTGCGCCACTGGTCAATCTCGGCCCGGAGCTGGCGGATTTCGAGGACACTCTGGCGGTGATGGACGGCCTGGATCTGGTGCTTACCGTCGATACCGCTGTCGGCCACCTGGCCGGCGCGGCGGGCAAGCCGGTGTGGGTGATGCTGCCTCACGCTCCCGATTGGCGCTGGCTGATGGCGCGGGCCGACAGCCCCTGGTACCCCACCATGCGCCTGTTCCGCGCGCCGGCGCCCCGCGACTGGGGAGCCGTCACCGCCGAGGTGGCGGCGGCGTTGCGGGACACTCTCAGCCTCGATCAGTCCCCCTCGTCCTCATAGCCCACCAGCGCCAGGGCGCGGGCCGGAATTCCCGTCAGACCGCACCACCGGGCCAGGGCTTCCTCGCGGCCGTGGGTGATCCAGACTTCGCTGGGATGGAGTTCCTCGATGGTGGCGGTCAGTTCGTCCCAATCCGCATGGTCGGAGAGGATCAGCGGCAGTTCAATCCCCTGCTGCCGGGCGCGGGCGCGGATGCGCATCCAGCCAGAGGCGAACGCATCGACCGGATCGGGGAACCGCCGCGCCCACGGGGTGGTCAGAGCTGACGGTGGGGCGATGGCGATCTGGCCGGCCAACTGGACCTTGGTCGCGCCCGTGGCGGGGGCCAGGGGGCCGAGATCGACACCGAACCGCTGGTAGAGATCGTTGAGCTTTTCCAGCGCGCCATGAACGTAGAGCGGCCGATCCCAGCCGGCCTCGCGCAACAGGCGGATCACACGTTGAGATTTGCCGAGGCTGTAGGCTCCGACCACGTGGCAGCGGTCGGGGAACTGGGCGACCGACTGTAGCAGCCTGGCGATCTCGCCGGTGTCGGGCGGATGGCGGAAAACCGGCAGGCCGAAGGTGGCCTCGGTGACGAACACGTCGCAAGGCACGGGTTCGAACAGCGGACAGGTGGGATCGCGCCGACGCTTGTAATCGCCGCTGACCACCACGGTCAGACCTTTCCACCGCACCACCGCCTGGGCAGAGCCCAGCACGTGGCCCGCCGGCGCCAGACTGATCTCCACGCCGTCGCGCGTGATGGTCTCGCCATAAGGCAGGGCCTCGGCCCGGCCGGCGAAGTTCGCGCCATAGCGAACCCCCATGATGGCCAGGGTTTCCGGCGTGGCGATCGCCACGCCATGGCCGGCCCGGGCGTGGTCGGCGTGGCCGTGGGTGATCACCGCCCGCTCCACCGGCCGCGTCGGGTCGATATAGAAGTCGCCGGGCGGGCAATACAGCCCGGCGGGGCGCGGGCAAAGCAGGGATTCGGGCTTGATCACGACCCTCGATATAGGCGCGAGGCGCGGATTGTCCCTATAAGCGATGCATGACTTTCGACCCACAGGCCATGGCTATGCTCGGCGCCCGCATGGCGACCAACACCCCGCAGGCGGCGGCCCTCAATTTCCGGCTGGTTTCGGTGGACCCGTCCGGCGCCGCGATGGCCGTGCCCTGGCGGGAGGATCTGGTCGGCGATCCTGACACCGGGGTGATGGCGGGGGGCGTGATCACCACCCTGCTCGACCACGTCTGCGGGCTGTCGGTGTCGTGCGCGGTGATCGCCGCCGACGGCGGGTTTATGGAGTTCGGCATGGCCACCCTGGACCTGCGTATCGACTACATGCGCCCGGCGGAGCCCCGGCGCGAGGTGATCGCCCTGGCCCGTTGCTACAAACTGACCCGCTCGATCGCCTTCGTGCGCGCCACGGCCTACGAGGACGACGAGGCCAACCCGATCGCCACCGTCCAGGCCGCCTTCGCCTTCACCGGACCCCGACCCGCGCAGGGCGGCCAGATCGCGGAAAGCTCCGGCACATGAGCCAGGACCGCGAGGAGCGTCTGGCCGCCATGCTGGCCGCCATCCCCTATATGAAGTTTCTTGGCATGACCGCCGAACTGGCCGGCGACGAAATGACCGCCATCTTGCCGTTCGCGCCGCATCTGGTGGGCAATGTGATGATTCCGGCCCTGCACGGCGGGGTGATCGGGGCGTTTCTGGAAATGACGGCTCTTTGCCAGCTGGCGGTTCTCGAACCGCTGCGCCGCCAGCCCAAGACCATCGACGTGACCATCGAATACCTGCGTCCCGGCCGCGCCCAGACCACCTATGCCCGGGCCGATGTGCGCAAGATCGGCCGACGGATCGCCAATGTGCATGTCGAGGCTTGGCAGGACCATCGCGCCTCGCCGGTGGCGGCCCTGCGCGGACACTTCCTGCTCAGCGTGCCCGAGGCCGAGGAGTCGAAGGCTTGAGCCAGGGTCGCGTCTGCCCGGTGCTGACCACCGCGCGCCTGACACTGGCGGCGCATGTAACCTCCGACTACCAGGATCTGCTCGACACCTGGCGCGACCCGGTGGTGGTGAAGTATTTCGGCGGCGTGCTCTCGACCTCCGAAGAAGTGTGGGCGCGGTTGTTGCGCTACGGCGGTCTCTGGCCGCTGATGGGCTACGGCTATTGGGCGGTTCGCGAGACCGCCACCGGGCGGTTCGTCGGAGAGGTGGGGCTGGCCGAGTTTCGCCGCGAGATCGAGCCCAGCCTGATCGGAACGCCGGAGGGCGGCTGGGTGCTGGCGTCCTGGGCGCACGGCCAGGGATTCGCGCGGGAGGCCACGGAGGCGATGCTGGCCTGGACCGACTCCGTGTTGGGCGCGTGCCGAACGGTGTGCATGATCGATTCGCACAACGCGCCCTCCCTGGCTTTGGCCGGCAAGCTGGGCTTCCGATCTTTCGCCGAAAGTCCCTACAAGGGTAAGCCCGTTGTGCTGCTCGAGCGGGTCGCGCCATCCTGAGTTCAAGGTTGTAATCGATGAGTTTAGCTATGAAACAGATGTTGGCGGCCGCCGCCGTCTGGTTGGCCGCAGTGACGGTGGCTGGCGCCGCGACCGTCGATCCCGCCAAGCTGTCCGAACACATCCGGGTCTTGTCTTCCGACGCCTTCGAGGGTCGGGGACCGGCGACACCCGGCGAGGACAAGACGGTCGCCTATGTGTCCGGCCAGTTCAAGGCGCTGGGCCTGACCCCTGGCGGCGACGACGGCGGCTGGACTCAGGCCGTGCCCTTGCGCCGATTTGAGACCCCGGGGCCGATCGTGGTGGGCTTCAACGTCGGGGGCCACGCTCAGCCCCTGAAGGAACTTCAGGAAATCGTGGTCCACAGCCTTGTTCCGACAGCCCACGTCTCGGTGAAGGACGCGCCGCTGGTATTCATCGGTTATGGGGTCAGCGCCCCGGAGCGTGGTTGGGACGACTTCAAAGGATATGACTTGAAGGGCAAGATCGCCGTGGTCCTGGTCAATGACCCGGACTTCGAGATGGACCTGAAGGACCCGCTGTTCGGCCGTTTCGACGGCAAGTCGATGACTCTCTATGGCCGTTGGACCTACAAATACGCCGAGGCCGCAAAGCGCGGGGCGGTGGGTATGCTAATCGTCCACGAGACTGTACCGGCCGCCTACGGCTGGAACACGGTCAAGAACTCCAACAGCGCCCCCCAGTTCGATATCGTCCGGCCTGATCCGGCCGCCCTGCACCCGCTGATCGAAGGTTGGATCCAGCGGGACGTGGCCGTGGCGCTGTTCAAGGCCGCCGGTCTCGATTTCGAAGCGGAGAAAGTCCGCGCCCGCACGCTGGCTTTCATGCCGGTTCCGCTGGCCGGAGCGACCTTCTCCGCCGACTATGTGGTGACCACATCGACCATCGTCAGCCACAACATCGTCGGCAAGATCGTCGGCGCCAGCCGTCCGGG
Organism: Caulobacteraceae bacterium; assembly: GCA_043784385.1. Taxonomy (GTDB): domain Bacteria; phylum Pseudomonadota; class Alphaproteobacteria; order Caulobacterales; family Caulobacteraceae; genus Acaudatibacter. Next base: position 2,174 of record JAYVYH010000025.1, on the reverse strand, counting down.
CGATGCGGTGATGTTCAGCGCTCACTGGGATCATCTGGGTGTGGGCCTGCCCGATACCAAGGGCGACACCATCTACAACGGCGCCGTGGACAACGCCTCGGGCGTGGCCGGGGTGCTGGAGCTGGCGCGGGTGTTCAAGGCCGATCCCGCCCCGGAACGGACGGTCTATTTCATGGCGCTGACCGCCGAGGAGAAGGGTCTGCTGGGCTCGGAATACTATGCCGCCCATCCGATCACGCCTCTAGCCACCACCGTCGCCCTGCTGAACCTCGATGTGATGAACGTCGCCGGCCCGGCGCGGGATCTCGCCACTCGGGGCAAGGGCGACGCCGACCTAGATGGCCTGGTGGCGCGGTTTCTGACCGCCCAGGGCCGCCACTACACCCATGACGCTCACCTGGAGGAGGGCAGCTTCTACCGCGCCGATCACTTCTCGCTGGCCAAGGTCGGCGTGCCGGCGATCACCACCACCGCGGGGCTCGAACTGGTGAGCGGCGGCGTGGCGGCCGGCGAGGCGGCGCACAGGGACTATGTCGCCGATCGATATCATCAGGCAGCAGACGAATGGCGCGCCGACTGGGACCTGAGCGGCGCCGCGGCTGATCTGGAAGTCTATCATGCCCTCGGCGGCTACCTCGCCAATTCCACCGATTGGCCCGGCTGGCCCGCCGGCTCGGAATTCAAGCCGATCCGCGACGCCACGGCGGCGGCGCGCAAGCCCTGACGCCATGGTCAGGGATGCCGCCGTTGTCCGTGTTCTCGACGGACCGTCCGCCGGGGCGGCCATCGGGGAGTTGACGGGCGTGCTGATCGACTGTGTCGAGCGCGGCGCATCTGTGAGCTTCATGTCGCCGCTGAGCCGCGAACGGGCCAAGGCGTTCTGGGGAGATGTGGTCGAGGGGGTGGCAAAAGGCGACCGCATCCTGCTAGCGGCTGAGGCGGACGGCCGGATCGTCGGGACTGTGCAGGTGGTGCTCGCTGGGCCGGAGAACCAGCCGCACCGGGCCGATGTCGCCAAGATGCTGGTGCATGGCGACGCCCGGCGACGGGGTCTCGGCGAGGCCCTGATGCGCGCGGCCGAAGCCGCCGCGCTGGCTGCCGGCAAGACCCTGCTGGTGCTCGACACCGTTACTGGCGGCGACGCCGGGCGGCTATATGCGCGGCTTGGCTGGGTCCGGGTCGGGGTGATCCCCGACTACGCGCTGTGGCCCGACGGCCGGCCCTGCGACACCACGGTGTTCTTCAAGAGCCTCGCCGATCCGGGCTGATCAGCAGACCACCACCGACGTGTGTCCAGCCACCCCATAGGCGATGATCCTGGAGTCCCGCGTGACGATGGGCACTCCAAGATGCCGCGCGGTCGCGATGATCAACCGGTCCGCCGGGTGGCTGTGCAGAGGTTCCGGCAGAAACGCTATGCCGCGCCCGGCCTTGGAACGGCTCAACAGTCCGATCTCCCAGGCGGAAATCGGCGAAACAAACACCCCATCGCCGAGGCCGGCCTTAATGATCGCCGCCAGGGCTACGTCCTCGATCGGCGCGCTAATGGCCAGCCAGATGATCGCGAAGGTATCCAGCAGGACACCGCCCGCGCTCATCCGTGCAAGGCGCCGGTTTCGGCCAGGAAGGGCTCGTGGAGGACCGGGGCCGTGAGATCGAAGTCGGGGGGCAGAATAACCGAAACGCGCATCGACCCGTAAAGCTGGCGCACCGCTGTTTCGTCCGTGTCGGGAGGGGTGAGAACACCCACCACTCTACCCCGCTTGGTCACAGTGACGCGCGTGAATTTCCGCGCCGCCAACTGGTCGACGATATCGAGGCACTTGGCCTTGAACTCGGTGGTGGTGAAGGATTGGACGGACGACAACTGGTCGCCTTCAAGCGACTGGTCATATCTAAATGACCATAGATGGTTTCGTAAGGGTCGATGGGGGCGTTGCCGATACCCGACCCTGAAGTACAGCCGAACTCGCGGAATCACGGTGTCGTCAGGCGACCGCCACCAGGGCGATGACGCTCATCTCTCGCCTCCGGACGAAACCCAGCGCCTCGTAGAGCGCCAAGGCGCCTGTGTTGTCGGCCATCACATGCAGGAACGCCGTCTCGCCGCGCGCCTGGATGCGGCGTGTCACCAACCGGGTCAGGGCGGCGGCTAATCCCTGACCGCGATGGTC
>JAYVYH010000024.1:0-5553 GCA_043784385.1 Caulobacteraceae bacterium | reverse complement strand
CCGGGGCTGCTCATCGTCGATCGCGTCACCAGCGGCGCGCTGATCGCCGCCGTCTACCCGGTTTATCTGTATTTCAACTTCTCCGGCTATACCGACGTGGTGATCGGCGTGGCCCGGTTTTTCAGGATCGAATTGCCGGAGAACTTCAACCGGCCGTTTTCTTCGGAGAACGTGATCATATTCTGGGGTCGCTGGCATATGACCTTGTCGGGATGGTTGCGCACCTACGTTTACAATCCGTTGATGATGCAGGGCATGGCGCATGTAACCGCACCCAGGCTGGTCCGCTATGTATCGGTGGCCGGCCTTTTCGTGACCTTCTTCCTGGTCGGCGTCTGGCATGGCCAGACGACGGAATTTCTGGTCTTCGGTCTCCTGACCGGAGGCGGCGTTGCGGCTAACCAGCTTTATCAGGTGACGATGCAGCAGTGGCTGACACCCAAGGGCTATCGGGCGCTAGCGGCCGGGGAGTTTTACAAGGCGTGCACGCGCGGGCTGAACTTCACCTGGTTCGCCTTCACCCAACTGTGGTTCTGGTCGACCTGGACCCAGATCGCGGTTATCGCCCGCGCCATGGGTCCTCTGGCGCTTGGACTTTCGGCGTTGGTGATCTATGCCATCGCGACGATTGCCCTGGCCGCGCGTGAGATGTCCCGACCGGCCATCCTGGCCGTGACCCGGGGCGGAAACCCGGTGGTCAGGTCCCGCTACGTCAGGACCGCGCAACTGACGGCGCTGGTGGTCCTCACCACGGTAGTTACGCTGCTGCTAAACGCGCCGGCGCCCGACATCGTCTACAAGGCCTTCTAGATTTCTTTTCGAGCTCTCGCGCCGATGACGAATTTTACCCGCAAGTTCACCGAGCTGGACAAATCAAGCTTTGCCCGACTTTCGGGCGACTGGAACAGCATGCACATGGATCCGGTGCTGAGCCGCCGGACACAGGCGGGTGCCATGGTCGTGCATGGCATGCACACGGTGCTCTGGTCGCTTGAAACCATCGCTCGGGATCACGATCTCCGCGGCTTGGCGTCGATCGAAGTCAGCTTCGATCGCTTCATCGCCGTCGGCGAAGACATCAATCTCGATCTGCTGGTCAAGAATGATCGGATAATCGCGCGGATCGAGGGTTCTACCAGCCGACGAATGCGGGTGATCGCTAGACTCGGGGAGACGGTCGATCCCACACCACCGATCGCTCCGATTGGCCCACCTACGATCTTGGCCGCCGCGATGCGGAGGTTCTGGATCTGGAAGAAGCCGAACGCTCGAGCGGGCGCATCGACATCGGCGGGGATATTGCCGCCATCGAGACGATGTTCCCGCGACTGGCGGCGGCGATCGGTCCGCTGGCCACCGACGGCTTGGCCAAGACCTCGACCATCGTCGGCATGGCCTGCCCGGGGCGAAACTCGATCTATTGGTCGCTAAAGGCCAAGCGTGTGACCCGGCCCAGTTCAACCCTGTCGTTCCAAGTCACGGCGGTTGAACGGTCGTTCCGACTGTTGACCCTGGTGATCGAGGGTGACGGCTGGGCGGGCGAGATCAAGGCGCTTCTGCGCCACCCGCCGATCGATCAGCCAACCTGCGCCGAGATCCGCGGCTTGATCGAGCCCACCGTCCTCGGCGGCCAGAGGGTGCTGGTGATCGGCGGATCGCGAGGAATTGGCGAGGTGGTGCCGAGATCGCCGCGGCCGGCGGAGCCGAGGTATCGATAGCCTATTAGGTGGGAGAGGCGGACGCCAGGCGCGTGGCGGCGGAGATCATTGGCGAGGGTGGACGTTGTCAGACGCTGGGGTTCGATGCGTCAAGGGATCCCGCGAGCCAGCTCGGACATATGGCGGCGCCCACACACGTCTACTATTTCGCGGCGTCGATGATTTTCGGTGGCGGCCATGTCTATTCGCCCGAGCGTGTGAGGGTCTTTCAGGACATTTATGTCGATGGATTTTACCGGCTATGCGCCTATTACAACGACATGGAGACCGCCGTCCGGGTGTTCTACCCCTCGTCGGTGGCCGTTGAAAATCGTCCCAAGGAGATGACCGAATATGCGATGGCCAAGGCGGCGGGCGAGGTGCTGGCGAGTGACTTGTCGCGGTCGATGCGGTGGGTTTCGGTCAATGTTGCCAGGCTGCCGCGCGTCGTCACCGACCAGACCGCCTCGCTGGTGCCGCTCGACAACCCAGACTCCACGGAGATCATGCTTCCGCTCGTACGCGCCTTTCATCGCACGCCTGTGGACGACTGAAGTTGGGCGAGTGCGCGACATGTTTGCGCTAGACCGGAGCCGTCGATGGACGGGGATGATCCGGGTCGGTCAGGGCGAGGGGTGGAGATGATTTTCGACCATATCGGACTGGTGGTGACGGATCTGGCGGAGGGCCGGGCATTCTTGAGGTCGGCTCTCCGCGTACGCAAATGGTCAGCCGAATTCGACGATCCGGTCAATGGCGTACTACTGCAGTTCGGCGCCGACGCCCACGGCCTCTGCTATGAGCTACTGCAGCCGTCGGGGGACGCCAGCCCCGTGAAGGCTGCCCTGAAGAACCAAAAAGCGATACTCAATCACGTGGCCTATCTGGTCGAGAACCTCGAAATCGCCGCCGAATCCCTGACCGAAGAGGGCTGTATCGCCACTAGCGAGCCCAAACCCGCAATCGCCTATGGCGGAAGGCGCATTCAATTCTTTGTTACGCCCCTTAACATGATTGTCGAACTGATCGAGGCGCCCGGTCACCGGCACGCCTACAGTTGGACGACCTGACCGCCTCATGGCGCGCGGCGCTCGCGGGTTGAGCGTCAGGCCTGCTTGCCCGCTTGCGCGGCGATCAGGGCACCGTCGATCTCGCGTGCGCGGATCGCGGCCGGACGGTCGCTGATAGGTGCCCAATAGGCTTCGAACGCCGGACGTTTATCGATCGAATTGAACCGCAGACCCCAGCCGATCTGCGAGCCGAAATAGACATCGGCGGCACTGAAGGCGTCGCCGGCGATAAAGTCGGACTTCGAAACCGCAGCGTCCAGAACGTCCATGACCTGCGCAAAGTCACCATAGCCAGCCATCATCTCGCGGCCAGCCGGAACCTCAAAGCCAAGGGATTTGTTGGTAACCGCCGCCTCGACCGAGCCCGCGGCGAAGAACAGCCAGCGGTAATAGGCGGCCCGTTCGGCGGGCGGCGGCGCCAGGCCCACCGCTGGGAAAGCGTCGGCCAGATAGGCGCAGATCGCCGCGCCCTCGGTGACCACGGTCTGGCCATGCCGGATGGCGGGAACCTTGCCCTTGGGGTTGATGGCCAGATAGCCGGGCGCCTTCATGGTTGTCCCATACTCCAGAAGCTCGGTGCGATACGGCGCGCCAACCTCTTCCAGCATCCAGCGGGCGATCCGACCGCGCGACATGGGGTTGGTGTAGAAGATCAGGTCGTCTGCCATATGAAAGTCCCTGTCTGAGGCAAGCGCCAGCTAGGACCCGACTTTACGACAAAACAAACCAGGAACAAACGTCGAAACGCGCGTCCGCGGCGATCCTTTCAAACCGTCCGCGGACAGCCTCAGCCGCCCAAGGCCGCCGTGGGCGAGGCCAGCAGGGATTGGTTAACCTGCGTCGCGGCCGCCGACGCCATGGCCGCGCCAGCCGAGGCCGTCACCATCCCCGCCATCGCCTCGGCGAACTGATGAACGGCGGTGGGCGTGGGGCCGGTGTAGATCACCCGCGCCGCCCCCTTGGCGCCGACGCTCAAGTGGAAATCGCTCGCCGAGAAGGTTCCGCCGTTGAGGGTGATGGCCGTGGTCGTCGCGCCATTGGCGATGGTCAGGGTGTGGCCGGCATAAGCGACCGTGGCGCCGACGAACTTGATGTTGGTGACGACGATGGCGTCCCCCGCGGCGGCGAAGTTGCTGATCGCATCGCCATTGAGGCCAGTGCTTGTATCCATGAACGTATCGCCGCCGCCGACGTAGCCGATCAGGGTGTCGGCCCCGGCCAGGCCCGTCAGAGTTTGGGCCGCGCCGCCGGCGGTAATCGTGTCGCCGGCGCTGCTGCCGGTGATCACCAGATTGGCGGTGGCGTTGGCGGTGAAAACGGCGGCCTTCTTCAGCAGCACGCTGTGGATGTTGGTGATGCTGGCGCCCATGACGGTAGAGCCGCCGGCCAGGGTTGGGGTCACGGCCAATATGCTGGCGCCCGTGCCGCCGTCGATGGTGGCGCCGACAGTGACGCCATCGACGATGAAGGTATCGATGCCACCACCGCCGTGAACCGTCTCGTTGGCGCTGCCCAGCGTGACGGTGTCCTTGCCATTGCCCAGATTGATGACGCTGGAGTCGGCGGCGCCGATTATGGTCGCGCCGTGACCGGCCGTGGCGCTGCTGGCCAGGTTCAGAGTGACGTTCAGGCCCGACCGCAGATAGATCTTCGGCAGCGCCGCACCGGCGCCCTCGGTCGCCTGTATGAGCTGAATGTTGGCGAGCGTGGTTGGCGCCCGCATGTCGAACGTGCCGCCGCCGACAAGGCGAAGGGTGTTCAGCCCGCCGGCGCCATCAATTTGGTCGTGAACGCTGAGGGTCCTATTTGTCGCCACCACAAGGTCGTCGGCAGCGCCTCCGATCAGGGAATCAATGCCCGTCGTCGTTACGCCACTGACCGATATCCACGAGCCGCCGGCGCCGTCGCCCTGTACGGCGAAAGTCCGGCCGGTATAGCTTCCGGACAGGGTCAGGGTGAATGTCGATAGATCGCTTTTGGTCACGGTCAGGGTCGAGCCAGCCAGTGTCGCCGACGTGGCGTTGACGCCATGCAGATCGATCAGGTTGCTCAAACCGAACCCCGAGATCGTGCTCGCGAAACTGTTCGCCTGGTCGAGTTGCAGGATCGAGCCGGGGCCATTGAACAGGGTCGTTTCGCTGGAGGCGATCGAACCGGCGACCTCGAGTTTCGCCCCGGCGTCAATCTTCATAGCTCCGGATCCGCTGATCCCGCCGCCGAGCACCAGGGCGCCGCCATTGGCTTCGATCGTTCCGGCGTTGGCGACCGCTTGGTTGAGCGCCCCGAAGCCGAGCACCGAGCCAGCCGCCGCATTGGTCAGGCTTGACCCGTCAAAGACGCCGCCGCCAAGTTGCAGCGTGCCGGCGTTGGTGAAGGCGCCGGCGGTAGTGAAGCTGCGTCCGCCGAGGATTCGCAGCGCGCCGTTGTTAGTCGTCAAGCTGTTGATCAGGCCGAAATCAGAACCCACGCCCCACAGGGTGACGTCGGCATTGTTGGTGAGAATGCCCACTAGGCCGCCCTGAGTGAACTGCAGCGAGGCGGCGGGGCCGGCGATCCACTTGCCGCCGGTTAAGGTGGTGGAACCCACGGCGTACTGGGTGACCGGGCCTCCGAACACCAGCGCGCCGCTTTCCACGTCCACCGTGCCGGTGTTGTTGAAGGCCGGGGCGATGGCGGCCCCGCCGCCGCCCGCCGACTTCTTGAACGTGCCTTCGTTGGTGATGACATTGGTTCCGTTGAGCACATGAATCTGCCCGTCGAACTGCACGTCGAACACGCCGCTGACG
>JAYVYH010000023.1:0-8909 GCA_043784385.1 Caulobacteraceae bacterium | reverse complement strand
AAAATGGCGTAGCCGCCGTCGATTAGGAAGGTGTCGCCAGTGTGATATTTCGAGGCGCTGGACGCCAGATAGACGGCGATCCCACCGAAGTCCTCGGGTTCGCCCCAGCGACGGATCGGGACCCGCGAGATCACCTTCTCATTGAACACTGTCGAGGCCTGGGAGCCGGCCGTCATATCGGTGGCGATCCAGCCTGGCAGAATGGCATTGGCCCGCACGCCCCAGCGGGCGTGCTCGACGGCGATGGCCTTGATCATGGCGATCACACCGCCCTTGGTGGCGGCGTAGGCCTCATTGCGGGCCGCGCCATCAATGGCGGCCAGGGACGAGGTGACGGCGATCGAGCCGCCCGGATCGCCGGCCTGGGCCCGGGCGACCATGTGCCTGCAAGCCTCGCGGCAGGTGAAGAACGCGCCCTCAAGATTGACCGCCATGTTGCGTCGCCAGATTTCCACGGTCATTTCCGAAAACGACCTAGCGCCGGCGCCGATGCCAGCGTTGGCGATCACAGTGTCGACGCGGCCCATGGCCACCACCGCTTCAGCCATGGCCGCCACCACTGCGGCCTCGTCAGATACATCGACCTGTTGCGCGAGGACCCGCACGCCCAGAGTGTCGAGCTGACCCTGGGCGGCCAGATTGTGGCTGGCGTTTGACCCCCAGATCACGACATCGGACCCGGCCTGGGCGAGCGCCCGGACCATGCCAAGGCCGATGCCTCGATTGCCGCCGGTGACCAGGGCCACCTGGCCCTTCAGATTGAACGGCTCATAGGCCATGGGTGTCTCCTAAAATAGAACTCTCGGGTTCATGATGCGGCGTGGATCGAGGGCCAAACGCAGCGCCCTGAGCGCGGCCACTTCCACCGGGGTCTTGTAGCGCAGAGCCTCGGCCGTCTTCATCGACCCCAGGCCGTGTTCGGCGCTGATCGAACCGCCCAGGGACACCACCAGGTCGTGCACCAGCCGCGCGCCCTGGTCCCGGCTCGCGGCGTGGGCGACATGGTCGCCACCCACGGGCGCCAGAACGTCGAAATGGATGTTACCGTCACCCACATGGCCGAAGGCATCGACGCGCACGCCGGGAAAACTCGTCTCCAGGTCGCTTGAAGCGGTTTCAAGAAAGACGGCGATGCGGGAGATAGGAACCGATACATCGTGTTTCCAGGCTGGTCCCTCTGGTTTTTGGGCGGCTGACTGACCCTCACGCAGCGCCCAGAAAGCCCTGGCTTGAACCTCGCTCTGGGCGACGGCGGCGTCGGCGATCAAGCCGTCTTCGAAGGCGGCGGCCAACAGGCGCCCCAACGACGCCTCGGCGGCGCCGACCCTGGCGCTGGCGATCTCGATCAACACCACCCAGGGCGTCAGGGTTTCGAGGGGATCGCGCACGCCTGGTAGATTGCGGATAGCCAGTTCCACGCCAAGGCGACTGATCAGTTCGAAAGCCTCGACCTCGCCGCCCGTCTCGTCCCTGGCCCGGACGAGAAGGTCGATCGCGTGACCAGGTGTCGTCACCGCGACCAGGGCGACGGCCCGGGAGGCCAGCAACGGCGCCAGCTTCAAGGCCGCGGCGGTGACCACGCCCAGGGTGCCCTCGGCTCCGATCAGCATCTGCTTGAGATCATAGCCGGTATTGTCCTTGCGCAGCCGCTTCAGACCATTCCAGATTTGCCCCTCGGGCAGGACCGCCTCGAGGCCGAGCACCAGGCCGCGCATGGTTCCGTGGCGCAACACGGCCGTTCCACCGGCGTTGGTGGAAATCAGGCCGCCGATCGTGGCCGAGCCTTCGGAGGCCAGATCCAGCGGAAACCGCCGCCCCACAGCCAAGGCGGCGGCATGGGCCTCAGCGAGAGTAACACCAGCTTCCACCACCATGACATCGTCCAGCCGGTCGATATCGCGCACGGCCCGCAACCGTTCGGTGGACAGCAGGATCTCGCCCTGAGGGATCTGTCCGCCCACCAGTCCGGTGTTGCCGCCCTGGGGCGTTACCGCCACGCCCGCCCCGGCGCAGATCCCGATGACCGCCGCCACCTGGGCGGTGTCGGCCGGCAGGACCAACAGCGGAGTGGTTCCACGCCAACGGTCACGCCATTCCACCAGCTTGGGGGCGAGGCGGTCGGGGTCTTCGCTCCAGCCGGCGGGGCCAAGCGCGGCCTTCAGGCGATCCAGAGCCTCGGGATAGACGGCGGAGGTCATCTTGCAATCCTATGCGGCGCGGCGGTCGCCGTCATCCCACCTGCCCGGCGGCGCGGCGTAGTCGGTCATTGATGGCCTCGCCCAGACCCGCCTCCGGAATGGGCGCCACCGCGATGGCCGTGGGGCTTGCGCGATCGGCGGCGCGGAGCAGGGCGAACAGATTGGCCGCCGCCTGGGTGAGATCGCCGGTCGGGCTGAGGTTGAAGACGCCAGGACCTTCAGGGGCCGCGCCGAAGGCGAGAAAGGCTTCCCCGGCCACAGGAAAGGCGGCGTCCAGCCGAACAGGCGCCGCCGGCGCATAATGCCGGGTCATGCGGCCTGGGGATCGACCAGCGTCGGCCTCGGCCTCGGCCAGGGGGCCAATCAAGGCTTCGATCTCGACGCGCGTCACCGAGCCAGGACGCAGAAGACGGGGCGGACCGTCCAGCAGCGCCACCACCGTCGATTCCAGGCCCAGGGCGCACGGGCCACCGTCCAGCGCCGCCGCCACGAAGGCGCCGGTCTCTTCGATCGCGTCGTCGCAGGTCGTGGGACTGGGACGGCCGGAGCGATTGGCGGAGGGCGCGACCAGGGGCCGACCAAAAGCCCGCAGTAGCGCCTGGGCGACGGGGTGGGCCGGCGCCCTGACCGCCACGGTGTCCAGGCCCGCGCGAGCCAAGTCGCAGACCAACGAAGAGTCACCCAATGGGGCCACGATCGTCAGGGGTCCCGGCCAGAAAGCCTCAATCAGCCTGAGGGCTCGGCCGTCCAGCCGGGCGAACGTCCCAGCCTGATCCAGGCCCGTTACATGGGCGATCAGCGGATTGAACCGAGGTCGGCCCTTGGCCGCGAAAATGAGCGCCACTGCCGCGGGGTCCGCCGCGTCTCCCGCCAGGCCGTAGACCGTTTCGGTGGGCATGATCACCAGACCGCCTTCGGCCAGGGCCGCCGCCCCGGCCCGGATGTCGGCGGCGATGGCGGTCAGGGCGTCCGGCGGGCGGTCAGGGCGACCGACACCGTCACGGCGGCGGGTATCGCGTCGGTGGCCTTCCACTCGCCCTGGCCGACGCCAAAGAAGAGACGATTGATGGCGACCGCGCCAGTCATCCGGGCCTGGGTCCCATTGATGGCCAGGCTGAAGGGCAAGGTCACCGGCTTGGCGACGCCGCGAAGCGTAAGGACACCGGCCGCCTGATAGCGGCCTGGGCCAAGGGCGGTGAAGCCCCGGGCGACGAACGTCGCCCGGGGGAAGGCCGGGGCGTTGAAAAACGTCGCCGTCGGCAGGGCCTGGTCGCGATCGGCGTTAGCGGTCGCCGCCGACGCGACATCGATACTGGCCACGACGCTGGAACCGGCCAGATTGGCGGGATCGAAGTGGATGTCGGCGTCCCAACGACGAAAGGAGCCGGAAAAGGCTTCCCCGGCCATGCTGGCAGTAAACCGCACCGAGGAAGCAGCCTTGTCGACCACCCAGGCCGGCGGCGGAGCGGCGAGCGCGGCGCTGGGCGCCAGAATAGTGACGGCCGCGGCCAGTAGTGTCCGCCGGTTCATGTGGCTGGTGACCGGAGGAAGGGGACCATGCGACCCATCACGCCATCTCTGAGCAGGAAAAAGTGCCGAAGCGCGGCGGCTACATGCAACACGATCAGAGCATAGGCCAGCAGAGCCAAGAGGTCATGGACGGTGGTGAATCGGTCGTGGGCCTGTTTCATCTCAGCCGGCGGCAGGCCGGCCAGAGGCGCGATCGCCGGCCAATGGATGAGGCCGAACAGCATGATCGGCTTGAAGCGGATGATCACGCTGGCCGACGACAGCGCCCAGCCGCTGAGCGGCATGCCGATCATCACCACATAAAACAGCACATAGACCGCGCCCGCCGCCGTCCGTTGCCAGCCGATAACCGATCCCGGCAAGGGGGGTGGCGGCGAGGCGACGCGCCACGCGAGACGCGCGAGGCTTAGCAACAGGACGGTTATGCCGATCGATTTGTGCAGTTGGATCGGGGGTATCTTCGGTAGCCCGGTCAGGCTGTTGAAATACCAAGCCAGGCTGATGTTGGTGACGATCAGGGCCGCAATCAGCCAATGCAGGCTCATCGCCGCTCCATTGTACCGGCTTCGCGATCGGATGGGGCGAAGCGACGCCATGGAGTGGAACCCTTTGGACGAAGCGCGTCTGATATCACGCTCTGACTTATCGCGAACGCTTAAACTGTTCTAGATAGACCTCGCCGACAAGACCAAGACCCAAAGGATCGTCCATGAGCTACAAGGCCCCCGTTCGCGACCTGCTGTTTTCCCTCACGGAGGCGGCCGAGTTCGCCCGGCTCGAGGCGGCGTTCCCGGCGGCCGACGCCGAGACCGTGGCGGCGGTCCTGGAAGCGGCGGGTTCGTTTTCGGCCGACGTGCTCGCGCCGCTCAACAGACCCGGCGACGTCGCCGGCGCGCGGTTCGAGAACGGCCAGGTCCGCGCCGCGCCGGGTTTCGCTGCTGCCTATCAGGGCTTTGCCCAGGGCGGCTGGAACGGCCTCTCCGCCGATCCGCGATTTGGCGGGCAAGGCCTGCCCAAGGCGCTGGAAATCGCCGTCTTCGAGATGATCCAGGCCTCTAACATGGCTTTCGGCCTGTGTCCGATGCTGACGCTCGCGGCCATCGAGGCGCTGAGCGCCCATGGCACGGACCGGCAGAAGACGCTCTATCTGCCGCGGCTAGTTTCCGGTGAATGGACCGGCACCATGAACCTGACCGAACCCCAATCGGGGTCCGACCTAAGCGGCATCACCACCCGCGCCGAACCCGACGCCGACGGCGGCTATCGGCTAACTGGCCAGAAGATCTATATCACCTGGGGCGACCATGACGTCGCCGAAAACATCATCCACCTGGTCCTCGCGCGGCTGCCCGACGCCCCGGTGGGTTCACGAGGCCTGTCGCTGTTCCTGGCTCCCAAGGTTCTGGTTTCCGAGGACGGGTCGTTGGGTGCCGCCAACGCCCTCCGGCCGGCAAGCATCGAACACAAGCTTGGTATCCATGCCTCGCCTACCTGCGTGATGCTGTTCGAAGGCGCCAAGGCCGAACTGGTGAGCGCGCCCAACCAGGGGCTGGCGGCGATGTTCGTGATGATGAACGCCGCCCGCCTTCAGGTCGGGGTGCAGGGCGTGGCGATCGCCGAGCGGGCCTATCAGCAGGCCCTGGCCTTTTCCCTCGAACGCAAACAGGGCCGGTCGGCCTGGACGGGGGCCTCGCCCTCGCGGCTGTTCGACCACCCCGACGTGCGGCGCAGCCTGATGCTGATGAAGGCGCGGATCGAGGCGGCCAGGGGCCTGTGCCTCTCCACCGCCGTCGCCGCTGACCTGGGGCGTTTCGCCGCCAACCCGGTGGACCGGGAAGCGGCCCGGATGCGCGAGGATCTGTTGACCCCGATCGCCAAGGCCTGGTCGACGGACATGGGGGTCGAGACCGCTTCGATCGCCCTGCAGATCCATGGCGGCATGGGTTTCATCGAGGAAACCGGCGCGGCGCAGCACTATCGCGACGCCCGTATCCTGCCGATCTATGAAGGGACCAACGGTATCCAGGCCATCGATCTGATGGGACGCAAGCTGGCTATCGGCAAGGGCAAGGCGGTCCGCGAGCTGGTGGCGGAGATATTCCCCACCGCATCGGCCCTCAAGAGCGCCGACGACGCGTGGCTGCACACCATCGGCGCAAGGCTGGAAGCGGGCCTCGCGGCGGTTCAGTCGGCCACCGGCTGGATGCTTGAACGCCGCGGTCACGCCCAGCCGGACGCCCTGGCCGGCGCGACGCCCTATCTGAAACTGCTGGGCGATGTGATCGGCGGCTGGATGCTGGCCAAGGGCGCCCTGGCGGCCTCGCAACACATTGCGGCGGGAGAAGGCGATAAGGATTATTGGCGCACCCGCATCGGCCTGGCTCGGGTATTTTCAGAGCAGGTCCTGGCCCAGGCGCCGGCGCTATCCCAGGCCGTCAGCCAGGGTTCCATCGACCTGTTCCGAGCGACGCCGGAGTCCCTGGGCGCATGATGCCAAGGGCCGGCGACCTTCGGTCATGATGGTCGCGGCCCTTCTTGCCCTGGCCCTCGGCGGGGGCGGCATCCCGACCGCGCCTTGCCTGCTCGCACCCAACGACCAGCCCTTGAACTGCCCTGGCGCTACACCTCAGTCGCCACAGGTCGCGCCCGTCGCGGCCAAGCCGCGCGTTTGCCGTAACCCGAAGACCAAAGCGCTGATCAAATGCCCACCGGTGATGCTCGCGCCCCACGCCTGAAATGGGTGACTTTTCCGTCTGGACACAATCCGGAAACCGCGCGACCTTGGTTCCAACACATATGTGTCCGGCGTTTGTCGCCTGTGACCGTCGTTCAGGGGGACCCACTCATGTTGAAGACCTCGCTACTCGCGGCTTGCGCGCTCACCGTTATGGCATCCGCCGCGACCGCTCGAACCAACGACCCCGGCTACCTTGCCTATGACGGCGGCGCACAGATTCTCGGACTGAACGACATGCCCGTGACGCCGGGCGGTGCATATACAAAGGGCGCGGCGGGCACGGTCGGTCTGTCGGGCGCGCCAAGCTCCTTGAGCTTCGAGGGCGTTTCCCAATACGACACCCGCGCCATCAATGGTGGCTTCAGCTTCATCCCGCCCGACAGTCATGGCGCGGTGGGCGCCAGTCAGTTCATGGAGACCACCAACGGCGGCTACGCCATCTACGACAAAAGCACCGGCCAGCAGAAGGCGCTGATCTCGGACGGCACATTCTGGACCGCCGCCGGCCGGACCGAAGGCACCTATCCCAACGGCTTGCTGTTGAACAACGGCGACGCGCGCATCCTGTATGATAAGCTTTCCAACAGATGGATCGTCGAATCCTTTGCATCCAGCCTCGACACCATACAGATCGCCGTATCGAACACCTCGGACGCCCTCGGTACTTGGAAGTCGACCTCCTTCACTGGTTATTCTGGTGGTATAGCCGACTATCCGACTCTGGCCCTGGACAGTAAGGCCGTCTACATTGGAACGAACAACTTCACTGCCGCCGGAAACTATGCCGGCGAGACGCTGAACATCATCCGGCGTGGCGATCTGTTTTCGGCCAATCCCCATGTCAGAACCATCAAGCAAATCTTCACGTCCCTGAACGATGTGATCAACGGCGCCGACCCCGGCTTCGCCATACAGGGCGTCAATCAGGTGGGAACCACAGACGCCGGACGGATTCTCGCGGTCAGTATCCAGAAACCCGATCTGGTTACCTACACCGTCAACAACCCCGGCACATCCGGAGCCACGGTGGGGGCCACTAACTATCTCGGCACCAAGTCGTATGATGGCAACAACCCGGGCCGACAGCCAAGCGCCGGCAATCCGCGTGTGATCGACACTCTGGATGACCGCGTATCGAGTGCGGTCTATGAGCGCGGCGGCCTGATCTACGCCGTTCGCACGGTCACGCCCACGGGATCCGATCACACGGCGATCGTCTGGACGGTGTCGAACGCAGCCACCAACGCCCTGGTTCAGGAGGGCACGATCGGGGGCAACGGCGACGGCTTTGACTATTATCAGGGGTCGATAGCCGTGAACATCAAGGGCGGGGTGGTGATCGGTTACAATCGTTCCGGCTCCAGCGCCATCGACGGCACGATCAGCGTCTTCGCCCAGACGTTCTCATCCTCGCCCAAAGGGCAGTTGATCAACACCGGAACAGTTCTGCTGCATGTCAGCAGTAGCAACGACTACCACAACGGCTCGGTTGACGGGTCGGTGGCGGCGGGCCGTCAGCGGTGGGGCGACTATTCCCAAGTCACCGTCGACCCCAACGACCCCAACAGCTTCTGGGTGATCGGCGAATTCGCCCGGGAGCCCAACGACGTCGCCAACGGTCACCCCGGCGGCACCGGCGGCACACGTTGGGGCACATGGATCTCGAACGTGACCCTGCCGGCGACCATCGCCGCCGGGTTCAAGTTGGTCGGCCTGCCCTCAGCGGTTCCAGAGCCCGGAACCTGGTCGATGCTTTTATTGGGGTTCGGTCTCGTTGGCGTGGCGACGCGGCGGCGGACCAAGGCGGCCGCTCTCGCCAGCTGAAATCCAGCGAGCTGGCCAGTCACGGAAAAGGCCGCCCAATGGGCGGCCTCTTTTTGGTCTGTCTGGCTTGTCGAGGGCGTGGGCTCAGAGCTGGGCCAACAGATATTCGGCCGTGGAGACCTTGAACTCGCCACCCTGTTCAACGTTGAGCTCCGCGACAACGCCGTCCTTGACGATCACCGAGTAACGCTGTGAGCGCAGACCCATGCCGAACCGCGCACCATCGAATTCAAGACCCACGGCCTTGGTGAAATCGCCGTTGCCGTCAGCGAGCATCAGGATATCGTCGCCGACGCTCTGGTCTTCGCCCCAGGCCTTCATCACGAACACATCGTTGACCGAGAGGCAGGCGATGGTGTCGACACCCTTGGCCTTGATCTCGGTGGCATGGGCCTTGAAGCCTGGGAGATGCTTAGCCGAGCAGGTGGGGGTGAAGGCTCCCGGCACGGCGAACAGAGCCACGGTCTTACCTTTGAACAGCTCGTCGCTGGTGACCGGACGGGGCCCGTCCGGACCAAATGTAGTGAAGGTGGCGCTGGGGACGGTGTCGCCGACTTTGACGGTCATGGGGTCGCTCCTTGGGTTTTCAGCCCTGACGGCTCTTGGGGCTGGACTTGTAT
>JAYVYH010000022.1:0-3213 GCA_043784385.1 Caulobacteraceae bacterium | reverse complement strand
GATGGAACCACTCCGTGAGCGCGCGGTTCCGTTCATCGCCGGTCTCCAAGGGGGAACACATGTCGATCCGTTTGCTGCAGTTTTCGGATATCCACTTCGGTGCGGAAAATGTCGCCGCGGTCGAAGCGGCGGCTTCGTTCGCCCATGCGACACCCTTCGATCTGCTGGTCTTGTGCGGCGACATCACCCAGCTTGGTCATGGTGACGAATTCAGCGCGGCCCGTCGCTGGGCCTCCGGCTTACCGAGGCCGTGGCTGTCGACGCCAGGCAATCACGATACACCTTGGATGGGGCTGGTCGACCGTGTCGTCCGCCCCTTTGAGGACTATGCCGGGGCCATCGGTCCGATCGAAACCGGTTTCAGCGCGCCCGGAATGGCGGTCCAGGCCATCAATACAGCCCGAGGCTGGCAGATTCGGCTGAACTGGTCGAAAGGTGAGATATCCCGCCGTCAGGCTATCGAGGCCGCCGCCCGGTTACGGGCCGCGTCGACCGACGCGGCCCGTGTCCTAGTCTGTCATCATCCGCTGGTGGAACCGGCGGGCGAACCCATCACCGCCCGCGTACGCGGCGGTAATCAGGCTGCGCGGCGCATGGTCACCGCTGGGGTCGATGTGATCCTCAGCGGCCACCTACACACCCCCTTCGTCCAACCGTTGCCGTTTGGCGACCATCTCACCTATGCGGTGGGGGCGGGCACGCTCTCCTTGCGTGAGCGGGGCGCGCCACCCAGCTTCAATATTGTCGATATAGCTGGCGAGGTATTGGCGGTGACTACCATGGCCTATGAAGGCGGGGGTTTTGATGAATATCGAAAATGGACCATGCCCTTGCGTCCAAATCTTAAAGCAAGGAACCCTGATCTGAGTGGAGGCGCGCCTTTCCCTAAGCAGGAACCGGAGACGCGCGGGGGCGTTTGAATTTTGCTCAGAAACGAGCGTTTTCGTAATTTGGGAACTCTCTGCAATGTCACCGGAAATATATCCTGCAAATGTACAGGAACATGCGCAGCTTGGCCGCGTCGTTGGTGTCATTAACATCGCGGGCGGTGGCTGCGACGCAGGTTCGGTAGCCCGAATGTCGGAGGTATTCGCCGCGGCCGGAATCCCTGGCGCCAAGGTTGTCGGTGTTCAACCGGACGGGCTGGAACACGCGCTTACGGACGCAGCGGAAAGTTCCGACGTGGTGGTGGTCCTGGGCGGCGACGGCACCATCAGGACGGCGGCGGCTATCTGCGGGAAAGCTGGTCGGCCACTGATCCCGCTGGCGGGCGGCACGCTGAATATGTTGCCGCACGCACTCTATGGACCCCGCCCTTGGGAGAAAGCGTTGGCGGACACCCTAGCCGCACCGACTAGCCGTGTCGTGAGCGGTGGCGACGCTGGAGGGCAGCCCTTCTACTGCGCGGCTGTTTTTGGCGCGCCATCGCTCTGGGCGGATACCCGGGAAGCTTTGCGCCATGGAGATTTTGTGCAGGCGACTGCGGGCGCGGTCACGGCCATCCGCCGTCATTCGGAGGCGCTTGATTATAAGTTTGGAGACGAGCCGCCCGGCGATGCCGAGGCGGTAGTGGTCATGTGTCCGTTGGTCTCCAAGGAGATGGCTCCCGACGAACAAGCACTGGAAGCATCCGCGCTCGATCCAGAGACCGCCGTCGCCATGCTTGGGTTGGCTTTTCGGACGATGCTAGACGACTGGCGCAGCGACTCTTCTGTGAAACTAGCAAAGGTAAAACGTGTGCTTTTATCTGGCCACGGCAGGGTGCCCGCCATCCTAGATGGTGAAAGGGCGGATTTCGATCGCACTGTCGCCATTTCATTTGTTCCGTCTGCCTTCCGGGCTATCGTGCCCTCGGGTAGTGGTGGCTGACACCGACGTGAGACGGCACACCCCCAACCCTACCATCCGTCTAAAAGGGATAAGGGAACAAGCAATGCCAAAGGCGATAACCCTACTATTTGCCGTCGCCGCCATGGCGCTGAGCGCCATGGCGGCTCGAGCGCCCAGACGTCGGCCATCACCGCAGCGGTAGCAGACCCAGGCCGGCCCGCCGCCGATACGGCCCGCGATGCTGTCCGTAAGCCAGCGGAGATGCTGGCATTTGCGGGGCTCAAATCTGGAGACATCGTGTTGGCGCTTATGCCCGGAGGCGGGTATTTCATGCGCCCGAGCAGCAAGGCGGTTGGACCCAAGGGTCATGTCTATGCAGGCGCGCTAGAGGGCAAGTTTCGTGAGGCCGCCGCCGCCATCGCCGCCGATCCAGTCTATGCCAACGTCGGCGTCGTGGGCCTCGACCCGGCGGCCATGGCGACGCTACAGCCGCTTGATCTGATCTGGACCTCGGAAAACTACCACGACCTCCACCTTACCCGCATTCACCTGGACGTCGGCGCGATGGATAGACTTTGGCCTTCACCGCTCAAGCCCAGTGGCGTGCTGATCGTCGTCGACCACGCCGCCCTGCCCAACGCGCCGGTTACCGAGACGGCCGACGCTCTGCACCGCATCGATCCGGCCGCGACCTCCAATAGGTCATGGCCGCAGGCTTCGTCCTGGATGGTAAATCCCAGGCCCTGCGCAACCCGGCCGGCCCTCATACGAGGTCTCACCGATCAGTTCGCCTATCGATTCAAGAAGCCGGGCTGATTTGCCAAAGCTCCGTTAGCTCTTCGCACCGGCAATATACCGGTCGATCACCGTCGGCAGGACGTCCAGCGGCACCGCCCCGTTTGTCAGGCCCGCGTCGTGAAAGGCGCGGATGTCGAACCGGTCGCCCAGGGCCACCTTGGCGCGGGCGCGTTCGCGCAACCAGGCGAGCTTGCCCAGCATATAGCCGCAGGCCTGGCCCGGGGCGACGCAATAGCGTTCGATCTCCGTGGTGGCGCTGGCGTCCTTATCACCCAACACATCGACATAGTAGGCAATCGCCTTCTCGCGGCTCCATCGCTTGGCGTGCATACCGCTATCGACCACCATCCGGACGGCGCGGAACAGAGCGTCGTGCAAATAGCCGATACGGCCCAGGGCGTCGCCCTGATACATGCCCATTTCCTCGGCCAGCTGCTCGGAATAGAGCGCCCAGCCCTCGATATAGGCCGAAAAAAACGACAGCTTGCGGATCAGCGGCAGTGGCGCTTCCTGGGCGATGGAAAGTTGCAGGTGATGGCCGGGAATGGCCTCGTGATAGGTCAAGGTGGGCAGGGTCCAGCTTGG
>JAYVYH010000021.1:0-16915 GCA_043784385.1 Caulobacteraceae bacterium | reverse complement strand
TCTTCGGCCTTGAAACCCGCCACGGCGATTTCCACGCGGTAGGCGTTCTCGCCTTTCCGCTCGATGTTATAGGGGGGGTAGCCGGTGGCCGCTTCGTTGCTGGCCGAATCCAGAAGATCGGCAAGGCGGTCGAAGCCCACGACGGAGCGATAGAGGGGGGTCAGATCAACGGTTCTCATGGTCGGCATCCTTCTAGGATTGAAGCAAGGTTGCATTGAGTGGCGGGCCTTCACGAGCCAAATCTGGCCTCGCGGGTGACCCGGAAGGCCCGGAAATCCAGCGCCTTCCTCAAATAGATTGGAAGCGCGGAGGGGAGTGTCAAGGCCCTGTGACAGACCTGCAAGCACCCGGTCTGAACGATGTTCACTTGCCTCGGCGGCGGCCTCGGGTTACGGCCCCCAACGCGCCAATACTTGAGCGCCAACCTCTCAAGGAGACCATAAAACAATGGCTACGCTCCAGGACCTGACCGATCGCATGAAGACCGCCGTGGGCGCCGACTCGGGCCTCGGCAAGACGCTGAAATTCAACCTGAAGTCCGATGGCGTGATCTACATCGACGGTGGCTCGGTCACCAACGAAGACAAGCCTGCTGACCTGACCGTCACCATTTCCAAGGACGATCTGGTCGCCATGGGCGAAGGCAAGCTCGACGCCATGAGCGCGGTGATGGGCGGTAAGATGCAACTTTCCGACATGGGCTTGGCCATGGGCCTGCAAAGCAAGATGACCACCCTGTTCTCGAAGATGGCTTAGCGGCGGTTTTGGGGGGCGGCCTTGGCCGACTCCGCGCCGTTGATCGGGACGGCTCTGGCGCCCGTTCCCGACGGCGCGGCGGCCGAATGGTTCACCGGGGCAAACGGCGCGCGCCTGAGGGGCGCGGTGTTTTCCCCCATTCGTCTGCCGCGCGGCTCGGTGATCGTCAGCCCCGGCCGATCCGAGGGGATCGAAAAATATTTTGAAGTGGCTGAGCGGCTAACCGCGCGCGGCTTTGTCGTTCTGGTCCATGACTGGCGCGGCCAGGGTCTGGCGGACCGGTTGCTGCATGATCGCCTGCTGGGTCACGCCACGGGACACGCGGACTTCCTGAGCGACTACAGGGCGCTGATCGACAATTTCGAGGCACGCCTTCCCCGGCCATGGATCGCGTTGGGCCATTCAATGGGCGGGTGCCTGACGCTCCTGGCCATGACGCAGGGTCAGGCAGGTATCTCCGCCGCCATACTGTCCGCGCCGATGCTGGGTCTGCGCACCGGCTCGGTGCCTCGGCCGGTGGCGCGTTTGCTGGCGTCGGTGTCGACGGCGCTGGGCCAGGGCGGGCGGCCTACTTCTGGTCCGGCGCCCTCCGCCCCCACACCGTTCGAAGCCAATATCCTCACCCATGACCGAGCCCGCTACGAGCGGAACGAGGCCCAGATCGCCGCGTATCCGGATTTGAAGCTGGGTGGGCCAACCTGGGGCTGGTTGAAGTTCGCCTTTTCCGCCACCGATATTTTGGCCAGGGGGGGCGAGGTTCCGACGCTGGCGACACCGGTCACCGTGGTCGCCGCCGGCGATGACCTGCTGGTCGATAACGGCGCGCTTGAGGTGGTCACCGCGCGCCTGCGGCGGGGCCGCTATGTCGAAATCCCCGGCGCTTACCACGAAATCCTTCAGGAAACCGACGACGTCCAGGCGGTGTTCTGGCGCGAATTCGACGCCCTCGCCGATCAGGTCGCGCCGGACTGATCGGGAATTTTTGGCGGTAGAAGCGTATCGCCAGTCTGGAGCGCCCATCCCCGGCTTCGCCGGAACTTCCCCCAAAGGGGAAAGAGAAAGAAAGAACGAGGTCGGCGATGTGCTTCTCCTCCCCGTTTGGGGGAGGGGAACCGCGAAGCGGTGGGGGGATCTGCCGGGTCAGCCCACCCGGTGGTAGCTTTACGCCGACAGGAGCGGCAGCACCTCGTCCAGCAGCTTCGGATCGCCGACCAGAACGGCGGCTCCGCCCGACTGGCCCATGGGGTGGCCACGCCAATCTGTCACCAGGCCGCCGGCGCCTTGCAAAACGGGGATCGCCGCCTCGATGTCCCAGCTTTTCAGACCCGCCTCGATCACCATGTCCACGGTCCCGGCGGCGACCATGGCGTAGGCGTAGGCGTCGCAGCCAAACCGCACTAGCCGCGCCGCCGCCCGCACCCGGCCCCAGGCCGCGAGTTCCGCCTCGTTGAAGGTGGCGAGAGGATCGGTAGTGACTACAATCGCGACATCGAGGGGCACGCCCTTGCGCGTCACCAGCGGCCAGCTTGTTCCCTTGTTGAGCAGTCGCGACCCACTCGCCTGGCCGATGAAGATCTCGCCGATGAACGGCTGGCCGATAGACCCCAGCACGGGCCGGCCCTGGTGTCTGAGGCCGATCAGGGTGGTCCAGAGGGGCAGGCCGGCGATGAAGGCGCGGGTGCCGTCGATGGGGTCCAGCACCCAGACGAACTCGGCGTCCGGCCGGTCCTCGCCATATTCCTCGCCGATCACGCCGTGGTCAGGCCAGTGCTTTTCGATCAGGGTCCGGATCGCCGCCTCGGCGCCGCGATCGGCGGCCGTCACTGGGTCGAAGCCGGCGGCGCCACCCTTGTCCTCCAGCCCGTTGTCCACGCGAAACAGGGGCAGGATCACCTCGCCCGAGGCGCGGTTGAGCTCCACCAGAAAGGTGTCGAGGGCGTCGAGATTCGGCGACTGGGTCATGACCGGGACCCATAGCCCATGGTCTGCTGGGCCGCCAAGGTGCGGCCCGTTGCGCGCTCGCCGATGCTTGGCCTAGTAGGGCTATGGCCAAGTCCCTTTCGCCGCTGACCCAGACGATGGTTTGGCGCCTGGAGGCCCTGGGCTTCGACCTGTTCACGGTCCTTGCCCGGACATTGCCGCTTGAGGCTTGGTCGAGCTTTGGCGGCGCCCTGTTCCAATGGCTGGGGCCGCTGACCAGCGCTCACCGGACCGCTCGCCGCGGCCTGATGCTGGCCTATCCGGACAAAGCCGAAACCGAGATCGCCGAGCTTCTCCGCGCCCAGTGGAACAACTTCGGGCGCTACATCGCCGAGTTCCCGGTCCTGGATCGACTGACGCCCGCCGGCGGACGCGTGGATATGACCGACGCTTGGCGGCTGAAGGCAATCGCGACCGCCGGGCGGCCGGTAGTGCTTATTTCAGGCCATCTGTCGAACATGGAGATCATGGCCGCCGCCATCGTCGAGGCCGGCATCGACTGCGAGGTCACCTATCGCGCCGCCAACAACCCCTATGTCGACGCCCGCATCAAGCGGAGCCGGTTCGCCTATGGCGTTCGCCTGTTCGCGCCCAAGGGGGCCGAGGGCGCGCGGGACCTTCTGGAGGGCCTGAAGGCCGGCCGGTCGATCGCGATGATGAACGACCAGCGCTATGACGGCGGCGCTTCTGGAGTGTTCTTCGGCCGCCCGGTTATGACCAATCCCGCCGCTGTGCGGCTGGCCCTGCGGTTTGGGAGCGTCATCCAGCCGATGTCTATTCAGCGCCTGACCGGGGTCCGATTCAAGGTGATCGCTCATGAACCCATCGAGGTGGCGAACACCGGTGATCGCAACGGCGACATCAAGCGCGGCGTGGCCGCCGTTAACGCCTTCATTGAGGCCCGGGTGCGCGAACGGCCGGGCGAATGGTGGTGGCTGCACAAGCGCTGGCCACGCGAGGACTATCTTTAAGGGTTGAGCTGTTTCCAGCGCGTCAGGGCTTCGGCGGGGCCGGCGTAGGCTTCCTGGAGAACCGGGTTCCAGTAGCGCAGGTCGTCGAGGAGGATCTTGCGGCCCGACACCGCGCAGATCACATGATGGCCTGGCCTGAGCACGGTCATCTCACCGTCGCCGTAACGAACCATGGCCAGATCGCCTGCCGCGCCCAGATGCTTGTCGTAAGCGTTCATCACCACGCCTCTAGCGGGAAAACGCCGCTCAGAACAGGCTTCCCTGTTCGATCCCAGGCGCGCGGTTTTGGGATGGGGCCTTGCGTGGTGGCGAGGGTGGCGGAGCCGCGCCGTCGATCACCGCAGCCCGGTCGCCGTCGTGGAAGATCAGTTTCACCGCATCCCGGCCATGTAGCGCGCCGGCCGACCGCACCAGATGTCCGTCCGCGTCCTCCACCCGCGCGAAGCCCCGGCTCAGGGGGCCATCGGGATTGAGCGACAGGCGCAGTTTCTCAAGGTTGGTGAGGCGGTCGCTGGCCTGGCCCAGGGCGCGCCGCGCCAAGGTCGGAAGGCGGCCGGCGAGCGCGTCTAGGGTCCGGGCCTTGACCTCGATGCTTCCGGTCAGAAGGCGGGGCCTCAGCGACGCGGACTTGGCGGTCAGGTCCTGGCGGTGGGCGGCGACATTGGCGGTCAGCGCGGCGCCCAGCCGGCCCGAGGCCAGATCGAGGCGCTGGGTAGCGGTCGCCAGCAGATCCTGCAGCCGCGGCAGGCGCCCGGCGGCGGCGGCCAGTCGCGCGGTTCCCAGATCGACCATCCGCGCACCGGCCTGGATCATCCGCCGCTCATAGTCGGCGAGGGTGGCGGCGAGATCGGCGAACACCGGCGTGACGATCTCCGCCGCTGCGGTGGGCGTCGGCGCGCGCCGATCGGAGACGAAGTCGATCAAGGTGGTGTCGGTCTCATGGCCCACCGCCGAGACGATCGGGATCGGGCTGGCGGCGACCGCGCGAGCCAGGGCCTCGTCGTTGAACGGCCACAGATCCTCCACGGAGCCGCCGCCACGGGCGACGATGATCAGATCGGGACGAGGAATTGTGCCGTCGGCGGCCAGGGCGCCGAAACCTTCGACCGCCGCGCGCACCTGGGCGGCGGCCTGGTCGCCCTGGACCACCACCGGCCAGACCACCACGCGGCACGGCCATCGGGCGGCGATCCGGTGCAGGATGTCGCGGATAACCGCGCCGGTGGGGCTGGTGATGACGCCGATCACCGCCGGAAGCGTGGGCAAGGGACGCTTGCGTGCGGCCTCGAACAGGCCCTCGGCGGCGAGCTTGGCCTTCAGCCGTTCGAGCTGAGCCAGCAATGCGCCGATCCCCGCCGGCTCCATGGTCTCGATGATGATCTGATACTGGGAGCGGCCCGGATAGGTGGTGACCTTGCCGGTGACGATGACCTCCAGGCCCATCTGGGGCCTGACGCCCAGGCCGCGCACCGAGCCCTTCCAGATCACCCCGGAGATCGAGGCGCGTTCGTCCTTCAGGTCCAGATAGACGTGCCCGTTGCCGTGGAAGGTGACCTTGGAAAGCTCACCGCGCAGGCGCACGAAACCATAGGCGTCCTCAATCGTGCGCTTCAGCGCGAAGGCGAGATCGGAGACGCTATAGGTCTGGGCGTTGGAATCCTCGGTCATGACCCGATTGTAGACCGAATCTGATCCGGGCGATCGAAATCGCCCGGATCAGTCCCGCCGAATCCAGCGTCTAGACGTAGCGACGGAGAGAACGGGCCAGTTCGGTCGATCCGGCTTTCTTCTTGGTCTGATGGGGTTGATAGGCGACCCGGGCGTGCTCGGCGCAATAGGGGCCATCCTCGGAGGAGCGCCGGCCACAGAAAGTGAACTCGTCGCTCGACGGATCGCCGATTGGCCATTTGCACATTCTGGCGCCAAGCGTCAGCACCGTCGCGGAGCCACGTTCGGGCAGGGTGATCGCCTGGGTCTGGGGCTGGACCTCGGGGATCGGCGCGGGCTCGGGCGGCGCGGCGGCCTGCACGACGATCGGCTCGGGAGCCGGCGCGGCGCGGCGGGCGACCGGAATAACCGTGGCCGGCGCCCGCGCCGGGCGAGGGGCCTTGAACACCGTGCCAGCGGGCTGGGACGGCGCGGCGCGGCCGGACAAGCCCAGGCGATGCACCTTGCCGATCACAGCGTTGCGGGTCACGCCGCCGAGATGTTTGGCGATCTGGCTGGCGGAGAGCCCGTCGAGCCATAATTTCTTCAGCGTTTCCACGCGCTCTTCAGTCCAGCCCATGCTGAAAAATCCTCCGCATCCGTTGACGCCTTCGCCGCCCGGTCGAAGGATCGGGCCGACCTAGATGTAGTGTTCGGCCAAACGTTTGAAACGCGATGGCCACAACATATCGTAAACCTGTGAGCGGGGGACACAATAGGCGCCATGTGATCCATCCACAGAGATCAACATCTTGTGGCTCCGGCGGACACCTTGCGCCGCCGCCGCCCGGGGCGCAAATGAGAGGCATGAAAGACATGCCAGACATGGTGGCCTCGCCGCCCATGCCGCGCGAATATCACGGGGCCAACTGGGAGGGACTGCGAACCCTCTATCTGCGCGAGGTGCGCCGATTCTGGAAGGTCGGCACCCAGACGTTGCTGGCCCCGGTAGTCACGGCCCTGCTCTATATGCTGGTGTTCGTGGTGGCCGTGAAAGGCGCCGCGCCGCCGATGGAGGGCGTGGCCTTCGCCACCTTCGTGGCGCCGGGCCTGATCATGATGCAGATCCTCACCAATGCCTTCTCCAATTCGTCATCGAGCCTGCTGCAGGCCAAGATGAACGGGCTGATCGGCGATTTCATCACCCCCCCACTTTCGCCGATCGAGCAGGTGGCGGGTTTCACCTTCGGCGCCGCGACGCGGGGCATCGCCGTCGGCGCGGTGGCTGGGCTGGCGGTGCTGCCTTTCGCCCACCTCAGCGTCGCTCACGTCTGGGCGATCGTGTATTTCGGCGTCGGCGCGTCGCTGATCATGGGCATGCTGGGCCTGATGGCGGCGATCTGGTCGGTGAAGTTCGATCACATCGCCGCGGTGGGCAATTTCGTGATCATGCCGATGACATTTCTCTCGGGCACCTTCTATGTGGTCGCCCGCCTGCCCGAACCGTTCCGCAGCGCCTCTCACTTCAACCCGTTTTTCTATCTGATCTCCGGCTTTCGCTATGGCTTCATCGGCCATTCGGATGGATCGCTGGTGATTGGCGTGGTTTCCACGGCGGTGTTGTGCGTCGCCCTGGCGGCGGTATGTTTCTGGATGTTCGCGACCGGGTACAAGCTCAAGACATGACGGGCGGCTCGGTCGGAGCGTAGCGGCTACAGAGCGCGTTCCAACCGTGACGCACCTTTGCATTTATCCCTACCGCGTGGGGCTCTGCTATTGTTGGTGGAGCCTACTTTCCTGCGTATCGGTGGCGTAACGGTGGTGATCTGGCCGAATGGGCAGGCGTCGCTGCAAGGCGTATTCGGCTCGAAAAACTTGGATGGCGCGTCAGCTTCCACGAGCGACGCGGTTGGTCGGAGTTCAAATCTCCTCCCCGGGCATCGTCCTCAGCCGCCGCAGCGCCAGCCGCAGGCGCGACTTCACCACGCCGAGAGGGAAATTGAAGCCTGCTGCGATTTCGGACTGTGGACGGTCCTGAAAGAAGACGTCTCGATCGCCTCCAGGTGATCACGCGGAAGCTTCCGCTTCACTGACCGCAATCGCCGTTGGCGTTCAGGGCTCCGAAACCCGTGCTACGGTGAAGCCGGGGCCCGCAGGGCCGCTATGGCCAGGAATTCGTCGGGGTGTCGGTCGCCGGGCAAAGTGTCGAGGTAACTGTTCCGGGCAAGCCGAAAAATCCACGCCGCCGCGCTGCCGTGCGCCGGATTGAAGGCGCCGGCCCGGGTCCAAAGCTTCACAAATGTCTCGACCGTGATGTCCTCCGCTCGGTCGGCAGCGAGACCCTTACGCATCATAAAGCTCTTCACCTTAGGGGCGAGATTGTTGAACAATAGCGCAAAGCATTCCTGATCTTGACTCTGGGCAACGGCTTGAATAAGGCCCGCATAGTCAGGTGCTATCGAATTATCGAAATCCTGCAGAAAATTTGGAGAAGTGTTCAGACTCGGCACTGCAGTTCTCCATGCAACTCTCCAAATAGGGCGCGTAAAATTGAGAACCGCAACGCAAAGCTTGCTACGCACAATTGCGATTTAAGGCTTACTCAGCGTTCACAGCGCCAGACGATGCAAGCCGCAATGCGGTTCCTGGACGAGGATTTTGGGGAATTCGCTGATAGGGTAGCTCAGGCAAGTGTCCGGGCAATATTCGCCCGGACACTTGTATTCACAAACCGTCCGAAAGCGCCGGCTTCAATCGCGCCACGGCATAAGCTTCCGCATCATAGGCGCCCTTCACCACCGAGCCCATACCGAAGAATTCGTGGGTCACGCCAGGAAAGGTCTTTTGCTCGACCTTATCGCCAGCGGCTCGCATTGCTTGAGCGAGGGTCTCTCCGTCAGAGCGCAGCGGATCGATGGCCGCGTTGATGATCGTCGTCGGAGGAAGCCCCTTCAAGTCAGCCGTCACGAGATTAAGGCGAGCATCCTGCCCGTCGGACATGGTCTTTTGATAGTAGTAGCCGAACCAGCGCAGCATGGCTCCGTTCAGAGGCTTGGCGTTGGCCGAATCCACGCGTGACGGAAGCGTTTTGGAGCTATTGGCAATCGGGTAGACCGCCAGCACATGGACGGGCGCTGGCAGGCCGCGATCACGGGCGTAAATCGCGGTGGCGACCGCGAGGTTGCCTCCCGCGCTCTCTCCCGCCAGCGCCACCTTGTTCGGATCCCCACCCCATGACTTCGCCATCTTGAGCGCCCACGTATAGGCCATGGCGGCGTCTTCGTGCTGCGCCGGGAACTTATGTTCCGGCGCGTGACGGTATTCCACAGACACCACAATGGCGTTGAGTTGTTTGGCCAGGAAACGCGGCGTTGCATCATAGGTTTTGAGGTCTGCAATGACCCAACCTCCACCGTGATAGTAGACGATCATCGGCAGTGCGCCCCCGACGGCAGCCATCACGGGCTTGTAGATGCGGGCCATCTGCATCGGATCTGCACCGTAAGCCTGGTCCGTCGTTGACGCGGACGGATCGGGCGCGGTCGGCATTCCGCGGCTTTTCATCACCTGCATGACGCCATCGGCAGGAGTTGGCTGCTTCCGCGCCATCGCTGGGGTCAGGGTTTCGATGGGCTTCGCACCCAGGGCTTGTTGAGCGTCAAGGACCGCCTGCATGTCCGCGGCCGCTCGCGCTGGAGGCGCCGCTGAGGGCGCTGGTGGCTTGGGCGGAGGCGAGTTGGCGGACAAAGGCGATTGCGAAAGGGCGCTGCTGGAGAGCAGCATGAGGACGGCGACGCCGGCTGGGTAAGCACGGCGGCGGACTTGAGGAAACGACATTCGGCATTTTCCTGAACTTCGGCGACGTCCAGCGCGCCGCCTTCCCAGAACAACGGGCAGACAGAGTTGTTCCGATCAGGATTGATTTCGTTGCTTACGGACTACGAGCGGGGCGGGAAGCCTACGCAACCGGCAACAACTTTTGTTGCCCACGGTCAGGGTGGGGGGGCACTTACGACGCACCGCTACACCTTCCCGTTGCGAGCTCGACCTTCCGGCGCGTCATCCTAACCGGATCCTACCTCAACCATTCGTCAACCTGACCGTGTCGCCTCCCTGCACAGGGAACAAATGTTGACAAGCCGCCGCGCGGGCGCGAGAACGCCGCGCTTTCCGCCCCCGCGCGAAACACGCTCGGGGCGCTTGCTATCTTGGGAGGCGCGACAATGTCGCTTCAGTCCACGCCCACCGTCCCAGACGATCACATCATGGCGGTCTACAACCGCGCGCCGCTGGCGTTCGAGCGCGGCGTCGGCGCGCGCCTGTATACCGCCGAGGGCGAGGCTTATCTGGACTGCATGGCCGGGATCGCCACCACCGGCCTGGGCCACGCCAATCCCAAACTGGTCAAGGCCCTGACCGATCAGGCACAGAAGCTGTGGCATGTCTCCAATGTGTTCCGCATTCCGGGCCAGGAAGCGCTGGCCGCGCGGCTGACCGAGGAGACCTTCGCCGAGGTGGTGTTCTTCACCAATTCGGGCACCGAGGCGATCGAATGCGCGCTGAAGACGGCCCGCAAGTTCCATTGGGCCAATGGTCAGTCCGAGCGCATCGACATCATCGGCTTCGAGGGTGCGTTCCATGGCCGTAGCTACGCGGCCGTCTATGCGGCGGGCAATCCATCCTATGTCGAGGGCTTCGGCCCCGCCCTGCCTGGCTATGTCAGCCTGCCGTTCGGCGACATGGAGGCGATCAAGGCGGCTATCGCCCAGCCGACCACGGCGGCGGTTATACTCGAACCCGTGCAAGGCGAGGGCGGCGCCCGCGCGGTGCCCGAGGTTTGCCTCACCGGCCTGCGCGAACTTTGCGACGCTCATGGCGTTCTATTGATCTATGATGAAATTCAGTGCGGCCTGGGCCGCACCGGCAAGCTGTTCGCCCACGAATGGGCGCCGAACGCGGCGCCGGATATCATGTGCGTGGCCAAGGCTCTCGGCGATGGTTTTCCGGTCGGCGCTTGCCTGGCCACGGCCCGCGCCGCCGCCGGCATGACGGTCGGCTCGCACGGCTCGACCTATGGCGGCAATCCGCTGGCCATGGCCGTGGGCCTGGCTGCCTTCGATGAGCTGAGCGCGCCCGAGACGCTGGAGCATGTGCGCGAGATCGCCGGCTATTTCACCCAGCAGCTGCATGGCCTTAAGGAACGCTTCCCGGACGTGGTCGCCGATATTCGCGGCAAGGGTCTGCTGATCGGCATCAAGCTGATCCCCAACAATCGCGCCTTCATGGCCCTGGCCAGGGACCAGCATCTGCTAGTCGCCGGCGGTGGCGACAACTGCGTGCGCCTGCTGCCGTCGCTCCTGCTTACCCACGCCGAAGCCCGCGAGGCGGTCGAGAAGCTGGAACGCACCTGCGAGGCGGCGCGTGAGCAGGCGGCGGCGTGACCGGGCCTCGCCATTTCGTAGACCTCTGGGCGCTGGACGCCTCGACGCTCCGGGCCATCCTTGACGACGCCCACCGACGCAAGGCGGCGCGGACCGGCTGGACCCAGGGCCGGGTTGACGCCGACGCTCCGGCGGTCGGCCGCACCCTGGCGATGATCTTCGAGAAGAACTCGACACGCACGCGCTTTTCGTTCGACGCCGCCATGCGCCAGCTCGGCGGCGCCAGCATCATCTCCACCGGCGCCGACATGCAGCTGGGCCGGGGAGAGACAGTGGAGGACACCGCCCGGGTTCTCTCGCGGATGGTCGACGCAGTGATGCTGCGCACCAACGAACACGACACGGTCGAGCGCTTCGCCGGCGCGGCCGACGTGCCGGTGATCAACGGCCTGACCGGCGCGAGCCACCCCTGCCAGATCATCGCCGACCTGATGACCCTTGAAGCGCATCGTGGGCCGGTGGCCGGCAAGACCATCGCCTGGGTGGGCGACGGCAACAACGTCTGCGCCAGCTATCTGCACGCCGCCGGCAAGCTTGGGTTTCGACTGAAGATCGCCAGCCCGGCGCAATACAGCCCCAGCGGCGCCGACCTCGCCCGCGCCGTCGAAGCCGGCGGCCGGGTGGAGCTGAGCGACGATCCGCGCGAGGCGGTGCGCGGCGCCGATTGCGTGGTGGCCGACGCCTGGGTCTCCATGGGCGACGTCGACTATGATGCGCGCATGATCGCCTTGTCACCCTTTGCGGTCGACGATGACCTGATGGACCTCGCCGGGCCTGGGGCGATGTTCCTCCACTGCCTGCCCGCGCATCGGGGGGAGGAGGTCACCGACGAGGTGCTCGACGGACCCAGGTCCCTGGTCTGGGACGCGGCCGAAAACCGCATTCACGCCCAGAAGTCGATCCTGGCCTGGTGCTTTGGGGCCATCTGAGGCCATTTCCGCCGGCGTCGCCGGGTCGGAACAATACGGGCCGCCCGTCGTTCGGGGTTACGTATGGATTCCCCAACCAAGACTCAGGAGCCCCCTCGGGGCGACCTTCCCGACCACCTGACCAATTCCATAGACGCTCTGTCGGAGTTTCATCTGGCGCACCATCGCGCCGCCGGCCTTACTCAGCGCGTCCTGGACCGGCTGACGGCCATGGTCGGGACGCCCGCCGCCTTGATCGCCTTGGTGCTGGGCATCGCCCTCTGGACCGGCCTGATCCTGGCCTTCAACCCGAGCGGCGGTCATCAGCACGCCTTCGCGTGGCTGGAGTTGGCGGCCACCTGCTCGGCGCTGCTGGTGGCGGTGTTGATCCTGGTCACCCAGCGCCGGGAGGATGTCCTGGCCGAGCGGCGAAGCCAGCTTACCCTGGAACTGGCCATACTGTCAGACAGGAAAGCCGCCAAGATCATCGCCCTGCTGGAAGAGATGCGGCGGGACACACCGCATCTGAGCAATCGCGTCGACGCCGAATCCGATGAAATGGCCACCCCGACCGACGTGCTGGGGGTGGTCGCCGCCATCGACCAGCGGGCGGGGGAAGTCTGACCCAATCGCCGCCATGCGCTATGGCCATGGTGGAATTCCCTCGCCTTGACCCTATATGCGCGCCGTGACCCAGACCCTTATCGACGACTTCGTCGCTCCCTTTCAGATCGAAGCCCAGCCCGTTCGCGGCCGCATCGTACGCCTTGGCCCCGCGGTGGAGGAGGTGCTGACCCGGCACGCTTATCCGGAGGCCGTGGCCAATCTGCTGGGCGAAGCCTGCGCTCTGGCGGCCCTGGTGGGCGCCAGCTTGAAATTCGAGGGCCGGTTGATCGTTCAGGCTCAGGGGAATGGTCCGGTGGCCTATGTGGTGGCCGACTACGATACCAGCGGCGCCCTGCGCGGCTATTGCCGTTTCGACGCCGAACGGGTCGCCGAGGCCGGCAAGGGCTTCATAAGGCCCGGCGCCGGTTCGTTACTAGGCCAGGGCGTGTTCATCATGACCGTAGACCAGGGTCCGGACATGGACCGCTATCAAGGCGTTACGCCGATCGAGGGCGAGACCCTGGCTCTGTGCGCCGAAACCTATTTCGCCCAGTCGGAACAGACGCCGACGCGCGTGCGGCTGGCGGTCGGCCAGGCTGACGATGGGTCCGGGCCTCGCTGGCGGGCCGGGGGGCTGCTGATCCAGAACATCGCCGAGGATCTGACGCGCGGACCTACGGAGGAGGCCTGGAACACCGCCCAGGCGTTCTTTGAAACCGTGGGCGAGGACGAATTGATCGACCCGACACTAACCAGTGAGACACTGCTGTGGCGGCTGTTTCACGAGGACGGCGTGCGCCTGTTTCCGGCCAAGGCTCTGACGGGCTTTTGCCGTTGTTCCCGGGAAAAGATCGTCGGCATGCTGCGGTCGTTCCCTCTCGAGGAGCGCGCCGAAATGGTCGAGCCCGACGGCCAGATCCACGTCACCTGTGAGTATTGCTCAAGGGACTATGCCCTGGCGCCCGAAGCGGTGGATTAAACGAGCCCTCCTAATAGAAAATGTTAACTATCTATAAACAGGGGGAAAATTTTGGGTTACAAATCTCGAAATCCCACGAATATCTCTTGTTATGAAAATATGCTTCGGAGTATTCGTTAAAATTCGCCTTTATGGCCAATAGATTGTCTCCAAACGGCGGGGACTTGCCGCGCAACTGTGGTGAAATTGGAATATTCGATGGTGATTTCGTGCATTGCATTCGGGGGCGCCTTTGCGGATCGCTAACATACTCATCGCCAACGGCTTAGCGACGGCGGCCGATATCGTGGCGGCTCGGGAGAGCCAGGCGGTTGACGGCGGCACGCTTCGCGATTGCTTGGCGCGCCTGGGCAACCTGCGCGCCGCCGATCTCGATCGCGTGATGAACATGGCGCCCAATTCGCCGATCTCCCTGGAAGACATCGGGCTTTCGGCTGCCAGCCTGCTCAATCTCCTGGTCAAGGTTATCCATCAGAGCTCGGAGACCACGCTCTCCAATCTCGGCGCGGTCATGAAACTACCGCCCCGAGCTGTCCGGGCGCTGCTCGATCTGGCCACCGAGCGCCAGTTGCTGGAGGTTCTCGGAGCCGAACGCCAGGGTGGCGTCACCCAGATGCGCTATGCGCTTTCCTTGAAAGGCAAGGAATGGGCCCGCCAGACCATGGAGCAGAATGAATACATCGGACCCGCGCCGGTGCCGCTGGCGGTTTATTGCGAACAGATCGGGCGACAGAGGATCGCCGCCGAACGCGTCGACCGGGCGATGGTCGACCGGGCTTTTAAGGATCTGGTCGTCTCTCCGGAGATGGTACGCGAGATCGGTCCGGCGGTGAACTCGGGACGCTCCATCCTGCTCTACGGAGCGCCAGGCAACGGCAAGACCTCGATCGGCGAGCGTGTGGGCAGCCTGTTCCGGGAGGTGATCTATATCCCCTATTGCTTCGAGGTCGAGGGCCAGATTATCAAGGTGTTCGATCCGTCTGTTCACAAGGAAATCGAAAACCTCAATGAAGAACTTAGCGAGGTGCGGAGCCTGCGCCGGGAGGATATCGACACCCGCTGGGTCGCCTGCTGGCGGCCACTGCTGATCACCGGCGGCGAACTGAACCTGGAGATGCTCGATCTGGGTTTCAACAGCCTGGCGAAGTTCTATGAGGCGCCGCTGCACATCAAGGCGCTTGGCGGTATCTTCTTGATCGACGATTTCGGTCGCCAGTTGGTGTCGCCCACGGCGCTGCTCAATCGATGGATCGTGCCGATGGAAAGCCGCGTCGAGCACCTCAAGCTGCACACCGGCAAGACCTTCGAACTGCCGTTCGATGAGCTGGTGATTTTCTCGACCAATCTCTCACCGGGCGGCCTGATGGATCCCGCCTTTTTGCGCCGCATCCCCTACAAGATCGAGGTGGGTGGCCCGACCCCCGAGCAGTACCGGCTGATATTTCAGACTGTCGCGCGAAAACATGGTCTCGAGGCCGGCGATTGGGTGATCGACGAGATCATCAATGAGCTGCGCGTGCGCAACGACTTTCCGCTCGCCAGTTTCCAGCCCAAATTCATTATCGACCAGGTGCTGGCCGCCGCGAAGTTCGACGGCGTCACACCGTGCTTCACGCCCGAGTATCTGGCGTTGGCGCTCGGCAATCTCCACACCAGCGACACGCCCGGCTACCGCCCCCCCGGCGAAACCAACCCGATGCCCGGTGGCCACGATGGGGACAGCGGCGACAAGCGCCCCACGGTCACGCATTAGGTCCGACACCAAGCAACGGAATTTCAGCGAAACGTGTACCCGGCGGGTGAACGAAACCAATTACGGTCGCTCGATCACCATCAACTATGACGGCGCCAGGAACCGACCGCCTGACCAGCCCTCAACCACTCCCTCCACGAAATCCGGGACGCACAACTATTTCGGAAATTCGGAAATTGGATATCCGGGGACACGATATAAATTGGATATCCGGGGACACAATATGTAATTGACAAATCGGGGTGTGAAGTTGACCCTGTGGGCATGGCGCGTCTGGCTCGAGTTGTGATGCAGGGAACCCCTCACCACGTGACCCAGCGTGGAAACCGCCGGCAGGCGGTGTTCTTCTCCGACGATGATTATCAAACCTACAAGGGCCTGCTGGCCGAAGGCTGCGCGGCGGCGGGCGTGGCGATCTGGGCCTATTGCCTGATGCCCAATCATGTCCATCTCATCCTGGTTCCCGGCGACGCCGAGGGCCTGCGGGCGGCGCTGTCGGATACGCATCGGCGGTATTCCCGGGGTGTGAATTTCCGCGAGGGGTGGCGAGGCTATCTGTGGCAAGGCCGCTTCGCCTCGGCGCCGATGGACGACGGTCATTTGATGGCGGCGGCGCGGTATGTCGAGCTCAACCCCCTGCGGGCGAAGCTGGCGGCGCGGGTGGCGGATTGGCCATGGTCGAGCGCCAGGGCGCATCTGACGGGCCGGGGCGACGGGGTGGTGGACGTAACGCCGCTGCTGGAACGAGAGCCGGACTGGGCGAAGTTTCTGGCAGGCGGGCTGGATGCCGACACCCATGCCGCCATCCGGTCGGCGGAGCGGACCGGCCGGCCCCTGGGCGACGAGGCTTTCACCGCCCGTCTGGAGCAAAGTCTCGGCCGAACGCTGGCCCGCCAGAAACCTGGCCGCAAACCCAGGGCCGCGGCCGAGGGGCAGGCGGCGCTGGTGTGAGGGTGGGGCGGAAAGAAGTGGATATAGTGTCCCCGGATACTGAGATGGTCGGGGAATACGCCAACGGCGTGCTGCTGCGCCGCTATGTGCGTGGCGCGGACGCCGACGAGCCTCTGGTCTGGTATGACTCAAGCGACGGCTTTCAGCGGCGGTGGCTGCGCGCCGACGAGCGGGGTTCGATCATCGGCTGGTCGGACGGCTCGGGGGTGATGCGGGCGACGTTCAGCTACGGCCCCTAAGGCGAGCCGTCGAATTGGGCGGGCACGCGGTTCGCCTACACCGGCCAGATGGCCCTGCCGGAGGCGACGCTCTATCATTACAAGGCCAGGGTCTATGATCCGGCCTTTGGGCACTTCCTGCAGACCGACCCCATCGGATATGAAGGTGGGGCGAACCTCTACGCCTATGTCGAGGATGACCCGACCGATCTGGACGATCCCACGGGGCTGTCGAGTCAGTTCGGCGGAAGCAGCGGCTTCAGCAATCTCTCGGTCAACAGAGACTTCGCGACTCAGAAGGCGGATTTCGCTGCGGAGAAGGCGGCCAACCAAACGGAGCGCGATGTTCAGCTGTTTTCCGGTGCTGCTAATGTCATCGGCAATGGTCTAGGTCTGGGCGAAATTGGAGTGGCTATCGGCTTGCGCTTAGGAGGGCGCGAGGCCGGTTATGTCGCCAAGAATTTCATTGATGAGGTTGTCAGTCGCCCACATGGCAAATCCCTTGATTTTGTAGGCAGCACGCACGTATAATAATTACCCAGGGCCTTTTGCGGCTAGGAATCAGGCGGCGACGACGCCGAGGATGGTCTGGAACCTGTTGACGCTGGGTTTGAGACGGGCGGTGTCGATGACGGTTCGGATACCGGCTTCGCCTTGGGCGGCGATGGCATCGCGCGGTAGCCGTTGGTGACTTTGCGCTGGACC
>JAYVYH010000020.1:0-25554 GCA_043784385.1 Caulobacteraceae bacterium | reverse complement strand
GCCTATCGGGCGGTCTTTTCCACAAGGTCGGCCAGACGTTCGGCCGCGTCAGGGCGGGCTAGCTTACGAGCGGCGGCGGCCATGCGTCCCAGGCGGGCGGGATTGCCGAGTAAGGTGGCCAGGGCGGTGGTCATCATCGCCTGGGTGAGCCCCGATTCGCGCGCCACCTCGGCGCCGCCACCCTCGGCCAGCATCTTGGCGTTCTGGCCCTGATCATCGTCCAGCGCCACACCCAGCGGGATCAGTATTGAGGGGCGGCCGGCCACCGCGAGTTCGCTGACGGTCGAGGCGCCGGCGCGGCCGATCACTAGATGGGCGCGGGCCAAGCGGCCTGCCATGTCTCGGAAAAAAGGCGCCAATTCAGCCTCTATGACCGCGTCGGCATAGATTTGCCGGGCGATCGCCATCGATTCCGGGCGGGTCTGCTGTTCGACGTGCAGCCGGTGGCGAAGGTCCTCAGGCAAAGCGGCCAAAGCTGCCGGAACGAGTTCCGACAAGAGCCGCGCACCTTGGCTGCCCCCGGTGATGAGCAATCGGATCTTGTCCTCCGGCGCCTGATAGCTCTGATCGGCAAGGGCGCGGATTTCAGGCCTGACCGGATTGCCCACCATCACCGCCCGGGCCTGAGTGCGCGCGCTGGCTTTGCGCAGGGTCGGAAACGCGCAGGCCACAGCAGTGACAAAGGGCGCAAGAAAGCGATTGGCCCGCCCTGAAACGGCGTTCTGTTCGTGGATCAGCGTGGGCCGGCCCTGGCTGATCGCCGCGAGAAGAGCGGGCAACGATGGATAGCCGCCAAAGCCGATCACGACGGCCGGATCTACCTCGGCCAGGGCCGCTCGTCCCTGAATCACGCCTTTGATGATGGTGAACACCGCCTTGAAGGGGCTCAGTGGATCTCCACGACGAATCGTGGCGGACGCCAAGGTCACGACGCGTTCGGCGGGAAATGTCTGGGCGAGGCTCTCAACCCGATCGTCGGTAGCAAGGACGATGCGCCAACCCCGGGCGCCGAGCACTTCAGCAAGGGCCTGAGCTGGAAACAGGTGCCCGCCGGTGCCGCCGGCCGCGATCACCGCGACCTTGCGGGAGGCCAGACCACGATCAGCCAAGATCACCAAGCCCCGCGGCGCGCCCCTTGGGTTGGTAGGCCCCGGGCTGGCGACGCGTCAGAGCGAGCGCCATACCCATGGTCAGGCTCATGGCGAGCATCGATGACCCACCGTAGGAAATGAATGGCAACGTCATACCCTTGGTCGGCGCGAGCCCCAGATTGACGACGATGTTGATGAAGGCCTGCATACCGACCATCGCAAACAATCCGGCGGCGGCGATCTGTTCGAACGGATCGGAAATCCTCATCGCGCGGTAGAGGCCGCGGATCACCAGAACCGCGAACAGGGCGATCAATAGCAGTGACAGCCAAAGCCCGTATTCCTCAGCTGCCGCCGAGTAGGCAAAGTCGGTGTGCATATCGGGGATTTGACCCTTCATAATACCCTCTCCCGGACCACGTCCGAAGCCTCGCCCGGCCGCGATCGCCTGAGCGGCTCTTTGAACTTGTCCTGGTTCAGTTGGTTTGGGATCCATGAAGACGTGCAGACGCGTCGCCACGTGGGGAAATATCCACGGCGTGGTGCCCAGCCCGACGATGGCGGTTGCTCCCATGCCGACGATCCAGCCGATCGGTACGCCGGCGACCCAAAAGGCAGCGCCGAAGGAAGCCGTGATCAGGGCGGTCTGGCCAATGTCTGGTTCGAGAAGCAGCAGCGCCACAGCCGCGCCGTAGAGACAAAAGGCGATCGAAACGCCAGGTATTTCGCCCTTCTGCGCCTCGGCGAACATCCACGCCACCAGCACCAGCAATGCGGGTTTCATGAACTCGGAGGGCTGCAAGGCAAAACCACCGAATTCGACCCAACGCGTCGCGCCCTTGGCGTTGTGGCCTAGAATCGGCAGGGCCAGCATTGCCAAGATGGCTATGGCGTAGACAACGAAAGCCACGCGTCGAACACCTTTGGGATCCAGGACCGAGGTGGCCAGCACCACACCCACGCCCAGGACCGCGAAGACGCACTGCCGGACGGCGAAATGAAACGGCCAGGGTATGTTCAGGCGAGCCGCCGCGGCGGGACTGGTGCCGAATTGCAGAATTACGCCCAACAGAATCAAAACGCCCGTCGCCCCGAGCAGCCAGCGATCGGTGGTCCACCACCACAGGGCCCACCGCGAGGTGTCGGTTCGAGCGAAAGCGTGCTGGTGAGGGGGCTTCACAGCCTGTTTCCCGCCGGCGGTTGAAGGGCGAGGGCATGAACCGCGGCCCGGAAGGCGTCGCCGCGGGCTTCGAAGTCGCTGAACTGATCAAACGAAGCGCAGGCCGGCGAAAACAGAACGATTGGCTCCATTTCGCCTGATTTCACCGCGTCGTCGAACGCGGATCGAACGGCGACCTCCACGGTTCCGGATCGCTCGAAGGCGGCCTTGCCTTCAAGCGTCCGCGCGAAGTCTTCGGTGGCTTCGCCGATCAGGTAGGCTTTGGCGACCGATCCGAACAGATCACCAAGACAGGCGATGCCGGTTTTCGGCCTGCCGCCGGCGATCCAGTGGAATCTGGGATAAGCGCTCATGGCCTGGCGAGCGGCATCGATGTTGGTTGCTTTGGAATCATTGACGAAACGCACGCCATCGAGGGTTCCAATGGTTTCCATCCGATGAGCTAAGCCCGGAAAGCTCATCAAGCCGTCGATCGCCTCCTGGGCGGTGACGCCGAGCGCGCGCGCCGCCGAATAGGCCGCCGCAGCGTTCTGCCAGTTGTGACGCCCGAGCAGGGAGCGCGCGGCGGTAAGATCCGCCATTTCGGTCACCCTGCCGTCGGTGGCGTCATAGAGCCGGCCCTGAAGGACATAGACGCCACGCCCGATGCCCTTGCGGGCGCTGATCGGCCAGATCGTGCGGCGGTTGGCGGCGGTGATTTCCGTACAGATCCGTTGGCCCCAGTCGTCATCAACGCCGATCACGGCCGTATCACCCTTGCCCTGGTTGAGCAGAACTCTGCGCTTGGCGGCGGCGTAGCCGTCCATGTCACCATGTCGATCCAGATGGTCCGGGGTGATGTTGAGCACGATGGCTACGTCGGGTTTCAGGCTGGAGGTCAAATCCAGCTGGTAGGATGACAGCTCCAGCACATAGACGGCCCCACCGTGCATCGGCTTCAAGTCGAGCACGCCAATGCCGATATTGCCTCCCACCTGGGCGTCGCGGCCAGCGCGGGCGAGCATATGGCCAATCAGGGCGGTGGTGGTGGATTTGCCGTTGGTCCCCGTGATCGCCACGACACGCGGACGTTTGTGCTCGGGAGCCGCCGCCACCGCCCGCGCGAAAAGCTCGACATCGCCGAGGACCTCGACCCCAGCGGCGTGGGCCTTGTTCACCGTCCAATGCGGTGCGGGATGCGTGAGTGGAACTCCCGGCGACAGGATGAGCGCGGCGAAGCCGGACCAGTCGGCCTCGCTCAGGTCGATCACGTCAAATCCCTCGGCGATCGCCTGCGCGCGCGCAGCGGGGTTTTCATCCCAAAGCACGGGCCGAGCTCCTCCGGCAGCCAGCGCCCGCGCCGCGGTGATCCCGGAACGGCCCAGTCCGAACACAGCCACCGCCTGGCCCAGGAAAACATCGATGGAGATCATGACCGCGGCGCGCCCCCTACCGCAGCTTCAGGGTGGCGAGGCCGACCATGGCCAACACCAGGGCGACAATCCAGAAGCGTATCACGATGGTCGACTCCGACCAGCCGAGTTCCTCGAAATGGTGATGTATCGGGGCCATCAGGAACACTCGCCGGCCCGTGCGTTTGAACCAGAGGACCTGGATGATCACCGACACGGTCTCGACGACGAACAGGCCGCCAACGATACCCAGAACGATCTCATGTTTGGTAGCTACCGCGACCGCGCCCAGGGCGCCGCCGAGGGACAGGGCCCCGCAATCACCCATGAAGATCCGAGCCGGCGGTGCGTTATACCAGAGAAAGCCTAGGCCGGAACCGACGATAGCCGCACAGAACACCGCCACCTCGCCAACCCCGGGCACGAAATGCAGGACCAGGTATTTTGCGAAGACGAAATTGCCCACCAGATAGGCGATCAGGCCGAAGGTCGCAGCGGCTATCATCACCGGAACGGTGGCCAGACCATCCAGCCCATCGGTAAAATTCACCGCATTGGAGGCACCGACGATCACGAACGCCCCGAAGGCCACGTAGAACCAGGACAGGTCCACCAGGGCCTGTTTGAAAATCGGAAAAGCCAGGGATGTGGATAGGCCCGCGCCTTCCGGAGAAGGCTGGCCGAACCGGATCATCATATAGACCGCCAGCATCGCGATACTCGCCTCGACGACCAGACGGGTACGCCCGGAAATTCCCGCTGTGGTCTGTTTGGTGACCTTGGCGTAGTCGTCCATGAAGCCCAGAGTGCCGAATCCAAGCGTCACCAGCAGGGCTGCCCAGACATAGACATTGGTCAGATCGGCCCACAGCAACGTCGCCACGGTGATCCCGGCCAGGAACATCAGGCCACCCATGGTCGGCGTGCCGGACTTCTCGATGATGTGACGTTCGATGCCTTCGGCCCGGATAGGCTGCCCCTTACCCTGTTTGGCCTTCATCCAGCGAATGAAGCGCGAGCCCATGGCCACGACAACCAGTTGCGATGTCGCCACGGCCATCCCGCCGCGAAAGGTCAGGTAGCGAAGAAGGTTGAGCACGGGGACGTGGTGGTGGTGTTCCGCGAGCTGCTGGTAGAGCCAGTAAAGCATCAGCGACACTCCCGCCGGGCCAGGTCCATGGTCGTCAGGCCGACAACCAGGGAGCCCGCCTTCGAATCGCGCGAGCCTTTCACCATCACCACGTCGCCCAGCCCGACCGCAGCAGCAAGCATGGGAAACAGTTCATTGGCCGTCGAGGCGTAGCCACCACGTTTCGCGGGCGGCAGGGCGTCAAACAGGGACTTCATCAGCGGTCCGGCGCAGAACACCAGATCGACGCCGGCCGCTTCCGCGTCGGCCGCCAGACCAGCGTGGCGATCCGCCGCGGCGGGACCCAGCTCAAGCATGTCGGTCAGGGCCGCGATCCGGCGGCCGCGGGTAATCTTTGCGCCCAGGCTGGCCAGGGCCGCGGCAACGGACACGGGGCTGGCATTGTAGCTCTCATCTATCAGGGTGAACCGTCCGCGCGGCCCTTCGAGCGTGCGTTCCGCCCCGCGCCCCGGAAGCGGCTCGAAAGCGGCCAGGGCCGCGAGACCAAGATCAAGATCGACGTCCAGCGCCCGCATCATCAGTAGGGCGCAGAGGCTCATCGGACCCCAGTGGGGCGCCGATTGCCGAATGGGGAATTCGACTCTCCGTGTGTCTATACGGGCTTCGACCGAGGCCCCACCAGGGGCAGGGGCAAAGCGTAGCAGCTGGGCGTCGTTGGTCTTGTCGCGTCCGAACGCAAGCACCTTGGCGCCCCGGCGCCGCGCTTCGGCTTTGAGGAAGTCGAACCAGCGGTTGTCGGCGTTGAGGATCGCTAGCCCGCCAGGGTCGAGGCCGTCGAGGATCTCGGCCTTGGCCCGCGCCACGCCGGCCTCTCCGTCCAGGAAATTCTCCACATGAACCGCTTCGACAGTGGTGATCGCTATGGCCCGCGGCCGCACCATCACCGACAGCGGGCTGATCTCGGCGGCGTGATTCATTCCGATCTCGAAAATCGCCCTTTCGGTGTCCACGGGCATTCGGGCCAGGGTCACGGGTACGCCGATGTGGTTGTTATAGGATTTGACCGAGCCGTGGGCGGCGCCCGCCAGGTCGAGACCTGCGCGCACCAGCTGGGTTACACTGGTTTTGCCAACCGAGCCGGTGATAGCGCCGCGACGGGCTCGCGTGGCCCGCAACCGCCCAGCTTCACCCAATTTCTCAAGACCGCTGAGGGTGTCATCCGCCACGACACACGGTCCCGCGACGGGTCGCGTGGTGAGAACGCCGGCAGCCCCGGCCCCCAGGGCGGCCGGAACAAAGTCATGGCCATCGCGCGCGCCAGCCAAGGCGATGAACAGATCGCCCCGCTCGATCACGCGGCTGTCGATACTGACACCGGTCGCCACGAAGGGCGCTCCATGGGCGAAGCCACGCGTGGCCGCCGCGATTTCCGCCGAAGTCCACAACGGCGTCCGGATGGCGGGTTCAATCACCGGCACCACCCCGTTCCAGCGCACGGCGGGTCTCGTCGACATCATCGAATGGGAATACCTGGTCGCCAATCATCTGGCCCTGCTCGTGTCCCTTGCCAGCGACGATCAAAATATCCCCCGCTTCGAGCAGCGCCGTGGCGGCCAGGATCCCCGATCGACGGTCTCCGATCTCCCGCAAGCCAGTGGCTCCGGCCATGATCTGGGCGCGGATCGCGGCCGGGTCCTCGGAACGGGGATTGTCGTCGGTGACAAAGGCGATATCGGCCAGATCCGCGGCGATGGCGCCCATCAGAGGTCGCTTGCCTCGGTCGCGGTCGCCGCCAGCGCCGAACACTACGATCAGCCGGCCCTGGGCATGCGGGCGCAGGGCCGCGAGCACCGTCGCCAGACCGTCGGGAGTGTGGGCGTAGTCCACATAGGCCTCGCCGCCACGACGCCCGGCGCCGACTCGCTGAAGACGTCCGGGGGCGCCCTCAAGCCGATGCAGGGCCTCCAGAGTTCGATCCACAGACTCTCCGGCGGCGATGCACAGGCCCGCCGCGATAAGCGCGTTGGAGGCCTGAAAGGCGCCGGCCAATGGCAAAACAAAGTCGTGCGCCCGCCCCCAGGCCCGCAGTCTGAGGCGCTGGCCGAATGGCAGATGGGTGCGGCCCACCAGCGTCAGGCCCTGCCCCATCGCGCCCACGGACGTGATTGTCTGGCCATGGGCGACGGCGGCCGCGGCGAAGGCCGGATAGGCGTCGGAATCGGCGTTGAGCACGGCCGTTCCGCCGGTGGGCAGCAGGGTCTCGAACAGCCGAAGCTTGGCGGCGCGATAGACCCCCATGGTGCCGTGATAGTCGAGATGGTCCTGAGTCAGATTG
Organism: Caulobacteraceae bacterium; assembly: GCA_043784385.1. Lineage (GTDB taxonomy): Bacteria > Pseudomonadota > Alphaproteobacteria > Caulobacterales > Caulobacteraceae > Acaudatibacter. The sequence continues at coordinate 18,467 of JAYVYH010000020.1, read as the reverse complement.
AGAAAGCCCGCGGCCTTCAAGATCACGCCGTCCAGGCGCCGCTGGTCGATGCCGTGCGACGAGGCCTCAAGAGCTAGGTGCGTGACGCCGCGTCCCGCCAAATCGGCCATCAGCCGGGCCACATCGGCGGCGTCGGGCGTGGTGAGGCCCGGCGGGGTCAATTGGACATCGCCGGACCGAACCCCGAGGGTCCCCATGCTGGCGGCATGGCGGCCGGCCGCGGCGAATATCTGCCGACAAAAAGTGGCGACGGACGTCTTGCCGTTGGTTCCCGTCACGGCGACGCAGGTTTCCGGCTGTACTCCATGAAAGGCTGAAGCCGCGAGCGCGTAGGCGCGCCTGGGGTCGCCAACCTTGATGACGGGCGCGGCGAGGCCCGGGATGTATTCGCTGGCCAGCACCGCGACCGCGCCTCGGGCGAGAGCAGCTGGCACGAAGGCCTTGCCATCGGCTTTGGCGCCCGGCAGTGCCGCGAACAGATAACCAGGCTGCACTTGGCGGCTATCGGCCGTCACGCCCTCAATCATGGGATCGACCGAAAGATCCTTGTGGATCAGATCGGAAAGACGCTGGGCGCTCATCGCTCGTCGCCGCTTAGAGTGCTGGGATCGACTGGTGGCCGGGGACCAGTCTCGGCTGGCGTAACCACGCGGCGCACCCCCAGGAATGGCGCGATTCGCGCCACGATCTTGCCGGCGATGGGGGCCGAGACCGCCCCGCCGGTGGTGAAGCCTCCGGTCTCCGGCATGCGGTGCGGCTCGTCCATCATGACCAGGACGTAGTAGCGGTCCGCGTCGAGGGGACCGTCGGTGGGGAAGATGGCTGCGAAGGAAGCGAGGTTGATGCCTTCGTGGTTATAGTGGCCGTTGATGATCTTGGTCGCCGAACCGGTCTTGCCGCCGAGCCGGTAACCTCGCGCCTGAGCGTCGGCGAAACGGCCCGTGCCATCGGTGGCGTTCAGGCGCATCAAATTGAGCATGGTGCGCGAGGTGGACGCCTGGATCACCCGGCGCCCCGGCGCCGGGGCTTGTCCCGGCTCAAGTTTTCGAAGCGTGAGAGGCCGGTAAACGCCCCCATCCAGGATGGAACTCATGCCCGTGGCGATCGCCAGGGGGCTCACCGAGATGTCGTGGCCAAAGGCCATGGTGGCGATGGAATTTTCGGTAATCCGTTTTGTTGTGAGAGGCCGCGCCGATTCCACCAACTCGCTGGGCGCCTTGTCGAAAAGGCCAAAGGCGTGAAAATATTTGTCTTCGTGGCCGCCGCCGACCTGGATGGCCATTTTGGCCGCGCCGATATTCGACGAGTGGGTGAACACCTGCCAGAGGGGCAGCGAACAGTCCCCCTTGTCATAGTCGTGGATGATCTGACCCGGCAGGATCAGCGGCGAGCAGACGTTGAATACCGTGTTGACGTTGACCAGACCAGTATCCAGGCCCATCGCCAGGGTGAAAACCTTAAACACCGATCCGGGTTCATAGACCGTCGCGCCCACGTGGTTGACCATCGCGGCTGGGTCCGCCTTGCCGGGAGCGTTGAGATCAAAGGCTGGATAACTGGCCATGCCGAGAATCTCACCCGTGCGGACATTGACGACCATGCCGACCGCGTCCTTGACCTGAAAATGCTGGGCGGCCGTTTCCAGTTCATCCTGAAGCGCGCCCTGCACGCGCAGATCGATCGACAAAGGTTGAGATCCGCGGGCCGCGGCTGCGGCGCGGATCGGACCGTCGAAAGCCCGTTCGGCGCCAGCCTGTCCAACGCCGTCGTTGGACGCAAAGCCGATCACATGGGCGCCGGTCTGACCAAGCGGGTAAAAGCGACCGCCCTCCTCCTGGAAATCAAACCCAGGGAGAGCCAGATCGTGGAGGCGGCCCTTCAAGACCGGAGTCAGACCGCCGCCAACGTAATATTCCTTAGTCGGATCGGGCCTTTCCCCTGAAGGAAGTGCGAGGCCGTTGAGGGCGGTGTCCAGCCTGGCTTTGGAGAAACTCGGCGCGATAGCCAGAATGGCCGCTCGGGTTCCGGCCTTGTCGGTGATTTCGGCCGGGCGGAGGTAGAGACCATAGCGAATGAGATCCATCGCCAGAATCTCACCGTTACGATCCACCAGATCACCCCGGGCCGCCCGGGTCGGGGCGAGGCCGACCTTTTGCTTGTTGGCGTCGGAGAACAGCGCCGCCCGGGACGCACCGATGGCCAGGGCCAAAAAGGCGGCCGCGAACATGGCCATGACGAAGAAGATGCGCAGGCGCACGTCGTCCTCGGCCTTGCCCGAGCCACGCGCGCGGTTGAACGCCCGCTCCAGGAATCCGAGGTTCGACAGCCAGCCGCGCCAGGAAGGCCAGGAAAATCCCCCGAGGCTGCCAGGGTCGGCGGGATCGATGGTGGTCATGGCGCCGTTGCCCGGTTGAGCGCCGTCGCCTGTGCGTTGTCCCGAGCGGCAATCACCGGCAGAGCATCGGGCGTGATCTCATGGCCCGGATCGAGAGGCGCGAGGTTCAGATAACGCCGCGACAGATCCGCAACTCGCGCCGGGCCACCCAAACGCGACACTTCCGCGCGTAGCATGCGGATGCGCCGCTGTTCCTGAAGGATCCGATCGTCGATGGCGACCCCGCCCGCATCCTGGGCGCCGGCCAGGGTCTTCAACGCATAGCTGCCCAGGGCGATGACCAGCAGCACCGTGAGACCGAGCAGGTTGACGACGCGAAACCCGCGAAAGCGCGTGGACAGAACGTTGGGAATTCTCATGCCGCAGCCCTCCACACGGGGGCGGCGGTCCGGGCGGCGGCGCGAAGCTTGGCCGACCGGGCGCGGGGGTTGGCGGCGATTTCGGCCTCGGACGGAGCCATCGCTCTGTTGTGCAGCAGGGTAAAGCTGGGGGCAGGACCGGTGGCTCGCGGCGGGGCGTGCCGGGATCCTTCCCCCTGGCGGCCGGCCCGATCGTTGAGGAAAGACTTGACGATCCGATCCTCCAGCGAATGAAACGACACCACGGCCAGCCGCCCACCAACCCTGAGATTGCGTTCGGCGGCGGCGAGGCCAGCCTCAAGTTCGGCGAGTTCTTCATTGACGGCGATTCTGAGCGCCTGGAAAACCCGTGTCGCGGGATGAACCTTGGCGCCGCGCCGGCCGCCCAGCGCCCGCTCCACCACCTCGGCAAGATCTAGAGTGCGTTCGAAGGGCGCTTCGTCCCGGCGGCGTACCAGCGCACCGACGACGCGGCGCGCCTGACGCTCCTCACCATAGACGCGGAAAATCCGAAGCAGTTCGCCGGGCTCGCCTTCATTGACCAGTTCGGCGGCGCTCAGGCCCTCGTTGGACATGCGCATGTCCAGCGGACCGTCGCGCATCAGCGAAAAGCCCCGTTCCGCTTGATCGATCTGCATCGAGGAGACGCCCAGGTCTAGCGTCACCCCATCGACCTCGCCCGCGGCCATGAAGTCGTTCATGCGAGAGAATGGGGTATGGATGAGACGCAGCGCGCCCAGACCGTGCAATTCCTCGGCGAAGGCGGCGGTGGTCGGGTCCCGGTCGAAGGCGATAACCGCCGCTCCGGCCGAGAGGAAAGCGCGGGTGTAGCCGCCGGCCCCGAACGTGCCATCGACGATGGTCAGGCCGGGACCGGGCCGCAGCGCCTCGAGCACCTCCGCCAGCATCACCGACCTGTGCGCCGGCGCGGTCACGACGCGGCGGCCATAAGGCCGGTCCGTTGGCTCAGCCGAAGCGCGGCCAGCTGTTCGCGAGCGAACAGGCGATGGCTTTCGCGATGGGCGGCGAAAGCCTCTTTGGACCAGATCTGAAACCGGTCGCCCATGCCCACCACCGAGACCCAATCGGTAAGGCTGAACTGCTGGCAGTGCGTATCGGGCAAGGTCACCCGGCCGGCGGGATCCCAGGTCAGACGGGCGAAGCCGCCGCGGACGCTGGTTTCAATCGCCGTGCGAAGGGGATCGCCGAACGGCAGTTCGTCGATCAGGGAGTCATAGGTTTTGAGCAGGTCGGGACCGCCCCCCTCAAGGCAATCGGCCTCGATCGAGGGAAAGCAGAAAAGCGTGTCGAGGGGACCCACCGCGGCGCGGAATTCCGCCGGCAGAACGATCCGCCGCTTCCCATCCAGCTGCCTGTCGATGGTCGACAAGAACACGGAGGCCAAATCCCATCCCCGCCGGGCTCATCCATGGCGTTGAGGATTTGGTAACACGGGATTAACTGCCACTCAATGAGTCCAATTGCCACTTTTGATCCAATTTAAGTGTTCATCTGCGCCAGAATGGGTTACACACATTAATTAACAGAACATACACAGAACAAAATTCCCGCGTCGGGAGGCCGTTGCGTTCATCTTCCCCGAAAAAGTTAACGCTTGTCCCAATAGTTGTCGGGCCAAGCAACGGATCAGACGGCCTATAAGCCGGGTTCTGTGCCGCCCCCACTCGCGCGGGGACGCGACGATCATTCCTCTGGACCGCCCGTCGCCGGACGGTTCTCGCGACCTACCCGGGCGCCTGGGCCGGCGAAGCCCTGCCTTCCTTGCGGTCGGCGCGACACCCCTATTCGGTCTTGCTCCAGGTGGGGCTTGCCATGCCGTCCCGGTCACCCGGTCCGCGGTGGGCTCTTACCCCACCCTTTCACCCTTACCCTGCTTCGCCGAGGCTTCGCAGGGCGGTTTACTTTCTGTGGCGCTATCCCTGGGGTCGCCCCCGGCGGGTGTTACCCGCCACCTATTCACCGTGGAGCCCGGACTTTCCTCCCTTGCGCCATTACAACGCAAGAGCGACCGCCCAGCCATCTGATCCGCCGTTACGGTGGGCGCGCGCGGACAGCGCGTCAAGCAAGGACACTGGCCTTTATCTGGCCCGTGCTTGGCCAGTCCCTGGCCCTTATCGGCCAGTGGACGGCCCTTTAGAGGCCCTTCGTGGCCTTTTATGGCCCTTTTTGGCCTGTCTCCCAGACGAAATAAATCTTCAAGCCATTGTTTTATATAAAGTTTAATTCCCAAAGCCGAACCGGCGTCGCCCTTCACAACGATCCAAGGCCTCGTGGACGAAACTGGCTATTGCGTTCTGCAATATTCTTGTGCGAAAGTCAAGGTTCCTCCGCGTATCGGCCAGGCGTTGTCGCCCCGCTCGTCTTCGGGCACGACGTCGGTTCGGGATGCGAGGGAGACAGCCATGACCGCCTATATCATCGCCCGCGTCGAGGTACGGGATTGGGACCGCTACCTGGACTATATGAAGCACACCCCGCGAGTGATCGCACGGTTCGGCGGGCGGTTCATCGCGCGCGGCGCCGAAATCCATACCCTGGAGGGGCCGCCGGAGACGCGGCGCGTGGTGGTGATCGAGTTCCCGTCGCTGGAGCGGGCCGAGGCCTTCTACGCGTCGGACGAGTACGCAGCGGTCAAGGCCCTGCGCGAGGGCGCCGGCGAGGGGCAGTTCATGGCCGTGAACGGCTTCGATCCAGCCGCCTGGGCCGAGATGCTCGCCGCCAGCCAGGCCCTCGATCCGCCGGGCTGATCGGGACCGGAGCCGAATCCCGGGCCGACAAGAAGGTCTGAGGTCAGCGCCCGGCCGCCACGTCCAGCGTCAGTAGCAGCGCCCGCAGACTCGGTTCGCTCTCGAACACCTCGGCGCGAAAGCCGGCGCGGCGCGCGGCTTCGACGTTGGCCGGCACGTCATCAAAAAACAGCATCGAACGGGGCGTCAGGGACGCCGTCTCGGCGACAATCTGGAAAGATCGCGGCGACGGTTTGGCGTGTTCCATCTCGTAGCTCAGATGGCGTTCGAAGGCGCCGAGGCGTCCACCCGACGCCCGGACCTGGGACTGCCAATGCGCCTCGTTGGTATTCGAGAAAATCATCACCCGATGGCGGGCCGCCAGAAGCTCGACGAACGCCAACATCGATTCATCGAGCACGAGGTAACAGCAAAAATCGGCGGTGAAGGCGTCCCAATCGCCATCGTAACCCGCCTCGACGGCAAGCTCCGCGTGCAGCTCACGCACGGGCCGGTCGGTCCCCCAGCGAGCGTCGGCGGTGGCTTCGGCCACCTGGGCCGGCGACGATCCGGCGCGGCAGCGGGCGGCCAGCGCGCGGTGCATCACCGTGTTGTCGTGGGCGCCGATCACGCCGCCGAGATCGAAAACCAAGGCTTCTATTGCCTGGGCGCTCATGCCGCCATCCTTACCAAGGTCATCAGCCGGGCCCGAGTCTCGCCATCGGCTACACCGTCCACCGAAGCGGGACGCCAATGCCGCTGGAACGCGCGGACCACCCCGGCGAGGTCGGCGTCGAAGGCGCCGGTACGGGGGCAGTCATAGCCCAGGCGCGCCAGAGCCGATTGCAGGATCAGGACGCCCAGGCCCTCGTCGCCCTCGCCCAGAGCCGCGCCGGGCGCCGGCGGTGGTTCCGCCCAAAGGCCATGCCCGGCGTCGGCCAGGGTCTTCCACGGGAACAATTCCCCCGGGTCGGTTTTGCGGTGGGGCGCGACATCGGAATGACCGAGGATCGTGGCGTCGGGGATCGTCCAGCGCGAGCGGACATCGGCGAGCAATTCGATCACCGCGGCGATCTGGCCCTCCGGAAACGGCCGGTAGCCGAACTCATGGCCGGGATTGACGATCTCCACCCCGATCGAGGCGGCGTTTATATCGGTCGCACCCCGCCAGGAGCCCCAGCCCGCGTGCCAGGCGCGGCGGGCCTCGGCGACCAGGGCGAAGATCGCGCCATTTTCCTCGACCAGATAGTGGGCCGAGACCTTGGCCTCTGGGTCGGTGAGCCTGGCCAGGGCGGCCTCGCCGCTGACCATTCCCGTATAGTGCAGGATCAGCATATCCGGCGGCGTCGTGCGGGCGTCGAAATTCGGCGATGGCGCGGGCAGGATATTCATGGCGTCGCCCGGCGAAACATCATCAGCGGCGCCATCACCTGATCGCGCCGCAGGGCGATGATCAGCACCCCGGTCAGGGCGACGATAGTCCCGACGATCATGCGCGGCCCGAAGGCGTCGTGGGTGATCAGCACACCCAGGCCGATGGTGGCCAGGGGTGTCATCAGGGTCAGGGGCTGCAGCAGATTGACCTCGTATTTCTGGACCAGGCCGTAGAAGGCGGTGTGGGTGATCATCGATACCACCAGGCTGGAGAACAGCACCGCGCCCAAGAACGGCCAGAGCGCATGGGCCAAGACCGCCCCCTGCCCGGTTTCGGCGACCGCGCTGAGCAGCGCCAGTGGCCAGACCGAGGAGAAGCCCACCCAGGCCTGGAACTGGCGGGGGCTGGCGCCCTCCACCTGTTTCATCAATACAGCGCCCAGGGAGCCGGTGAACGCAGAGCCGGCGACGAACAGCATGCCGAGGCTGGGGACCAGGCCGGCCGGGTTCCACATCACGATCAGGGCGCCGGTCAGGGTCAGGACGATGCCGAGACCTCGGCGCCATTGGATACGCTCGCCCAGCATCGCCATCGACAGGATCGCGGAGATCGGTACGCCAAGCTGGGTGACGACGGCGAAGGCGGACGGGGTGGTGGTCTTCAGGCTGAGAAACGCCATGGCCATGGTGCCGCCGCCCATGGTCAGGCCGACCAGAATCATGCGCCACAGCGGACGGGGGGCGGGAAACAGCCAAGGCGACATAGCAATGGCGATCACCGCGAACCGCGCGGCGGCGTAGAACAGGGGTGGCGCGCCAAAATGCGAGATCAATACCTTGGACATGACGCTGTTCACCGCCCAGACCAAGCAGATGACGACCAGCAGGGCGAGATCGCGCAGCGACATGGGCGGGGCTTAGGGCCGGGAAGACGCGCTGGCAATCGTCGCGCGCGGGGCTGACAGACGGCGTAAGACAGCCCATTGGCCTGGATATGGTCGAACGCCTGAGTCCACTCGCCGGAAAGCCGGTCCCCGCCTCCGCCCTGGTCAATGTGCCGCGGCTTGTAACCGCCTTCTTCGCCCTGGCGCCCGACGCCGGCGTGGCCGAGCAGCGGGTGGCCTTCGGCACCTCCGGCCATCGGGGCTCGGCCTTCGCCGCCTCGTTCAACGCCGCGCACATATGGGCCATCAGCCAGGCGGTGTGTCTCCACCGCAAGCGCGCCGGTATCGACGGCCCGCTGTTCCTAGGCATAGATACCCACGGCTTGTCGGAACCGGCGCTGGCCTGTGCGCTGGAGGTTCTGGCCGCCAATGGCGTCAACACGATGATCGACCACGCGGACGGCTACACGCCCACGCCGGTGATCTCGCATGCGATCTTGGCCCACAACCGCGGCCGGACGCGGGGTCTGGTGGACGGGATCGTGATCAGCCCGTCGCACAACCCGCCCGAGGACGGCGGCTTCAAATACAATCCGCCCAACGGTGGCCCGGCCGACGTGGACGTCACCGGCTGGATCCAGAAAACCGCCAACGATCTGCTGGCCGCCGGGTTGGACGGCGTGGCGCGCATCCCCTACGAACAGGCGCGCAAGGCGGCCTGCGTCCATCGATACGACTATGTGCCCCCCTATGTCGCCGACCTCGCCAATGTGATCGACATGGCGGCCATCCGTGACGCGGGCGTGCGCATCGGCATCGACCCGCTGGGTGGGGCGGCGGTCCACTATTGGGACCCGATCATCGAACGCTATGGCCTCGACGCCACGGTCGTGAACCCGGCGGTCGATCCGACTTTCCGCTTCATGACCGCCGACGGGGACGGCAAGGTGCGCATGGACTGCTCCTCGCCTTACGCCATGGCTTCGCTGATCGCCCTGGCGGATCGGTTCGACATCGCCTTCGCCAATGACACCGACGCCGACCGTCACGGTATCGTCTGCCCCGCCAGCGGGCTGATGAACCCCAACAGTTATCTGGCCGCGGCTATCGCCAATCTATGCGCCCATCGCCCGGGCTGGCGCGCGGACAGCGCCATGGGCAAGACGGTGGTTTCCAGCGGCATGATCGACCGCGTGGCATCCCGGCTCGGCCGGCGCCTGGTGGAAGTTCCTGTCGGCTTCAAATGGTTTAGCGCCGGCCTGATCGACGGCTCGCTTGGCTTCGGCGGCGAGGAGAGCGCCGGGGCCTCGTTCCTGCGCCGCGATGGAACGGTGTGGACCACCGATAAGGACGGCCTGGTCCTGGGCCTGCTGGCTGCCGAAATCCGCGCCGTCGCCGGCCAGGACCCCAGCCAGTTCTATGACACGGTGACCGAGGGCCTGGGCCGGTCGTTCTATGAACGCATCGACGCTCCGGCGACGGGAGCGCAGAAAAAGCGGCTTGGAAAGCTCGATCCCGACGAGTTCGACGCAACCAGCCTGGGCGGCGAGCCGATCCTGGCCAAGCTGACCCGCGCTCCCGGCAACGACCAGCCGATCGGCGGGCGCAAGGTGGTAGCTGAAAACGGCTGGTTCGCGGCCCGTCCGTCGGGAACCGAGGACATCTACAAGATCTACGCCGAAAGCTTCCTGAGCGCCGACCACCTGAAACAGGTGCAGCTCGACGCCCAGAGCGCCATCGACAAAGTTCTGGCCGCGGCTTGAGGAACCTTACACCGCCGCGTCGAGCGACAGGGTCTCATAGCGGCGCAGGTGGTGATCGACCGAACCGAACTCGCCTTCGATCAGTGTGGCGCGCTTGAAATAGTGGCCGATGGCCATTTCGTCGGTCATGCCCATGCCGCCGTGCAGCTGGATGGCGTTCTGGCCGACGAACTTGCAGGCGCGACCGATCTGAACCTTGGCGGCGGAGAGGGATTTCGCCCGCTCGGCGGCGGGTTCGCCCAGCTTGATATGAGCCATGTAGGTCATGGAAATCGCCTGCTCGAGCTGGATGAACATGTCGACCATCCGGTGCTGCAGCACCTGGAACGAGGCGATCGGCTGGCCGAACTGCTTGCGCTGCTTGGTGTATTCCAGGGTGCCTTCGTGCAGGCGGCGCAGAACGCCGCAGGCCTCGGCGCAGGTCGCCGCGATAGCTTCGTCAACCACCTGTTCGACCAGAGGCAAGCCGCCGCCTTCCTGGCCAATCAGGGCTTCGGCGGGGACCGAGACGTTTTCGAAGAACACCTCGGAAGCACGCCGACCATCGACGGTGGGATAGTCACGGGTGACCACGCCCCCCGCCGTCTTGTCGACCAGGAACACCGACACGCCGCCGGCGTCGCGCTGGCCGCCACCGGTCCGGGCGGTGACGATCAGGTGGGTCGCCCACGGCGCGCCGATCACCACGGCCTTGTGGCCGTTGAGCACATAGCCCGATCCGTCCTTGCGGGCGGTGGTGACCAGATTGGCCAGGTTGTAGCGGCCCTGTGGTTCGGCGTAGGCGAAGGCGATGGTGACCTCGCCGGCGATGATCTTGCCGATGATCTCCTCGGCGCCGGCCGGAGCGGCGTGTTTTAGAAAGCCGCCGCCGATCACCACCGTGCCAAGGTATGGCTCAACCACCAGGGCTTTGCCGAATTCCTCCATCACCACCATGTTGTCGGTCGGACCGCCGCCCAGGCCACCCAGTTCCTCTGGAAAGGCCGCGCCCAGGATGCCGAGTTCCTCGGCGAACGCCTTCCAGACCTCGGGCCGCCAGCCCGACGCCGACTTGATCGCCGTTCGGCGAGTGTCGAAGTCATAGTGGTCGGCCAAGTAGCTGGCGACCGTGTCGCGCAACATCGATTGTTCGTCGGTGAAGCTGAAGTCCATAGTAGAAAGTTCCTGATCGTTCTGGAGTCGCCGTGTTCCGGATCAGAGACCCAGGACGGCCTTGGCGATGATGTTGCGTTGAATCTCGTTGGAGCCGCCGTAGATCGAGGTCTTGCGGGTGTTGAAATAGGCCCCGGCCACGCCGTGCGCCTCATCCGGCCCGATGGCGCCGAGGTTGTGCGGCAGGCCGCGCACAAAGGGCGCGCCATAGTGGCCGGCCGCCTCGAGAGCCAGGTCGGTGAGGCGCTGCTGGATCTCGGTGCCCTTGATCTTCAGGATCGAGGATTCCGGACCCGGCCCCTTGCCGGAGCTTTCTCCGGCCAGCGTGCGCAGCTCGGTATATTCCAGCGCGGTGAGATCAATCTCCAGTTCGGCGACCTTGCGCTTGAAGAACGGGTCGGAGAGCAGCGGCCCGGCGTCGTCGGCAAGCTGAGTGCGCGCCACCTGGCGTAGCCGCTCCAGGCCTCGTTTCGAGCGCGCCACCCCGGCGATGCCGGAGCGTTCGTGCATCAGCAAAGCCTTGGCGCACGTCCAACCCTGGTTTTCATGGTGGATGCGGTTCTCGACCGGCACCTTCACATTGTCGAGGAAGACGTCGTTGACCTCATGGCCACCTTCGAGGGTGATCAGCGGCCGGACCGTGATCCCCGGCGACCTCATGTCGATCAGCAGGAAGCTGATGCCGGCCTGGGGCTTGGCGTTGGCGTCGGTGCGGACCAGGAAAAAGCCCCAGTCGGCGTGCTGGGCCAGGGTGGTCCAGGTCTTCTGGCCGTTGACGATATAGTATTCCTTGCCGTCATCGGCGGTGATGCGTTCGGCCTTGGTCTTCAGAGAGGCCAGATCGGAACCGGCGCCCGGCTCGGAATAACCCTGGCACCACCACACCAAGCCGTCGCGTATACCGGGCAGGAAGCGCTCTTTCTGCTCCTGGGTGCCGAAGGTGTAGACCACCGGCGCCAGCATGTTCACGCCAAAGGGCAGGACGGAAATGGTGTCAGCCCGGGCCTGTTCCTCGGACCAGATGTATTTCTGCGTCGGGGTCCAGCCGGTGCCGCCCCATTCCTTCGGCCACGATGGCGCGGACCAGCCCTTCTTGGCCAGGATCCGGTGCCAGGACAGAAAATCTTCCCGGGACAGGGCTTCCTCGTCGCGCTGCTTGTCGCGCAGGGCCTGAGGGTAGTTTTCGGCGATGAAGGCGCGCGCTTCGGCGCGAAAAGCCGCGTCTTGCGGCGAGAAATCCAGATCCATGGCGTTGCCTCTTGGGCGGCTCGGATGTGCGAGCCGACAAGGCTGTAATCGCCCCGGCCCCCTAAAGTCCAGTCCATAGAAAGCGGCCGGGAGCAGGGGAACTCCGGGCCGCCAAACGCGAACGCGCTATTGGGAGGCTCAGTTCGTCTGCGTCATTGCCGATGAACCGGCGGCGGCGGAAACCGTCGCGGCGCCGGCAAGGGTTTTGCAGGAACCGTCGCGCTCGGCGATCAGGGCCGCCTTGCTGTAAGCACCGGCGTGGCGAACGGCTTGTTGGGCGGCGTCGGCGGCTTCCTGGGCGCGGTCCGCGGCCATGCTCGACCGCGATCCGCCCTGAGCGTTCATCAGAGCGTTGATCTCGCTGGTGTCCTGGTGGCCGAGAGAGACGGACGACATCAGCACCTGGCAGCGGGCGGCGGCGATATACTGCGCATCGCTCAGGTGGGTGGGTTGGGCGAAGGCGGCGGTTGAAAGCGCCAGCGGCGCGATCACGATGAGGATTTTGAGCATTTTGATTTCCCGTTCCTGGGGGGCTGCTGATGGATTCCATATGCTTCATGCACGGACTCGAAATAAAATTACTTATAGTAAATATTTGGGTTTACCTAGTTGTAATCTGTATTATTGTTTATCATTACGCTGCTCACATTACGTCGCCTTCATGTTGACACCGTAAGAGGAGGATTGCGTTGGGGTGGCCGCAACGGCATGAACGGAGGGCATGAACGCGCCGCCCAAACCCATCCGCACCCCCTGCATCAAGGTCTGCATCGTCGACGGCGAGAGCGGGTTGTGCATGGGCTGCTACCGCACCCTGGCCGAGGTGGCGGGCTGGACGCGCCTCGATGACGCCGAGCGCGCGGCGATCATGGCGGAACTTCCCGGCCGGCCGCAAAGGGTGCGGCCGGAAAAGCTGGCGATGTTCGGGCGAGCCTAGGCCGCCGACACCAGCCGCGGCCGCAGCGCCTCGGCGACCACGCCCAACGCGCGCTCTATAACTTCTACCCCGGCGCCGGGGGCATGGCTGTCGACAGTGAGAATTCGCCGCCAGGCGCGGGCGCCGGGCCGTCCCTGGAACAGGCCAAGCATATGTCGCGTGATCGCCTGCAGGCGGGTTCCCAGGTTCAACTCACCCTGGACGTATGGCAGGTATCGCCGGACGGCCTGCTCCGGCGTGACGTCCGGCGCAGCGGGGTCGAACACGCGGCGGTCCGCACAGCCCAACAGGCCGGGATCGTGATAGGCGGCCCGGCCCAGCATCACCCCGTCGAGCTCCTCCAGATGAACCTCGGCTGCGTCCAGGCCAGCGAGGCCGCCGTTGAGCACGACGGTCAGGCCCGGGCGCTCGCGCTTGAGGCGGTGGACCAGCGCGTAGTCGAGGGGCGGCACGTCGCGGTTCTGTTTGGGCGACAGGCCCTCAAGCCAGGCCTTGCGCGCGTGCACGACGAACACCCGGACGCCCACCGAAGCGCAGCGATCGACCAGCTCGAACAGGCTGTGTTCCGGATCCTGATCGTCAACACCAATCCGGCATTTGACGGTGACCGGCTTGGCAGTGGCCTCGATCATCGCGGCCACGCAATCGGCCACCAGTTCCGGTTCCCGCATCAGACAGGCGCCGAACCGGCCGCCTTGCACACGGTCCGACGGGCAGCCGACGTTAAGGTTGATCTCATCATAGCCAAAGGCACCGCCGATCCGCGCCGCCTGACCCAGGGTGGTCGGATCGGATCCCCCCAGCTGCAGCGCCACCGGATGCTCGGTTGGACCGAAAGCCAGCAACCGTTGCGTGTCGCCATGAAGGACAGCGCCGGTGGTCAACATCTCGGTATAGAGCAACGCGCGCGCCGTCAGGACCCGATGGAACGCCCGGCAATGGCGATCCGTCCAGTCCATCATCGGGGCGACGGATAGTCTATGTGGCTGTAATTGCTGCAATTGCCTAAAAGTCTCAATGAATTGGATCGCGGTGCGCGCAGCAAACTTACGACAAGATGCGACGTTTTTCGCGACCTTTCGACGGCTCGCCGTACGCGCGCTAGGTTAGCGATTCGCGCTCCGACATCAGCGCCGCGAAGATCGCCGCCACCCGATCGATGAAGACTTCCCGTTCACGTCCCAGCAGCGCCTCGCCGCGGATCAGGCGTTCGACGAGGAAGCCAATGTAGCTGGCCGCGAAAACTCGCGCCCGCGCTTCGGCATCGACGCCGCCAAGCCAATCACGGATCGGTCCCAGGAAGCGATCCTGTATGAGGAGGTTGAGCAGCGGCGCGGTGGTCGGGGATGTCGCCGCGCGCAGCAGAAACTGGAATCTGTGGGTCCGCGCCTCGTCGACGTGGGGACTGCCCGCCAGCATTGTCGCCATCTCGTGGGCGAAGTTCGCCCGGTCCCAGTCTCGCAGCCCATCGGACCCGAACCAGGCTTTCAACGCCTCCAGGAACAGAGCCTCCTTGCCCCCGAAATAGCGTTTGACGAGCGCGACGTCGGCGCCGGCCTCGCGGGCGATGTCGCGCAGAGCGGTGCAATCGTAGCCCAGGAGTGCGAATTGTGTCTTGGCCGCCGCGAGGATGGCCGCGCGAGTGGCCTCGGCGTCGCGCTTGCGGGGATTGGCGCGAACGCGGACGAGTTCTGCGGGATCATTCATAGGTGTCTAAGTCCACGAACCCAGGTTGGTGGTCAGGGTTGCTCGCGTAGTCCAAACCAGCACCAAGTCAATGTTCGTTGACATAAACGGGGAGCGCGATCAGATTGCTCCGCGAGCTACTATCAGGGGAAGGAAGCCATGAATATCGCCGTGAAGATCCAGGCCGCGGACGCGGCCGCCGAGATCGCCGCCACACCCCTGGCAAAGCTGAACCCCGCCAAGGTGGACCGCTTCTACGATGACACCATCTGGCCGGTGTTTGAGCGTCTGCGCCGCGAAGACCCCGTCCACTTCACGCCCGAGAGCGAGTACGGCCCCTATTGGTCGATCACCAAGTGGAACGACATCATGGCGGTCGATACCAACCATGAGGCCTTCTCGTCCGCGGAAGGCATAGGCTTGGCCAATCTGGAGGCCATGGCCGAGCAGGAAAAGGTCATGGGCGAGCAACGCCGCGGCGCGGGCTTCATCACCATGGATGAACCCGAGCATAGCCTGGCGCGCAAGGCGGTTAGCCCAACCCTGGCGCCCAGCAATCTGCACGCGATGGGCCCTCAGGTGCGCGAGCGCGCCGGCCAGATCCTAGACTCCCTGCCGATCGGCAAGGAATTCGATTGGGTCGACCTGGTGTCGAAGGAACTGACGGCCATGACGCTGGCGACGCTGTTCGACTTCCCGTTCGAGCAGCGCCGCAAGCTGCCCTGGTGGTCTGACATGATCATGAACCAGCCGGGCCACGGGCCCGTGGAGAGCTGGAAGCAGAAGGGTGAGGCGATGTTCGAGTGCTTCAGCGCCTTCAACGAGCTGTGGAACCAGCGCGTCAACGCGGAACCGGGCAACGACCTGATTTCGATGCTGGCGCACAACCCGGCCACCCGCAACATGCCGGTGGATATCTACCAAGGTAATGTCGTGCTGCTGATCGTCGGTGGCAACGACACCACGCGGAATACCATTTCGGGCAGCGTCTACGCGCTCAACAAGAACCCGGACCAGTACGCCAAGCTGCGCGCCAACCCGAACCTGGTCCTGCCGATGATCTCGGAGACTATCCGCTGGCAGACGCCGCTGGCCCACATGAGCCGGGTGGCGACGCGGGACGTCGAGCTGGGCGGGAAGACCATCAAGAAGGGCGACCGGGTGGCTATGTGGTACATCTCCGGCAACCGCGATGAGGAAGTGATCGAAAACCCCAACGATTTCATCATCGATCGCGAGCGGCCTCGCCAGCACATGTCATTCGGCTTTGGTATCCACCGCTGCGTCGGCAACCGCGTGGCCGAGATGCAGCTGACCATCATCTGGGAGGAAATCCTGAAGCGATTCCCGGAAATCAAGGTGGTCGGCGACCCGGTGCTCAACTACTCGGCTTTCGTCCATGGCTATGAGAGTTTGCCGGTGATTATACCGTCCCGCACTTGACCGAGACGCTGTCCGGCGGCGCCGAAGCGATCGAACCATCGCGGGCGTCTCGCGGCGCCATCCAGGGATTCGCGGCGATCGGGCGAATGGCGTCATCTGTCCCCGTCGCAAGAAGACGCGACATGGATTCGAATATGGTCGGCGGCCGCGACATACAGGACTTCCTCGATCGCATCGCCGGACTGGACATCGGCGGCGGAGACGCCCGCGCCAAGCAAATCCTCCGCCGGGTCGTAGGCGACATGTTCGCCACCATCGGAGCGTTCGATGTCGGCGAAGACGAGTTCCGGTGAACCGCTGCGCGCACCGGGGGGCCACGGTCTGCCGCAGCTTCGGGGCAACGCCACTTCTCACAGTTGCGTCTATCACCAGTGGCGCTGCGATCTGGAAGGCAACCTCCATGGCGCGCCGTTTCTACGGGGGCTGAAAGGCTAGGCCGGCATGCCCGCCGATTTCGACCGCGCCGCCCACGCTCTACGCAAACTGCGGATCGATAGCTATCGCGGCCTAGTGTTCGCGACCTTCAGCGATGACGGCGAGCCGATTGCTAACTATATCGGGCCGGTGATGGCCGGCTTCATCGACCACATTTTCCACAAGTCAGTCAAATACCTGGGCTGCACGCGCCAGTATTCGAACTTCAACTCGAAGCCGTATCTCGAAAACGTCAAGGACCCCGATCACGCCAACTCGCCGCATCTGTTCCACAACACCGTCAATATCTTCCGGGTAGGAATGAAAGCGCACTGTGTCGGCGATGGCCGTGAGGGCCTGCACAGCATCATTATGGCCATCAAGCAGGACCAGGGCGACACCTCGGCCGCCTATTCGGACCAGAAGATCCGGTCCTACGACAGCGGCTTTGTTCTGCAAGACGACAGCGTACTCGCTCTCATTCCCGAGCACGAGGTCGTGGCGACCAACCATATTTAGCCGATCCTTCCACAACTGGTGATCCACCAGATCCACAACAGCTTGGTCGCCCGCCAGCTGCTGCCGAAGGGTGCGGCCTTCTTCGAGCTAGCATTGCATTTTTTCGGTTACGCCGACGACAGCGACGAGAGCGAGCCCTCCGGATCAGGCAATCCAATCTGGTGGGACAGGCCGGCTATATCTCGATGCAAGACACCGAGGCGACCAAGCTGGTGCAACAGGGAGTGACGCGCGACTCAACGGTCGCTTCGGTGATCGAGATGGGCCTGGGCTCCCCAGAGCAGAGCGACACCCTGATGACCGAATTTCTGATCCGTGGGTTCTGGAAGGTCTACGGGAAACTGATGGCTTTAGACGATGAGTCGCCATGAGCGATCTAGGCCTGCGCCATGAAATGCGCGCGCTCCATTACGAATATATCACTACCCTGGACACCGACGCGCTAGAGTTGTGGCCGGCGATGTTCGTGGACGATTGTCTCTATGAGATAATCCCCGTGGAAAACAAGGATATGGGTCTGCCGGCCCCCATGATTCGCTGCGACAACAAGCAGATGCTGCGTGATCGCGTAGCCTCGCTACGCCACGCGAACATCTTTTAACAGGTGATCTATCGGCACTTTGTATCCGGACTGACCTGCAAGACGCTCGAAAACGACCTGGTAGAGATGCGGTCGAGTTATCTGGTGATCAACACCAGTAAACTCGGCCAATCAGTCACATATCAGACCGGCTGGTATCACGACCTGATGGTGCGCTCGGACGGCGCCTGGCGGTTCAAAAGCAAACGGGTGATCTATGATACGTCACGCATCCAGACCGCCCTGGCCGCACCGATCTGAAAAGCCTGGCGTGTCATCGCCCTATGGCTTCGCCTGCACCAATGAAATAGGCTATTGTATCGCTAAACGAGACCGGGGGTTCAGCGTGGCCGAGGAGAATTCGAATCTACGGCAGGCGTCGATCGTCTCGGTCGATGTCTTTGGGTTTTCCCGGGAGACTGAGGAAGACCGCCAGAAGGTGACTCAGGCCTTCGAGGCCCTGAACGCCCGTCTCGAATCCACGGCCGACCGGCACAATGGTCGCGTATTCTATGGCGCCGCCGATGGTTTGTTTCTGGAACTTCCCAACGCCGATGAGGCGGTGGTGGCGGGCGAGGAGATCGCCAACGGCCCCTGGCCTCCCGTGCGCGTCGGCGTGCACCAGGGAAGTGTCGCCGCTCTGGCGACTGGCGAACTGTCGGGATCGGCCATTTCCACGGTCGCTCGCATCCAACAGGCGGCGGACAAAGGCGAGGTGCTGGTCTCCGAGGAGGTCAAGCGCGCGCTTCATACCGCGACCATCTCCAGACGGCTGCTGAAGGATTCCAGCCCAATCAAGTTTGATCGGGTCGAGGATCTGACCCCGATCTACAAGCTTTCCTTCGTCAAACCAGTCGACGAGGCGGCGCTGAAGCGCACAAATCGCCGGACCCTGATGATCCTGGCCGGGGTTACGGTCGCGGTGATCGCCCTGGTGGCGGTCTTATTTGGCCGGGACATCTATAC
>JAYVYH010000019.1:0-3056 GCA_043784385.1 Caulobacteraceae bacterium | reverse complement strand
CCGGCGAAGGACGTTTATGTTCCGATCGACATGTGCAACGCGACCAATGGGCGCCTGTATATCCAGCCCACCGGAGCCGTCACCGTCCAGGCGGGGACGTCGTTCAGCAACGCCCAGTGCTTCACCTCGCTCGAAGGGACATCGTTCGTCCGATGAACTAGCCGCCTTGCTGAGCCGGCCGTCGGCGCGGATTGGACGATCGCGAAGATAAGGCGGATTTTACAGCATGGAGTACCGTTCCGCGCTCACCTATGTCGGTGGGCGCGGGGCCGTGAATTCGAGCCTATCGCCGGAGAGACCATGTCGAAGACCATCATCGTTGTAGGGTTCGGGCCGGGCATATCCACCGCGGTCGCCGACAAGTTCGGCGCGGAGGGGTTCCGCGTCGCGCTGGTCGCGCGAAACCAGAAACGTCTGGCCGACGGCGTCCAGGCGCTTAAGGCCAAGGGCGTCGCCGCAGCCGGGTTTGCCGCCGACGCCGGAGACCCCGCGGCCATTGGCGCGGCGATCGGCAAGGCGCGGGCCGAGCTCGGCCCGATCGCCGTCATCCATTGGAACGCCTTCAGCGGCTCCGAGGCGGGAGACCTGATGGCCACCGACCCGGCCGCGGTGGGTGACGTGTTCGACGTCGCCGTGGTGGGACTGCTGGCCGCCGTTCAGAAAGCCCTGCCCGACCTGAAGAGCGAAGCGGGCGCCGTGTTGGTCACCAACGGCGCCTTCGGCTACGTCAACGACCAGATGGACGCCCTCGCTATCAGCCTGAAGGCCATGGGCGTCGCGGTCGCCAATGCCGCCAAACATAAGCTGGTCGGATTGCTCTCGCAGCGGCTGAAGGACGATGGTGTCTATGTCGGCGAGGTGATGGTCGCCGGCGCCATCAAGGGCACGCCCTGGGCCGGCGACACCGGCATCGAGGGCTCGACGGTCGCGAACACGTTCTGGGATCTCTACCAGGCCCGCGGCGAGGTCCGCGCGCGGGTTTCCTGACGCGGCCTCCGCCTACTCGTCGAAGCCCACGAACACCGCAGCGTCGTCGATGGACTTGCGCTGTGACACTACCGCGTTGGCCAGTGACGATATTTTGGCCTAGTCGACGCCCGCCATCCGGATCAGGACGTAGTGTGCGATCAGGGTAATCTCCTGGATGCACATGCCGCAGACGATGATCAGCGTGAAGGCGGCTCGGCTAGCCGGTGACATCATGTGAGGCGATCCGGTTGGCGAATGGTGTTGAAAGGAGAACGCAATCATCGGAATGACTTAAGTATTCGCCCCAGATGGGGGTGGGTCGAATGCGTCAAGATCACACACTCACTGTGCCACGGATGAACGTCTGCGACAATGCGCGCAATGTTAACACTTGTGTTGTTGGGGTATTTTAGAATGTTTGATGGTGGCGTTGCTACTGAACGGACGAGACTATCAAAATAAAAATTTCATAGAATTTAATTTAAACCTTGGTGATCAGAACAAATCGTGGTTGCCGCGCATCAAACCGACGGCCGGGCCTTCCTTGAGATTAGGAAAGGATACGCCCCGCGATTCGACGACGCTTACCCTATGACATTCTGGACGCGACGGGCGGCCTGCCCTATCTGGTCGAACCAGGAAACAGCCAGGGAAACAATGCGGCCATGAAGACTCGCATCACTGAAATGTTCGGCGTCGAGACGCCCCTGGTCATGGGAGGCATGACCGGCGTCGGTTATGGCGAGCTGGTGGCCGCGGTGGCCAACGCCGGCGCGCTGGGCTTCATCACCGCCCACATGTTCAAGTCGGGCGCCGAGCTGCTGGACGAAATCGAAAAGACCAAGAGCCTGACCGACAAGCCGTTCGGCGTGAACCTGACGCTGCTGCCGTCGATCAATCCCATACCCTATGACGAGTATCGCGAGGCGATCATCCATTCGGGGATCAAGATCGTCGAGACGGCTGGCCGCGCGCCCACCGACCACCTGCCTCGGTTCAAGGAATTCGGCGTCAAGGTGATCCACAAATGCACCTCGG
This sequence comes from Caulobacteraceae bacterium, assembly GCA_043784385.1. Taxonomy (GTDB): domain Bacteria; phylum Pseudomonadota; class Alphaproteobacteria; order Caulobacterales; family Caulobacteraceae; genus Acaudatibacter. Next base: position 1,049 of record JAYVYH010000019.1, on the reverse strand, counting down.
TGCGCCATTCTGTGTCGGCGGTGAAGCATGGCGTCGATGTGATCAGCATCGACGGTTTCGAATGCGCCGGCCACCCGGGCGAGGACGACATCGGCCTGATCGTGCTGCTCCCGGCCACGGTCGACGCGATCGACGTGCCGGTGATCGCGTCGGGCGGCATGGCCGACGGGCGCAGTCTGGTCGCCGCGCTGGCGCTCGGCGCCGACGGCGTCAACATGGGCACTCGCTTCTGCGCCACGATCGAGGCCAAGATCCATGAGAACGTGAAGCGCAAGATCGTCGAGAATACCGAGCGCGACACGGTGCTGGTCGGCCGCACCCTCCGCAACACCGCGCGCGTCGCGCGCAATGCGATCGCCGAACAGGTGGCGGAGATCCAGCGCGACCCCACCAAGACATTCGCCGATGTTCGCGAATTGATGGCCGGCGTGCGCGGCCGCGCCAACGTGCTGGAGGAAGGCGACCTGGATGGCGGCATCTGGTCCAGCGGCCAGAGCCAGGCGCTGATCCACGACATCCCGACCTGCGCCGAACTGGTCCACAATATCATGGCGCAGGCCGACGCCATTCTCGGCAAAAGGTTCGCCCAGATCGCGGGCTAGACGCCCACTTTACGGAAAAGATAGCCGCCCTCGCGCGCGACGCCATCCATGGCGTCGCGCGCACCACCACGTCGGTGCATCGGGCCGGGCCAGTTCAACTATGGCGGCGGACTGGAGGTCACGGGATGGTATTTGCCGGACGGCGGCTACACGTTCCTCGGGAACGCCAGCACCATCGGCGCCGGGGGCGTCCCGCTCTATCAATACGGCGGCGGCATCGATTTCTGGGCCGCAGGAAACGGTGGGACCAGCGCGGTTACGGCAAGCCCGGACGGCGGCAACTTCATCCTTTCCGACGGCGCCTATGAACGCCAGCCGCTCAACCAGGACACTACCGGACCAGTGGTCGGTCACACCTATAAGGTGACCTGCTACTATGGAGCGGCCCAGCAAATCGGGTTCACCGGCGACACGACCGACAAGTGGACGGTCAGCCTTGGCGGAAAA
>JAYVYH010000018.1:0-1909 GCA_043784385.1 Caulobacteraceae bacterium | reverse complement strand
GGCCGAGCGAGGGCGGTGTCATATAGGCCATCATGGATATAGGCTTTGTCGATATGAACGGCGACTACCTCACCTAGGACCAACCAACTGTTGACCTGTTCCCCGTCGGCGCGTTGCAGCTGAAGCAGCTGGCTTAGGCGGCACTCGAAGTTGACGGGACTTTCCAAAACCCTGGGCGGCAAGACCAGCTGGGAGGGCGCTTTGGTCAGGCCGGCAACGTCGAACTCGTCGATTTCCGATGGAGCGGCGGCACAGGTAAGATTCATCGCTTGGGCCAGGGATTTGGTCGCCAGATTCCAGCAAAACTCGCCTGTCTCCGCGACGTTCGCCACGGTGTCCTTCCAGCCGATTGTTGAGAACCCTATAATCGGGGGCGTATAGTTAAAGGCGTTGAAGAAGCTGTAGGGAGCCAGGTTCGCTGACCCACGTTTGTCAACAGTCGATATCCAACCAATGGGTCGAGGTCCGACAATCGCATTGAAAGGATCATGTTTGAGCTCATGACCTTGTCGTGGCTCGTAGAAATGGACGCTGCCTTGGGCCATGGGTTCTCATTGTCTCGCTGAAGGGGATTTCGATCGAGGATTTGTAGCGTGAGTCCGTTTTGTTGCGGAGGGTGGATTTATTTAACAATTCAAGGTCGATTATTTTTATCTGACGCCTTGTTTTCGCGCCAACTTCTTGCTTAACAGTCGTGATCTTGAAACCTAAGGAATCACATGACAGAGATTACTGAGCAAAACACTCTCGAAAAGACGACGGAGATCGTCGCGGCGTTTGTCTCTAAGAACCCGATGGCTACCGCTGATCTTCCGGCTCTGATCCAGGCCGTTCATCGCGCTCTCGCCGGTATTTCGGTTGCGGCGCCGGAACCCGAGCCGCGCAAGGAACCCGCCGTTCCGATTCGTCGGTCGATTACACCTGACCATCTTGTGTGTCTCGAAGATGGCAAAACCTTCAAGTCGTTGAAGCGCCACCTCCGCACCAAATATGATCTGAGCCCGGAAGACTATCGCGCCAAATGGGGTCTTCCCAAAGACTACCCAATGGTCGCGCCCAACTACGCCGCCGCCCGTTCGGCCCTCGCGAAGAATATGGGTCTCGGCAAGGGCGGCCGTCAGCCCGTCGCCGTCGCCCCGGCCCCCAAGGCCAAGCGCGCCTCCAAGGCCGCAAGCTAAGACGTCTAACGCCGACGACCCAAGGTGATTTCGCCTTGGGTCGTATGACGACACACAGATTGGCTGGGTCAACGATCTGGCATATTCTCAGTGTGTTCCAGACCCCGCAGTCACGTCATACTTCCCCGGTTGCGCTGATCCAATGTCCTAAAATCGCGTCGCCCCTGGTCGAATGTGGTGTTGAAATATCTCCACTTTCTCAAAGCTATCGGTTGCCGGGGGCGGGACTTATGAAGCCACGGATTATCCAGCGGACAAAGCTTCATCAAGGCTACCTGACGGTGGAACGTCTCAACATACGCCTCCCCGGTGGCGTTGAGGTCATCCGTGAGGTTGAAACTCATGGCGACGCCGTCGCGGTGCTGCCCTACGATCCGGAGAAACGCGTCGCGCTGCTGGTCCGGCTCTTCCGACCTCCCGCCTTCGACCGCTTCGGCCAGATCGCTCTTGAGGAGGCTTGCGCCGGAATGGTCGAGGCCGAGGAGCCATCGGGCGCGGCTCGCCGCGAGGCGTTCGAAGAGCTTGGTCTCCGGCTTCATACGCTTGAGTACGTCGGATGCCTCTGGCCAAGCCCAGGGGTGTCCGCCGAGCAAGTCACTCTATTTCTCGCCCCCTATACAGCGACCGACAGGGTCAACGGCGGCGGCGGGGTTGCGGATGAACACGAGAGCATCGTCGTTGTTGAACGCACGCTAGCCACGCTGGCCGCTGATGCCGACGGTGGGCGAATC
>JAYVYH010000017.1:0-16790 GCA_043784385.1 Caulobacteraceae bacterium | reverse complement strand
CGCGGTCGCCTTTGGGCGTGGCCATGCCAGGGGTGTGGAAGCTGTGGCATTCGACGCAGTCGCCAGAGGCGGCTGTTTCGATCTTGGCCTTGGTCTTGCCGTGGCAGGACGCGCATTCCGACACTCGGGGCAGCAGCACCTCATTGGCGACCTCGGAATCCACCGCCTTGTGGCAATTGTCGCAGGTCGGCCTGCCCGCCGCGTCGTGCTTGTGCTCGGGGATATCGTGGTTGAAGTCGCCTCGGGGCAGGTAGCGATCTGTCAGGTGAATCGGCTTGATCTTGTAGTCCAGCGTGGCGGCGTCGGCGGGGGCAACCACGGCGTGGCATTCCGCGCATAGGCCCTTGGGGGTGAACAGGGCGCGGATCTTGCCGGTCGCGGCGCCCGACTCCGGATGATAGGAAATCAGCCGGCCAAGCCCAGCCAGGAAACCGGGGGGGTGGCGCGCCGACCCTCCCGCGCCGCCCATGCCGCCGCCTCCGCCGTAGAAGTTTTGCAGGGTGGCGATTACCTGGTCCGGATGGCCGTGTGGCAGCATGCGAGGCGCGCCGTCGGGGCCTCCCGGGGCGAAAGCCAGGGAGTGACAGGACGCGCAGTCGCGCTCCATTTTCACCGGTTCAAAGCCTTTGCCGCCCTTGTTCTGCCGATGGCAGTCGGCGCAGTTCAACGCGCCGCCGGCGAAGCGCAGGCCGGCGGCCATGCGCGCGACACCGCCAACTGTGGAGAGGTGCTCTTTGTGGGAGAAAATCAGCCCGGTGTAGTCGGTGGGCTGTTGAACCAGGGAGATACGGTCGAAGATCGGTTGTGATTGGCCGATTGGCGTGCGGGCGATCAGCGGGCGGAATTCGGGATGGTGAGTCCAGTCAGGCGTATCCCGCAGAGCGGTTGACCCAAGGCTGCGCCGCAGTTTGCCGTGGCATGAGGCGCAGTCTTCGGTATTGCGCAGTACTGGGATGGCCCGGGGCAAGGCGGGGGTTCCGGCGGCCGCGCCCTTGGGCGGGGTGTCAGCGAGGTGTTCAAGGTGACAGCTCGCGCAGCGCTCGCTGTTGTGGTCGAACTGGCGCTGGAACACGACCTTGATCTGACCGATGAAATCCTTGGGCGCCGGCATCGCTCGCAGCAGCCTATCGTGGGCGGCGTGCTCGCGAACCAGGGTCACCTTTTCCGGGCCACCCCACTTGCGTTCATTGGCCGCCACCGTGCGGGCGGCTTCCGGATTGGCCGTGGAACGGTGGCAACTGAGGCAGGTGTCGTCGCGAACCGAGACGAAGGCCTTGACGTGACAAGCCTGGCAATTCTTGCTCAGGAAGGCGTGGGATTTGGACAGCGGCCCGGTCGACCACTGCTGATCGGCGCTGATGGTCTGGGCGTGGTGGATCGTCTTGTCCTGGCTCAGGAAACTGACGATCGGCCAGACGAGGCAGGCAAGTAACGCGGCTACCGCCAAGGTCCACGCCACAGGACGTTTTCCGAAGATCGGCGAGCCGAGGCTGAATATCTTGCGCTCATTGGCTGCGGAAGCGCCCTCCGGCGCCGACTCCATGCGGGTGACATCGACCAGGACCGAGTCGTCCTCATCGCTGGCGCTCAACGCCAGGACGTGGCTGCCGAAGATCAGTTTGGGGGTATCGGAAAGCTTCAGCTCCGCCCGGGTTATGAATTTCCCCGCGACTTCGAACGGTTCGGCGCCCAAGGCCTCAACAACCACATTGCCGGGGCCAGTCTGTTTGATCGTGGCGTGCCGCAGATTCACCGCCAGATCGGGCAGACGAACTTCGCAGTCGGCGCCGCGACCGATCGTCAGTTGATCTGCGTCGAACAGTTGCGGACGATGGACGATATCGCCGCCCGTGGCGCTGCGTGTGATGATTCTGATGGCGAAGGTCACGCGCGCCTCACCAGTAAAAGAAAACGCTGAGGATGTGGGCGGTCAGTGCCGCCAACAAAGCGAAGGTGACCGGGACATGGACATAGAGCCATATCTCAAGAAAGGTTTTGATCCGAATCTGCCGCCGCGCCTGGGCCAGGGTTTCCTGCTTGCGTTTCAGCAGGGCGTCGACCTGATCCACGGCCGCGCTCGCGGCCTGAGGCCGTGAGCGACGCATGCGCGCGAGTTCCTCAACCGCCCGGCGGGTGCTGCAACTGCCGTACTGGCCGGTCAGGCGATTAATCAGCGAGCCGCCGATATCGGTTTTTTCGGTGGATAGGCGGACGATGTCGGCCTCGGCGCGGTCCAGCGGCTGAGCCGCGTCACGAAGTTGAGCATCAAGCGAGCGAATAGTTTCAAGCCATTGTTTCTGCGTGGTTTCGCCGCGGTTAGCGCTGAGCTCTCGGGGCAGAACCGTGTAGGCGGCGGCGCCGAACATGCCCGAGACGATGACCAGCACCATCAGCCCGTAAGCCAGAGTATGAACGTTCCAGCCGAAGTGAAAGCCGGCGTGCAGCGTGCCGATCACCAGCAGCGACACGCCAAGATAGACGTGGGCCGACAGCCAAGCTTTCAGCGAATAGACGCCATTGGTGATCACCCGCTTGCGGATCCCGAACAGCGACAGCCAAACGATCAGCAGGGCGCCGATAGTTCCGAGGACGTAACCATACATGGTGCCGCCCCGGGGCCGGGGCTCGACGTCGATCATCAGATAAGCGGCGATGGATACGGCGCAGAGGGCGAGGGCCACCCACAGCCACCTGTAGCCGCCATCGCGCAGGAAGCCTGTGTGCTTCCTGACGTCGGATCGATTGGCCTGTCGGACGACTGCTTTCGCCACGGCCTATTCAGGCCCCCGCTCAAGCAGCGCCACCGACAGGAAGTTTTCCGGTGACACCCGAATGGCCGCGCCGGTCGGACAGGCCCGGACACAGGCCGGCCCCCCCTTCTTGCCGGAACACATGTCGCACTTCACCGCCTGTTTATGAGCGCCGGGCTTGGCGTTGGCTTCCTTCCAGGCCGTGTCGGGCTCACCCGGGCCGGGACCCATGCCGAACAACAGCCAGGACATCAGTCCCGGTTTCTTGGGCGGCGGTTTGTCCATCTTGATCACGCCATAGGGGCAGAAGCGCTGGCAGTTGCCGCAGCCGATGCAGGTGTCGTCGATAAACACCTCGCCGTCGGGACCGCGCCGGATTGCGTTAGGCGGACAGTCGGTCATGCAGTGGGGGTGTTCGCAGTGCCGGCAGGAAGTGGGCACATGCAGATTCGCGAAGGTCTTACCTGCCTCGCGCACCAGGCGGGAAATTCCGTCGTGCGAATCGGCGCAGGCCTTTTCGCAGTTGTCGCAGCCGACGCAGAGCCGCTCATCGATCAACAGTACGTCGGTGGCCTCGCCGACCCCCTGTTCGACGAGGAACTTGGCGACATTGGTGTAATAGTCGAGGACGCCGGTGAAGTTGCCCTTTTCCTTCTCGATGAAGTCGTTGGTGGCCCGCCTTGCCGACATGTCCGACCGCAGCTTGGCCACCAGTTCCGGCTTGCGGTTGAGCAGGATGCGGAACACGTCGCCGTCAAGCTTGATTACTTCGGAGCGGATCGCCGCGCGCACCGTGGCGGTGCGCCGACCGCCTTCGACCAGGGCAATTTCCCCGGCGATACTGCCCGCCGGCATGTAGCTGATGAACACCGGCTTGCCGGCGATCTCCCGCTCGACCACCATGCTGCCGTTGCGGATGACGAAGATGTCGTAGTTCTCGTCGCCCTCCTTGATGATCGCCTCGCCGGCCTTGACCGACAGAACCTTGGACTTGGCCAGGATGTCGCCGATGTCAGAGGGGGAGAGGCCAGAGCCGAAAACCCGCAGAACCGCGCGTTCGATCTGAATGCGGTTGACCGTTTCGCGGGCGTCCTGGACCGAAGCCATCAGCTTCAGAGCCAGGTTGCGCGGTATTTCAACGACGACGCAGTCTTCCGCCGCGCGGATGGTGGAGTTGCGCCGCCGCCCGGAAATCAGGCCGGCCTCGCCGAAGATCGACGAGGCGCCGATGGGGATGGTTATCGCCGGATTGGCCGGATTGATCTCGACCTTGACCGAGCCCGACGCGATGCCGAACAGCGACGATCCGACCGCGTTGCGCTCGAAGGTGACATCGTTGGCCTTGAACGCCAGGACATTCATCCCGGGCAGATATTCGCGCATCTGCAGGGTCGACAGGCCGTTGAGCACCTCGACCTTGTCGCGCAGGAACTGCAGCCATTCGGAGACCGAGCGGTTCCCGGGCAGGCCCTCCAGCTTTTTGGCCAGCATCGGCTCATCCGCCGGTTCCAGCCCGATATTGCCGTTGATATATTCGACCACGTCGTGGCCCTGGTTCATGCAGTGCTTGATCAGCGGATAGCCGGCCAGGGCGCCGATCACATAGATGCCGGGCGCCGTACTCTCGAACTGTTCGGTCAGGGTGGGGCAGGCATCTCGCGAATCGCTGCTGAACTCGACGCCGAAGGACTCCACCAGCTTGCGCGGCGCCGAAGCCCCTAGGCGCGCGATGATCCGGTCGCACTTTATCCGGCTCTCCCCGTCCGGCAACTCCAGCGTGATCCAGCCTTCCTCGACCTTGGTGGGCGCGGCCTCGGTGAAGATGTTCATCCGGCCCGCGTCGCGCGCGTTCATCAGATTGGAGACGTTGGCGTCCTTGGCGCGGCTGAAGTCGGGCGACCGGTTGACGATGCTGACGGTATTGGCCTGGGCCGCGTCGGCGGCCAGCCCCAGGGCGTTTTCGATCCCGGCGTCGCCGGCCCCGATGATGAAAATATGCTCGTCTATATAGGCGGTTGGGTCCGACAATTGATATTGGACGTGAGGCAGGTTTCCGCCCGGGCACCGCATCAGATTGGGGTTGCCCTGCAGCCCGATGCCCAGAACGACGGTTTCCGCCTGGATGGTTTCGCCATTGGTCAGGGTCAGGGTGAAATTACCCTTTTCTCCCGTTATGGCCTTGACCTCGGCCTTATATTTTACGTTGGCGCCGACCGCCGCGACGCCTTCGTTCCAGACGCCCAGGATCGCCTCGCGGTAGTCGGCCTGGAACCCCAGGTCGGAGCGAAGCACCAGCTGGACCGGCGTCGCCATCACATATTTTTTTTTCTGATAGCTATAGATAGTGTCGGAGAGGTGGTCGGTCTTTTCGAGCAGTATATGGCTGACGCCGATCTTGGCGGCGTGCGAGGCCGCGCTGAGGCCAGCGGGTCCCGAGCCCACCACAGCGATCCGGTATTTTTCTGCCATGAGCCCCCCACCCCATTCGGCGCGCATGAGTTTGGCACGAGCTCCACCCGCCACCAATCTCAAGGCCCCCAAACCCCTGGCCGCCCGCCAGCCGATTTGCCCTTCGAGTTCCAGCATCATCCCGCTAGACTGCAAAAGCTAGAGTATGGGGTTTTGTAGAGCATGACAGCTGAAATCGGGCAATTCGCGTTGATTCTCGCGCTTGTCCTCGCCGTGGTGCAGACGCTGGCGCCGCTGGTCGGGGCGTGGCGGTCCGATCCAGCCCTGATGGCGCTTGGCAGGATGGCCTCGGCCTTGCAGCTTCTGTTCATCGTGGTCGCCTTTGTCAGCCTGGCGACCTGCTACATCGTCAATGATTTCTCCGTCGCCCTGGTGGCGGAACACAGCAACATGGCCCAGCCGTTGATCTACCGGCTGGGCGCCACCTGGGGCAGCCACGAAGGCTCGATGCTGCTCTGGGTCCTGATCCTGGCGATCTACGGGGCGGCGGTGGCGGTGTTTGGCGGGTCTCTGCGGGAGACGTTGCAGGCCCGGGTGCTGGCCGTGCAGGGGTTGATCGGCGCGGCGTTTCTCGGCTTTCTCCTGTTCACATCAAATCCGTTCACCCGACTGTTTCCGGTTCCGCTGGACGGCGCCGAGTTGAACCCGGTGCTGCAGGACCCCGGTCTCGTGTTTCACCCGCCGGTGCTTTATTCCGGCTATGTAGGGCTCTCGATCGCCTTTTCTTTCGGAGTCGCGGCGCTGATCGAGGGGAGGGTGGACGCCGGATGGGCGCGCTGGGTTCGGCCCTGGGTTCTGGCGGCCTGGATCTTCCTGACGGTCGGTATCGCGATGGGCAGCCTGTGGGCTTACTATACCCTGGGCTGGGGCGGTTGGTGGTTCTGGGACCCGGTGGAGAACGCTTCGCTGATGCCCTGGCTGTTGGCTACGGCGCTGCTGCACTCCTCGCTGGTGCTGGAGCGGCGCGGTGCGCTGGTCAGCTGGACGATACTGCTCTCCATCCTGGCTTTTTCGCTAAGCTTGGTGGGCACCTTCCTGGTTCGCTCCGGGGTACTAACCAGCGTCCACGCCTTCGCCCTGGATGCGAAGCGCGGCGTCTATATCCTGGCGATCATCGCCGCCATGACCGGTTCGGCCCTGACCTTGTTTGCCTGGCGCGCGCCAGCCCTGAAAACCGGGTCGCTGTTCGCGCCGCTGTCGCGTGAATACGCGGTGACGCTGAACAATCTGTTCCTGCTGGCTTCGGCGGCGACGGTGTTCTTGGGCACCTTTTATCCAGTGTTCATGGATGTGCTCCACGGCGACAAGATTTCGGTCGGTCCGCCCTACTATACGGCGACCTTCGTGCCGATTTTCGTGCTGCTGTTCGGTCTGGTCAGTTTTGGCCCGATGCTGAACTGGAAGCGGGACGACCTTCGCCGGCTTCTGCCCAGGCTTCGCGTACCGGCCGCACTGGCCGCCGCGGTGCTGGTCGTGGCCGCCCTGGTATTTGGCTTTAAGCATCTGTTCGCCGCCTTCGGCTTGGCGCTCGGCGTGTGGCTGATCGCCGGCGCCTTCATCGTGCTGGCCCGCCGCTGGCGGATCGGCCAGGTTCCCCTGGCCGAGGTTTTCGATCTGGCCCGGGCAACGCCGTTGGCGGTCCTGGGTCTGGTCATCGCCCATGCGGGACTGGGCGTCACCACGATTGGGATCACCTCTGTCTCGGCCTGGCAGACCAACAAGGTGCTCTCGATGTCACCGGGCCAGAGCGTCAAGCTGGCCGGCAACACCATCACCATGGTGGCCCTGCGCCCGGTCACCGGTCCCAACTATGAAGCCAATCAGGCGCAGTTCGATGTGACGGGCGCCTTTGGCAAGAGCACCATGATGTCCGAGCGCCGGCTCTATCCGGCCAGCCAGACCACCACCACCGACGCCGGTATCCAGCCGGGTATCCTGGGCAACATCTACATCTCGGTGGCCGACCAGAATCCCGATGGCGGCGTCACGGTGCGGATGTGGAACCATCCGTTCGTCGACTGGATCTGGGCCGGGGCGCTGCTGATGGCGTTTGGCGGCGCGGTGTCGCTGGCGGACCGCGGTCTGCGGGTGGCCAGGGTGGAGCGGGTGGTACTCCGTCCCCTCGCCGCGGAGCCGGTGACTCCATGAATCGACTAGTCTTTCTCGCGCCCGTTGCGTTGTTCGCACTACTCATCGGCGCCTTTGCGGCGGGTCTCGGCCGCGATCCGAGCAAGCTGCCATCGACCCTGATCGACAAGCCCCTGCCGGCATTCGACCTGCCGGCGGTTCGCGCGGGCGATGTCGGTCTGAAATCCACGGACAACAGCGGCCAGCCCTACTTGTTGAATGTTTTCGCCTCGTGGTGCGTCTCGTGCCGCATCGAACACCCCGTGCTTTTGCAGCTGAAGGCCGAGGGGGTGCCGATCGACGGGCTGGACTGGAAGGACGAGCCGTCCGATGGCCAGAAATATCTGATCGATCAGGGCGATCCCTATCGTCTGGCGGGCAATGACAAGACCGGCCGAGCCGGTATCGATCTGGGTGTCGCCGGCGTCCCCGAGACCTTCCTCGTCGATCGCGAGGGCCGGGTCCGCTATAAACAGATCGGTCCGATCACGGCCGAGGATTGGGCCGGAACGATCAAACCGCTGATGGACCGGCTGAGGGCCGAGGGATGAAGCGCGCCCTGATCGCGCTGCTGGCGGTGGCGGCCCTCGCCGGACCCGCCCGCGCTGTCCTGCCCAGCGAACAACTGGCTGATCCCAAGCTGGAAGCCAGAGCCCGGGCGATCGGTGCGCAACTGCGCTGTCTGGTCTGCCAGAACCAGTCGATCGACGACTCAGACGCCGTGCTGGCGAGTGATCTGAGGGTCATCCTGCGCGAACGGCTGGTGGCGGGGGACACCGACAAACAGGCGGTGAACTATATCGTTCAGCGGTACGGGCACTATGTGCTGCTCAATCCACCGTTTGAAAGCCAGACCCTGCTGTTGTGGCTCGGACCCGTGCTGGTGCTGGTTGTCGGCGGCGTCTGGGTCGGCCTCATGGCCCGCAAGACCGCTACCGCGCCCCAGCCATCCCCGGCCCTGACGCCCGAGGAACACGAACAGCTCCGCCGCAGACTCGACGCTGAAAGCGCCCTATGATCGCCTGGACAGTGTTTACAGTGATGGTGGTCATCGCCGCCGTCGGCATCACCATTCCACTTGTGCGCCGCTATGATACGCGCCGCGCCCGGCCGGCGGAAACCGAGGTGCTAGGCCGCCAGCTGGCCGATATCGACGGCCAAGCCGCCACCGAAGGCTTGGCTGAGGGTGAGGCCGAGGGCCTGAGGACGGAAACCCTACGCCGGTTTCTGACCGAAACCCCGGCTGTGGAGAGGCCCGCCCAACCCATGGGCGGCCGGTCCCTGTTGGCGCTCGGGCTCGGCCTAGCGGCGATCATCGCCATCGGAGCGAGCGTTCTCTACACTCAGATCGGGCGCCCGGATCTCGCGACCGCTTCCGGTGGCGCGACGCCAGCCGCCGCGACCGGCGGCGCTGGCGCCCCTAACGGCCACGCCGGCCCGATGATCGCCGAACTCGAGGCCAAGATGCGTCAATCGCCCAATGATCCGGAGGGCTGGCGGATGCTGGGTTGGTCGTACATGCAGACCGGCCGTTTCGCAGATTCGGCTGGCGCCTATGGCCGGGCGGCGACGCTCGCCCCGGCCAATGCCGACTACAAGTCGGCCCAGGGCGAGGCCTTGGTCAAGGCGGCCGACGGCCACGTCACGCCCGAGGCCCAGGCGGCCTTCGTGGCGGCGTTCAAGCTCGATCCCACCGATCCGCGATCGCGTTATTTCCTTGCCGCCGCCAAGGATCAGGCCGGAGACCATGCCGGCGCCATGACCGACTGGATCACTCTGCTCAAAAGCGCGCCGCCTGGAGCCCCCTGGGCCGCCGAGGTTCGGGGCTTCGTCGTTCGTATCGCCGCGTCGCGGGGCGAGGATGTCTCGTCCAGGTTGCCACCGCCGCCGCCGGCCGCGCCAACCGATGCGACGGCCCTGGCCGGCGGTCCGGCCGCGCCCGGAACCGGCCCAACGCCTGATCAGGTGGCGGCGGCCCAGCAAATGGCGCCTGGCGACCAGCAGGCGATGATCCATAACATGGTCGACGGCCTCGCCGCGCGTTTGAAGGCAAATCCCAGGGACGCCGACGGCTGGGTCAATCTGATGCGCGCCCGCATGGTGCTGAACGATCCAAAGGCCGCAACGGCGGCCTATAACGATGCCCGCAAGGTGTTTTCGGGCACGCCAAGCGAACAGGCCATGATTACCCAATCGGCGCGGCAGCTGGGGGTTCCTGGCGCATGAGCCGGACAGCCATGCGCGCAGTCGCCGCGTTGACGGTTCGCGCCGCCGGCGCCAATGCTTCACATTCTTTGTCGATGCGTCGTCCGTGACCGCGTTTCTTCTGGAGCCACTGGTGAGTCGCTTTTCCGTATCTCCACGTATCCGCGCCCTGATCCCCTGCTTTGGGACTATGGGCCTTGCCTCAAGCGCGGCGGCGCAGACCGACCCAGCCGGGTCCGGCCCGATCCTGGGAGCCCTGGAGTGGGTTCAAGGCACGTTGATGGGCAACCTGGCGACGACCGCGGTGGTCATCGCCGTGGCTGTCGTCGGCTTGATGATGCTGACTGGGCGCATCGATTGGCGCCGGGGCGTCACCGTTGTCCTGGGCGCCTTCATCATCTTTGGCGCGGCGGCGATCGTCGCCGGTATCCGTAGCGCCGCCACCGGGCTTCGGTAGCGCGTTGGCCGCGCTGTCCTCGGACCCGATTTGCACGGTTTTGACCCGACCTCAGATGTTCGCCGGCGTCACCTACAGCTACGCGGTGTTCAATCTGATTGTCACGGTCGAAGCGTTCCTGATCACCAAGTCGTTCTGGTCCCTTTTGGCGGCCGTGGTGATCCATGGCGTCGGCTATTTCGGCTGCCTGCATGAGCCGCGGTTTTTCGATCTGTGGATCGTGCGCGCCAGCCGCTGTCCTCGCGTGCGCAATCACCGTTTTTGGCGCGCGAACTCCTATCGTCCCTGAGGAGCCACAGGTGAGCCGTTTGCCAGCCCGTGGGTTCCTCGTCGATCCTCTGGTCATCCAAGGCCTCGGGTGTGGTATTGCTCAAGACCAATGACTCAGTCCTACCGTTCGGCGGATCTGCATCGCAAACTGGCCGCGAAGGAAGCTTCGATCGGCGATCGGCTGCCTTATGCCCGACACCTCGACGAGGCGACGATCCAGACGCGCGACGGCCTGCTCATACAGGTGCTGCGCCTTGATGGATTTCCATTCGAGACCGTGGACAGCGAGGAACTGAGCTACCGAAAGCAGATTCGCGAGTCGCTCTATCGGGGGGCGGCGAATTCCCGGCTGGCAATCTACCACCACATCGTCCGGCGGCGGGTGACGCCGGAACTGGCTGGAGAGTTCGACGATGCATTCTGCCAGGGCCTGGACCGTGATTGGCGCGCCAAGCTGGCCGAACGGCGGCTGTTTGTTAACGAGCTGTTCCTGACCCTGGTGCGTCGACCATTACAAGGCAACGCCGGTTTCGCCGAGCGGCTGTTCCGCTCGGCGGCGCGCGACGGCGCCAACCTCGACCAGGATCTGCGCCAGCTGAACGCCACGCGCGAAACCTTCATGGCCGCGCTCGCGCCTTATGGCGTACGGTTGCTGACCACCTACAAGGGCCGCCACGGGCTGTGTTCGGAGCCATGCGCCTTTCTGGCTTCCCTGATCACCGGCGATATGCGCCCGGTGCTCACGCCCGGCGCCGATATCGGCCAAGGTCTCGCCGACCGGCGCCTGACCTTCGGACTGGACGCCATGGAGTTCGCCCCGGCGGGTGATCGTCCGGCGATGTTCGGGGCGGCGATCTCGATCAAGGACTATCCGTTGCAGTCGTCGCCTGGCATGCTCGATGGAGTCGTCCGGCTGCCCTATGAGATGGTGCTCACGCAGAGCTTCGCCTTCGTCGATCGGCAGGCCACTCTGGACCGCATGAGCCTGTCGCTGCGTCGCCTGCGAGCCGCTGACGACGTGGCCATCAGCGCGCGCGAGGAACTGAACGCCGCCCGCGACCAGATGGCGGCAGGCCGCTCGGCCTATGGCGAACATCATCTATCCATTCTGGTGAAGGCCGAAAGCCTCAATGACCTGAACGGCGCGGCGGCCGAGGCTCAGTCCGCCCTGGCCGAAACCGGCGCGGTGGCCGTGCGCGAGGACATCAATCTGGAGCCGGTGTTCTGGGCGCAGTTCCCAGGAAATTTCAACTATATCGCCAGGCGGGCGCTGGTCTCGGCGGCTAACTTCTCCAGCTTCGCCGCATTTCACAATCATCCTCAAGGTGTGGCCGATAACAATCACTGGGGGGAGGCGGTCTGTGTTCTGGAGACCACCGCTTTTGGTCCCTACTTCTTTAATTTCCACAATGGCGATCTGGGGAATTTCACCGTGATTGGACCCAGCGGGTCTGGCAAGACTGTGCTCCTGACCTTCCTGGTCGCCCAGGCAAGCAAGTTCCGGCCGAAGGTGTTTTATTTCGACAAGGATCGCGGCGCCGAGATCTTCGTGCGCGCCGTGCGGGGCCGCTACGATATTCTGCGCCCGGGCGAACCCACCGGGCTAAATCCGCTGCAAATGGACGACACGCCGGCCAATCGGGCCTTTCTCACCGAATGGCTGGGGCGGATTCTGGTGACCGGCGGCGAGACCCTGGACGCCGAGGACCGCAGCCTGATCGTCGACGCGGTCGACGCCAACTTCAGCCAGCCTCCCGACCATCGCCGGCTGCGCTATTTGAGGGAACTGTTCGTCGGCGCTCGCCGCCCCAGCGCCGGCGACCTGGCCGCGCGCCTCAGGGCCTGGTGTAACGACGGCGAACACGCTTGGCTGTTCGACAACGCCGAGGACCGATTGAACTTCGATCACGACGTGTTCGGGTTTGATATGACCCGGATCCTGGACACGCCGATCACCCGCACGCCGGCGATGATGTATCTGTTTCATCGGATCGAACAGCAACTCGACGGAACCCCGACCATCATCGTCGTGGACGAGGGCTGGAAGGCGCTGGACGATGAGGTGTTCATCGGCCGGGTGAGGGACTGGGAAAAGACCATCCGCAAGCGCAATGGCATTATCGGGTTCTGCACCCAGAACGCGGTCGACGCGCTGGAGAGCCGGATCGGCTCGGCGATCATCGAGCAGACCGCCACCCAGGTCTTTTTCCCCAACCCCAAGGCGCGCAAGGCCGACTATGTGGGAGGGTTTGGACTCAGCGAGCACGAGTTCGATCTGGTCCGCTCCCTGCCCGACACCTCGCGGTGTTTTTTGGTCAAGCAGGCCGACCACAGCGTCGTGGCGCGGCTGGATCTCACTGGACTTTCGGCCGAGCTCAAGATTCTCTCCGGCACCGAGCGGTCAGTGCGCCAACTGGATACGATTCGCGCCGAGGTCGGCGACGATCCGGACGCCTGGATGGCTCCGCTGGTCGCGGCGGGGGGCGGCGGCGCGCGGCCGGGGCGGGGCGTATCATGAGCGGTTGCCCCGCCACGGTGACCCAACTTGGGATCGTGCGCGACGTGTTAAGCGCGGTGGACTGCAACGTCCAGACCTATGCGGCGGCGGGATACCAAGCGCTTACCGGTCCAGGCTCTCCGTTTCCGGCCGCCCTGACCGCTTTGTTGACCATCTATGTGGCGGTGGTGGGTTACCGGCTGTTGTTTGCGATGGGCGGCTCGAAGCTTTCGGACGCGCCCCTTATGGCTCTTGAAGTCGGGGCGATTCTCGCGCTGACGCTGAACTGGGGGGCCTTCCAGACCCTGGTGTTCAATTTCAGCGCCGAAGCGCCGCTTGAGGTTGCCCGAGTGGTCAGCGCGCCCATGGCCAAAAGCGGGCGCAGCTTGGCGACCGACCCTGTCGCCAGCCTGCAGGCCGTTTATGACGAGGTGACCGCCGACGGAGTGGAGTTCGGCAAGAAGGCCGGGCCGGAGGCGCTTCCGTCCCGGGGCGGAGACGCCGCCGCCGCGGACTCTCTGTGGCATGCCGCGACGGCCCTGTTGGCCAGCACGGCGGGGGTTCTGGCCGTTGCCTCGATCGCTACCGGCGTGCTGACCGCCGTCGGGCCGATCTTTATCGTGCTGTTCCTGTTTGAATCCACCCGCGGCTTTTTCGCCGGCTGGGTTAGGGGCCTGGTCGCGGCCATGCTGGCGCCAATGGTCTGCTGGATCACCACCAGCCTGATGTTGGTCGTGCTTGGACCCTGGGTCGAGGAACTGGCGCGGCAGCGCCAGACGAGCAACCTCAGCCAGGATACCGCCGCCTCCGCCGCGGCGATCATCTTCATCTTTGCCGCCTCCCAGGCAGTTCTGATCCTGATCGGCCTTCTGGTGGCCAGCGGCTTTCGGCTGGGTCGCCGGGAGGCTCGCGCCGAGCCGGGGCCCACCGTCGGCGCGGCTATTCAGACCAGCTATCAAAGCCTCGAAACCCGCTCGCGCACGGAGGTCCTTAGCGGCGGTCTGCGCCGGTTGACGACAAACGATACTCGCGAGATCGCCGGGCCGGGAATAGCGGGCGGGACCGGTGGCGGTGGAAGCGATCAAGGAAGAGGCGAAGCCGGCGACAGGCCAGCCCGCCTGGGCGAGACCTATAGACGAGGCTCCGCCCTGCGAGATCGCGGTCGCACAGGCGTGGCGGGGCGAGCATGAGACCATTGGTCATGATCTTGTGCTCCGGCCTGTGCGCCGCTCCCGGCGTTTGGGCGATCGCCCTGGCGCCAGCCTCGGCTGCGGTGTCACCGCAACCTGGACCCGGAGATCCGCGCATCCGGGTGGTGCATTACGATCCCGATCAGGTCGTCGAGCTGCAGGCCACGTTGGGCTACCAGATGACCATCGAGTTCGGAGTCGGCGAGCGGATCGAGAATGTGTCGATCGGCGATGGGCTCGGTTGGCAGATCACGCCAAATCACAAGGCGAATTTATTGTTTCTCAAGCCGCTGGACGTCAGCCGGGCTACCGACATGACGGTGATCACCAATCTGCGGCGCTATGTTTTTGACCTCCACGCCCATCGTTCCACGAGGCGCATGGATCGCGCGCTGATCTTCCGGTTGCGATTCGAATATCCTGAACCCTTCGTTGCGGTCGCCGAACCTAAGCCGATACTACCGCCGCGACCCCCGCCGACCGACCTCAACCATGCCTATCACGTTGAAGGACCCGGCAAGCTGACACCACTGCGGGTATTCGACGACGGCCGCTCCACCTATTTCGCCTTCGCCCCGACGGCCGAGTACCCAGCCATTTTCGCAGTCGATCCCGATCGCAAGGAGGCCGTGGTCAACACCGCCACGCGGGACGGATATCTGGTAATCGATCGATTGGCCGCCGCCTTCGTGCTGAGACAGGGCGCCGAAGTCACCCGGATCGTTAACGACGGATACGCCACCCTCGTCACCGGGCCGCAAAGCCCCAAGCCGGCCAAACGTCATCGAGGCCTGTTCAAATGACCCAGTCCGCATCCTCTCAAAGGCTGTTTGATGATGGAGAAGCACTTGAGCGCCTGTCCAGACCGCCCTCGGCGGTGGCCGGGCGCGAGAACCCCTGGGGGTTCCTGATGGGTGTCGCCGGCACTATCGGCCTGGGCCTGGTGGTCTATCTCTCGCTCAGCGCCGGACGCCACGCCCGTGCGCAAACGATCGTCATGCCGCCTCGCCCGGTGCAACTGGCCCAGCTAACGCCTCCTGCCCCGCCGGCTCCGCTGACGCCAGTCCAGGCGTCGCAACCGCCACCGCTGCCGCAGAACAGCCCGGCGACTTCGGCGGATGAGCAGGCCCGTCTAAGGGCTCCGTCGATGGTCGTAGACCTGAGCGACGCGCCCGAGCCCGCAGTCCTGTCGGTGGGTCCGGCGGTGGGCGTCGGCGTTGGCGCCAAAAAGCCGGCGAGGGATGACGGCGCCAAGCTGGGTTCCGATGAGCGTTTCGCCCAGCGCGTCGAAGGCGCCCAGGTCGATACCGCCCGAGCTACGCGACTGGCCAACACCAAGCTGATCGCGCCACAGGGCACGGTGATTTCGGCGATTCTCGAGACCGGTATCAATTCCGACTTGCCGGGTTTCGCCCGGGCGGTGGTCAGCCGGGATGTCAGTGGCTTCGATGGCTCGACCGTTGTCATTCCTCGTGGCTCGAGGTTGATCGGCGAATACAAGAGCGGCGTAGCCAACGGTCAGTCGCGAGCCTTCGTGATCTGGTCGCGGCTGCTCACTCCCGATGGAGTCACGATCAGCCTGGGGTCGCCCGGAACCGATCGCCTGGGTCGCGGCGGCCTGGAGGGCAAGACCGACACCCACTTCTTCCAGCGCTTCGGCGCCGCGATCCTGCTGTCGGTGATCGACGGCGCGGTCCAGGCCCTGGCCAATCAGAACAGCGGCGGCGTGAACGGCATCGTCATCAGCTCGCCACAGCAGGCGGCCAGCGTGGCCACCGTCGCCTTGCAGAAGGACATCGACATTCCGACCACCATCACCGTGCCGCCCGGCGGAGCGATCCGGGTGTTCGTCGCCCGCGATCTCGACTTTTCGGACGTGCTCCAGGCCCGATGAACGATAGGGTCTACCTAAGACGCTATTTGGCGCCGCTCGATCCGTGGCTTTCCAGGTCAGATGTCACCGACATTCTCGTCAATCGACCGGGCGAGGTCTGGGTCGAGACGATCTCGGGTGAAACCGCCCGATTCGACGCGCCGCAACTGACCGAGGTCGATCTCGCGCGCCTCGCCCGACAGGTGGCGGCGGCGGCCAGCCAGGGGGTCAACCGCGAACAGCCTCTGCTCTCGGCCAGCCTGCCCGATGGTGCGCGGGTCCAGATCATCGCGCCGCCGGCCACCCGCGCCGGCCTGGTGATGGCGATCCGCAAACACGCCATCTCTGATCTCTCCATGGGCGAACTCCAACGCACCGGTCTGTTCGACACCGCTCTGGAGACTGGCGCTGCGGCCCGCGAGGATCAGCTCCTGCAAAACCACCTCGATCGATCCGACCTGATGGGATTTCTGTCCCTGGCGGTGAAACACCGGAAAACCATCGTCCTTTCTGGCGGCACGTCTTCGGGTAAAACCACTCTGCTTAACGCCCTCGTCAAGGAGATCGACCTTCGGGAGCGTCTGGTGGTGATCGAGGACGCTCCGGAGATTCGCCTGGACCATCCCAACGCCATCGGCCTGATTGCCGTGCGCGGTGAGGCTGGCGAGGCGAAGGTGGGAGCCGAAGAGCTCCTCCAGGCCTCGCTGCGCATGCGCCCCGACCGTATTCTGCTTGGCGAACTGCGGGGGGCTGAAGCCTTCGCTTTCCTGCGGGCCGTCAATACCGGTCATCCCGGCTCCATCACCACCGTTCATGCCGACAGCCCCGACGGTGCGATCGATCAGATCACCATGCTGGCCTTGCTTAGCGGCGTCGATATGGGCTGGGCGGCGATCCAGGCCTATGCCCGACGGGTGATCGACGTCGTGGTGCAGCTGAAGCGCACCGACGG
>JAYVYH010000016.1:0-6104 GCA_043784385.1 Caulobacteraceae bacterium | reverse complement strand
AGCAGGAACGCCTTGCCGAAGCCGCCGATCACCGGCGCGGCGCCGTCGAAGGCCAGGCTGTAGCCGAGCGCCAGCCACAGCACCGAGCCCAGGCAGGTGATGGCCACGCAATGAGTCATCACCGACAACACGTTCTTCATCCGCACCAGGCCCGCGTAGAACAGCGCCAGGCCCGGCAGGGTCATGAACAGCACCAGGGCCGTGGCGCTGAGCACCCAGGCCGTATCGCCGGAATTCAAAGGCGTCGGCCCCATCAGAAGTGTTCCCTCGCCCCGGCGCCCCCGTTTTGAGCGGCGCGAATCGTGCCTAGCGAGCGCGGACACATTGATCAAGTTTTGAGCGCGGATCAGCGTGAGCGTCTGGCGCTAGCACACCCCGTCTGGCCCGAACGATGCCCTCAACGCTTCGAGGAACAGGGCCTCTTTGCCGCTGAAATAGCGTTTGACCAGCGCGACATCGACCCCCGCCTCGCGGGCGATGTCGCGCAGAACCGCGGAATCTTAGCTCATACCCGCGAGCTGCATCTTGGCCGCATCGAGGATCGCCGCGCGGGCCGCCTCGGCGTCACGCCTGCGGGGCGCGGCTGAAAGATGGAAGAAGGCGGCGGCGGCAGTCATCGGCGTATCCGTAACCGAGCGGGTGTTGGCGGTCAGGCCCGACCACCGGACCCTGACCGTCGCAGCACTAAGTCAGCGAACGTTGACATTATTGCGGTGCGCGATCATCAATGCCGAACGGCCACGCCAGCACATGTCGTTCGGCTTCGGCATCCACCGCTGCGTCGGCAACCGCGTGGCCGAGATGCAGCTGACCATCGTCTGGAAAGAGATCCTGAAGCGATTTCCGGAGATCAAGGTCGTCGCCGATCCCGTCCCCAACTGGTCCGCCTTCGTCCGTGGCTACGAGAGCCTGCCGGTGATCATTCTCTACTGAAACAGGGTGGCGCGCTCGCCGACCTTGACGACTACGTCGCTCACCCCAACCGGACCACCGCCGCGGGCGGCGTCGCATCCGCTCCGGCGATGCGCATCGCCTTGATGTAGGCGGGGCGCTGGCTGATGCGTTCGACATAGGATCGCACGTTTGGAAGGTCGTCGCGGCCACCCAGCATCCGCGGCGATCTAAGGACATACAGGCTCATGATGTCGGCGCAGGTGAATTCGTCACCGGCGAGAAACGGCGTCGCCGCGAGCGTCTGTTCCGCCAGGCGGGCGTAGCCGTCTTCGCGTCTATGCACGAACGTCGCGACGGCTCCCTCGGTCTGGTCGCCCAGCGCCAGCCTGGAGAAAAACAAGCCGAGGACGTTGTTATTGAAGTGCATCCAGTAGACGTAGTCATAGTAGTTGGACTGATCCGGCTGGACCGTCAGTCGTCCGCCAGCGTATTTGTGGCACAGGTATTCGACAATGGCGGCGGACTCGCAGAGCATCCTGTCACCGTCCTGGACCACGGGCGCGGTCGCCGCGGGATGAAGCGCGAGATACGACGCCGGCGCCAGGCCATCGGGGCCGCGCCGATGCCAGACCATCTCATACGGAAGCCCCAGCTCTTCCATCAGCCAGACGATGCGATCTGATTGCGAGACGCCGAGGTGGTGGATGATCGGCATGATTTCCTTTCGGGGTCGGAATGGAGCCAAGCAGGATCATGGCAGTCTTTCCATTCCTTGTCTGGCCCCGACCTTTTCGGCTGGGCGGGCCCGCGCCGTGCTCTATCCTCAATCCATGGGGCAACAGTTGCAATCTCATCTATCCCTCTGGAAACAGGGCCTGGGCGTCTTGCCGGACGACCTCTGGGAACGGACCGAACTGCAAACGCTTGTCCTGGCGGACAACGACCTGGCTGAAATCTCCGATCGCATCGGCCAATTGTGCAACCTGCGCATGCTCGACCTCGGCCATAACAAGCTTGAACGCCTGCCCGACACACTGGGTGAGATCGAGGGACTCACCGACTTTCTCTACCTGCACGACAACCGGTTGACGGCGCTGCCCGTCTCGCTTCGGCGGCTCACCCGCCTGCGCTACCTCAACATCGGCGAGAACGCCTTCGAGACCCTACCCGAAGCGATCCTGGGCATGTCGAGCCTGATCGAGCTTCGGGCTGCCGACAACCGGCTGACGCATCTGCCGGACACCATCGACCGCCTGCTTCGATTGCGCGAACTTCATCTGCGAAACAATCGACTCACGACGCTCCCCGATACCATCGGATCGTTGCGCGGGCTGCGTCAGATTGACCTTCGAGGCAATCCGCTGACCAGCCTGCCGACCAGCCTCGCAACCCTGCCGCGCCTGGACAAGATCGATCTCCGATGGGTGACGACGCTGACGCCGCCCGCGTGGTTCGCTGAACTCGAGGCGCGGGGCTGCGCGATCTACCTCTAAGGCGGAGCGGAATGGTCAATTGCACTCGCGATAGATGGGCTCACCAAAAAAAGATTGAAATGGCGGAACTGCCGGGCGCCGCCACCCCACCAGGTTTCGAGAGGCTTGACGACAAAGGCCGCCCCGCCGACAACCCATCGAAGGTCCGGCTTTGACGCTGGCCGCGTACAACATGGGAGAGACAGTCGTGGTCACACAGGTGAACACCGTTCAGGGCAAGGTGAAACCCGAGGATCTGGGGCGCACCCTGATCCATGAACATGTGCTGGTTGGCTTTCCCGGCTGGTTCATGGACGCCCGCATGCCCGCCTTCAACCGCCGCGAGGCCGTGGCCCGCTGCGTCGACGCCTTCCAGCAATTGCACGCCTACGGGGTGCGCACGGTCATCGATCCCTGCCCGATGGACCTGGGCCGCAACGTCGAGGTGATCGCCGAGGTCTCGCAGAAAAGCGGCATCAGCCTGATCTGCGCGACGGGCGCCTATGTGGAGTCGATGGGCATTCCCTATACCTTCAACGCCCTGACGGTGGATCAGATCGCCGAGTGCTTCCAGAAGGAGATCGAGGACGGCGTGGACGCCACGGGCATTCGCTGCGGCGTGATCAAGATCGCCACCGGCGAAGGCCTGGTCTCCGAGTATGAGCGCAAGGTGCTGACCGCCGCCGCCAAGGCCGCCAAGTTCACTGGCGTGCCGTTGATCTCGCACACCGAGAACTGTTCCTGCGGCCATGACCAGATCGACATCGCCACCGGCCAGGGCCTGCCAGCCTCGCACATGATCGTCGGCCACAGCGACGGCCGCGACGACCACCCCTATCAGAAGTCTCTGGCCGACCGAGGCGCCTATGTCGGCTTCGACCGTTTCGGCCTGGAGATGATGATCTCCGACGAGATCCGCATCAAGAACCTCAAGGCCATGGTCGACTGCGGCCACAAGGACCGGGTGATGGTCAGCCACGACACCGTCAACTGCTGGGAGGGCAGCTACAACGGCGGCGATCCCGCAGACCTGAACAAGACCCTGCCCAACTGGCGGATGACCCACCTGTTCGAGAACATCTTCCCCGAACTCAAGCGCATGGGCATGAGCCAGGAGGACCTCGATCACATCGTCATCGAGAATCCCCGCCGCTATTTCGCGGAAGCCAAGGCGGGATAGTGTGGGGCCGCGCTCCTCGCGGCCTCGATCACCTGTCGAATCCGCCTCTCGACCTCGTCGTTGCGAAACGGCTTGCCGATGACCAGGCTGCCGGCCAGGGAGCGCGGCAGTATGTTCGCTACGTCGTAACCTGTGCTGAACACGAACGGAATGCCGCGCGCCTTGAGCAACGCCGCAACGTCCCAGGACATTTCGCCGTTCAGATTGACGTCTAGAAGCGCGGCGTCGAACGTCTCCGAGGCGGCCATCGCCAGCGCCTCAGGCTTGCGCGTGGCCGGGCCGATGATTTCCCAACCCAGATCGTCGAACATGCCTTCGAGCGAAACCACGAGTAGGAAAGAGTCTTCGACGACCAGAACCCGAAAGGCTTCCGCGGTGGCGGCGGGGGCGGCCGGTACAACCGCCACCGGCTCACCGGCCCCCGGCGCGGCGGCGCCTATCTCGAACTCGGAGACCGACGTTGAGGGCAGGAAGATTTCGCATATGACCCCCGTGCGCAGGTAGTGGATGTTCGCTCGCCCGCCGGTCTCCATCGCCAAGGCCCGCTCGATAAGGGTGGAACCGAAGCCCCGGCGTGTAGGCGGCGTGACCGGCGGCCCACCTTTTTCACTCCAGGACAGTTCGATATCGCCATCGGCGAGACGCTGCCAACTGACCCCGACGCGACCGCCGGCGGCGGACAGGGCACCGTATTTACCCGCGTTCGTCGCCAGCTCATGAACCGCCAGAGACAGCGAAAGCGCCGATTTCGGCGTCAATAGCACGTCGGTTCCACTCAAGGTCACGGCGAAGCGCCCATCGGCGTAGGGGTTCAATTCCTCGCGCAGCAGCTGTTCGATCGACACCCCCTCCCAGCGGCTCTGTGACAGCAGGCTGTGCGCCTTGGCCATCGACTGGATTCGCCCGTCCAGGCCCTCGACGAACCCGGTCAGCGAGTCGGCGCTACGGCTGGTCTGCACGACCAGGGCCTGGATATTGGCAATGGTGTTTTTGACCCGGTGATCGAGCTCGGCCATCAAAAGCCGGTCGCGCTCAGCGACCCGCTTGCGTTCACGGGCCGCGGTGTTGATCCGGCGCAGAACGACGTGGAGTAGGGACACGCGCAGGTCGAACGCCGCGTCGAGGTCGGCCGGTGTCCACGGCAGGCAACGCCCACGAACCATCTCCTTCCAGACCTCGAAGGATTTACGCGGGCTCAGACGGTCGCCGCCTGGCCCCATGGAAGTCACCTTCTTGGGTTCGCCGGCCCAGTTCGCGGTCGCCACGATTTCCGGCCGGAACCAGATAATGAAGTCCGAGGGTTCGGGAGAAACGGAGATCACCAGGACGCCGGACCCGACATCGGCGAACGCGGCGGCCGCCGGCCAGAGCTCTCCCAGCCGATCAGTCGAAAACGGCCCTTCGGTTCGAGGCACGTGGCTATTCAACCACTCGATCAGGCTCTCGATCTGTTCTTGATCCGGCGTCGTCCCCAGGAACGTCAGTTGTCCCTTGACGCTTACGGCGACACCGCCCGGCCGCACCCCTTCGGGAGACGGCTCACCGCCATGGATGTAGTCGAGCAGGTTTGGCGACTGTTGCGTCAAGCCGATTGCGTAATCGTCCGCTCCGGCCAGATTCAGCATCAGGTTCTGCAGCACCATGCGGCTGGCCAGCCGCTCCTGGAACTGCTCCCCTTTCTCGCGTGCGTCGAGTTGCAGCGAAAACATCGACCCGAACAATTCGCAGACGGCGCGGAGGTGACGTGGCAACAGGCGTGGGCTGTAGTGATGACAGGCGATCAGGCCCCACAGCTTGCCGTCCCGGATGATCGAGATCGACATCGAGGCGTCGATGCCCATATTGCGCAGGTACTCGCGGTGGATCGGCGAAACGTCGCGCAGGATCGCCTGGGACATGTCCAAAGGCTGTCCCGTGCGCGGATTGGCGGCGGGTGTGAGCGGCGCGGGGTCGTAGTTGACCTGGGTGATCAGCCGCAGCCAGTTCTTCACATAGAGCGCGCGCGCCTGTTTGGGGATATCCGCCGCCGGGTAGTGTAAATCAAGAAACGGCTCGAGGTGCGACTCGCGGCTCTCGGCGATCACCCATCCGGAGTCGTCATGCATGAAGCGATAGACCAGCACCCGGTCATAGCCGGCGACACGACGCACCCTCTCCGCGGCGACCTGGCACAGAGCCTGTAGCGTGAGGGCCGCATCGATCCCCTGAACCATCTCGTGGACCCCCGCGAGAGGGTCGGCGGCGAAGCGATCGGTGGTGTCGGCGGCCTCGAACTCAAGGACGAGCGATCCGCCGCTGCGATGCAAGCTGGCGTCGAGGGGCAGGCCCGGGATGACCCGCAGCAGCGGATCGAGCAGGTGACGGGGCCTGGCGAGATCGGAAGCGGCGGCCAGGGACCGCAGGCTTTCAACCTGATCGGATCTGAACAGCGTTGTCGCCGATCGCCCGAGCAGATCTCGGAGCGACGCTCCCAGCAGGCCCGGCGTATCCCCGGCCGCCTGCAGCACCTCCATGCTCTCCGCGTCCAGCACGAGCATCGCGCCATGGGGAAGAATAGC
>JAYVYH010000015.1:0-28535 GCA_043784385.1 Caulobacteraceae bacterium | reverse complement strand
ATAATAAGGAGTGAGGCGTTGGCGACTTTGGGAATGGTGTGGCTATGATCACGTTTCGGCCTATACGGGAAGCATAGGGGAGCAAGCGGTCTACGCGGTGCTCATCGATCCGAAAGGACGCAATGTCCGTCGCCATTGGCTCCTATTCCAGGGAGCGCCCTGATTTCCAGAAACGTCGCGATCCCGACCGACCATACTTCGCCAAACGCCTTTTCCTGATTCGAGCGGGACAAGGGCGGATCCGGCATGGAAATAGAACTTAGGGACGGTGTCGCGGGTTCCGCGCCGAATCTTACGGCGTGCGACCAGGAACCCATCCATATACCTGGATCGATCCAACCCCACGGATTGCTGCTAGTCGCCGATGCTTCGACTCTCACGCTAATCGGCGGCGCCGGGGACATGGAAGTTCGCCTCCAGTCGCAATGGTTGGGATGTGCGCTAGGCCAGATTCTGCGGCAGGATTTCGCGGCCAATCTCGACTCTTGGCCCGAAGGCGTGGTGGTTCCACTAAAGGCCATCCAAGGGGTAAGTGAGCTGTTCGACGCGGTGGGGCGCCGAATAGCCAATACCTTCACCGTCGAGTTGGAACCCGCGCCGGTCCACACTCTGTCCGCCGCCGCCGTGTTGGCTCGGCTGGAGACCATCAACCACGGTTTCGAACAGGCGAGCGATTTGCGTGATCTGTGCGGGCGCGCGGCTATTGCGTTTCGAGGCCTGACAAATTTCGATCATGTGATGGTCTACCGCTTCATTGACGACGGCGCGGGCGTGGTTCTGGCCGAAGACCGCAATGCGGTGCGAGCCTCTTTTCTAAATCACCACTTTCCTGCATCCGACATTCCGATGCAGGCGCGGACGCTGTACGTACGCAACCGGGTCCGGCTCATTCCCGACGTCGGCTATACGCCGGCGCCGCTGGTCTCGGGGTCAAGTGATCTGGCGAGCCTGGATATGAGCGATCTTGCGCTAAGAAGCGTTTCACCAGTCCACATTCAGTATCTGAAGAACATGGGTGTCGGCGCCTCCGCCTCGGTCTCGATTGTCAGGAACGGCGTGCTATGGGGGCTGATTGCTTGCCACAATCGATCGCCGAAATATTTGTCCTATGACGTCCGCTCGGCCTGCGACGCCCTCGCCGGCAGCCTTTCCCGCCAAATCCGAGCCATTGACGAGGCCGAGCGCTATCGCGAACGGCTTCGCCTTCGGTCGCTGGAAGACGCCGTCGCCGTCCGGTTGGGCGTGGAGGCCTCGATCACCGATTTCTTCGCGAGTACAAGCGTGCAACTTTGCGAAATGCTGGCCTCAGATGGTTTCGCGGTCGTGCAGGGCGACGATCTCTATTCCGCCGGCAGTTGCCCGGAGGATGTAGATATCAGAGCCGTCTCGGATTGGGTGCAGCCCCTCGCCATCGCCGAGCCCTATCGCACGCATGAACTCGCAAGGCAGTTCCCAGCCGCCGCCGCTTTCCAGGAGCGAGCCAGTGGTTTGCTCGCCACCACTATGTCTACCGAACCGCCAACCATCTTGATGTGGTTCCGAGCGGAACAGATCGAGATGGTCAACTGGGCGGGTAATCCGCACAAATCACTCTCCCCAGATCCAAGAGCACAACTCACTCCGAGGGCTTCTTTCGAAGCCTGGAGCCAAACTGTCAGAGGCAAGTCTCGGCCGTGGACCTTGCTGGAGACTGAGTCGGCCAGCCGATTGATGAAGACCATCTTCGACGCCCGCCAAAACCGTCGGGTTCGCGACCTTAACCGCGAGTTGACCGCGACGATCGCGGACAACGAGCGCCTGCTATTGCAGAAGAGTTTCCTGATAAGGGAAATCAGCCATCGCACTCGGAATAGTCTGCAGTTGGTGTCGTCCTTCCTGTCCCTGCAAGCTCGTGACGTAGGCGACGAGGTTCTGAGCGCACAGCTTGGGGAGGCTCGACGGCGAATATTGGCCGTAGCTTTAGTACATAGCCGGCTGAACAGCGACATTCGGTCAGAAGCAGTCGACCTATCGCGCTACCTAGAGGATCTTTGTGTGGATATCCGTTCATCAATGGACGCAGCATGGACCGACCATATCAGCCTGAAACTCACCCCGATCATCGTCTCGGCCGACAAGGCGGTGAACATCGGCCTAATCTTCACGGAGCTGCTGATCAACGCCAACAAATGCGCGTACGGCGGCCTGCCAGGCCCGATTGCGATCGTGCTGGAACAGGATTGCAATCGCTTCCGTCTGATAGTCGCGGATAGCGGCTCAGGCAGGGTCGGCTCAAGGCAAGGCTTTGGCTCCCGGATGGTGGTGGCCATAGTCAAGAGCCTGCGGGGAGAGCTCGTGGAAAGCAGCAATGCCCCAGGGCGCCGCGTAATGATCTCGGCGCCGATCAGTTAGTCCCATCAAGATCGCGCTTTGCGGCGCGCGACCTCGTCCTAGCTGGGCGTGACACGGATTATCTTCGCCACCGACGGGACACCGTTCTGGAGGACGAACATCATGTAATAGCCTGGAACCAGAACCCTGGAATCGGTCGGCAGGGTCGCGGTGATGGAAGCGCCGGTCTGGGTGAAGGGAAGGTCGAAGAAGCGCTGATCGATGTTGGTCGAATGCGTTACGGAGCCGGCGCGGACGAATGTAACCCGGCTGATCACATCACTGGGGCCAACCGTGGCGTTGACGTTGTCGCCGATGGTGAGCGCAACCGGGGCGTTTACCAGCGTGGGCCGCGGCGCGGGCAGGCCCGATCCATTGTTCAGATAAAGGTAGGGCGGATAGTAGATTTCCGCGTTACGCTCGGTCACCGGACCTGGCGAGCCACCGGCCCCGGTCAGAACCGTGGCGTCCGGTAAGAGAAGCGCGATCGAGTGGTAGAGGCGCGGCTTGGTGGCGCCCGCGCCGATGGTCCAAACGCCAGTGGCTGGATCCCATATCTCTATGCGGTAGGCGACGTCCACCAGCGCATTGGCCTTCGCCGAACCCCCCGTTACGCCAACCTTGCCATCCGCCAACACTGTGGCGGTAGCCCAAAAGCGTTGCTGGTCGATATTGGCGGCCGGGGTGACAACAGGCTGGGACCCATTGATGTCGATTAACTGCACGGCCCCGTTTAAACGCAGCGAAAGCAACTTACCGGGCGCGTACATTATTGTCGGCAAGGTCAACGACCCCCTGACCACGGTCGCTACACCGGTCGGTATGACATATGGGGTGATCGAGCCAAAACCGACGGTATTGATATCATACATTTTGCCGGTATTAGCGACCATGAAAATATCGCCTCGCGGCGTAACCCACGCTTTGGGGTAAAACCATCCACCTTGGTTCAGACCGAAGGCGTCATTGCTGCCCGCGCTAGTGAGAGTGCGCCAGTTCGGCGTGGAACTTGAATTGTATACTTCAGGGATGACCGTGGGGATAGTCGAATTCAAGTAACCACCCAACGCAACCATGTCACCATTGGGCATGCCAACGACCGTCGGATACCAGCGGCCGTACTCCATGGCGGCCTGGCTGCGGATCGTGTTGGTCGGCGGCGCGAACAGCGTGGTCGCGTTAGTCCCAGCGTTGTTTCGAAAAGTGGAGCCGGTGTCACCGCCGGTGATCAACACTTCGCCGGTCTGCCAGTCTAACGACTGGAAACTGCAAAAAATGTCGGTGGTGGTGGTGTTCGGCAAGACGCTGTGGGCTGTCGAAGAATCGCCGAGTTTGGGATCCCACACATCATAGATAAAGGTGTTCGCCGCATTGAGGTTGGTGCCGTAGTTCAAAACCCGGCCATCGGGCAGAACGACCGCATGCAGGCTGACGAGAGGCCAGGTCACCGCCGGATCGAAGTAACCACCGGTTCCGGCGCCGGCGCCCGCCGCCGGGGCCTGGCCGAATACATAGCCGGTGCCAGGAAAGGTCGGGGCCGCCGCGGACGTCTCGGCCGCCGCAGGGCTGACGCGTGCGGATATCTGTGCTGCAAGGACGACGGGACCCTTGCCGTCGTCGTAGAGCGGCTTCGCCATCGTCGACATGTCGTCCATGTGCAGAGCGCCGATGGCGCTGAGATCCTGGCCGGGCAAGTCGTTCGGGGCAACCATCATGGAGTGTGCCGACGCGGCGTCGGCCGCGCATAGCCCGCCAAGGACCAACGCGGCCATCCAGGCCATGATGCTTAGAGTTCTCATAAAAAGGCCCCACACCCGAAGCGGCACGGGGGCGCAAGCCCCCCCACAAGCGCGATGTTACACAATATTACTATTACAGTGATATTTCTTACCATCGAAAGCCCTTCCCCACAACGGGAAATCAATCTGGCCTTGGATATGGAAAGCTCGGCAAAACCATTACGATGCAGGCTGGTTGAGAGATAACCTACCGCGACAAAAGCGGTAAAATGCCGTCGCCGGCCGCCGCCATTCAGCGGATCGGCGGCGGCAGCGGGGCGATACGTCAGCTTTCCTGAAGCAGCCGATCGTAGGTCCGGTGGTCGGAGTCGACCCAGCCGAAGCGCTCGCGGATTTCCGACAGGGTGCGGCGATAGATATCGACATCGACGTAGTTGGCGTGGCGGGGGCTTTCGACATAGGCGATCTGGCCACGAAGGTTGGGACGGTGGTCGCGCTTCATCGCCGTCCAGGCGGCCAAATAGTCGCTTGACTGGGCGATATGGGCGTCCATGGCCGCCAACTGGGCCATCTCGTCGAAGCGCTGATAGCCGGCCGAGGCGAACTCGATAAACCCCAGAACCGCCAAGCCCCGCAGCGAGCGGTGGAAGATGTTGAGATAGAGCTCCGGATGGCCGTGGTTCCAGGTGAACAGGTTCTCGTCCAGAAACGGCAGGCGATATTCATAGCCGGTGGCGCACAGCACGAGGTCGAATATCTCCTCCGACCCGTCCGTGAAGGTCGCGCCAGTCGGCGTGAACCGGGCAACGTCCTTCTTACCGATCAGGTCGCCGTGAGCCAGGTGGTGCAGCACCTGCGAATTCATGATCGGGTGGGATTCCAGCAGCTTGTGGTCGGGCGCCGGCAGGCCGAAGCGGGTCAGGTCGCCGGTCAGGGCGTCGACCATCTCGCTGGGATCGGTGGGCAGTGCCACGCCGCGCGGCAGACGCACCGCGCCCGACAGGAAAAGGTCGGTCGGCACCCCGAACACATGCTTGGGTACGAAGCGATAGCCGCGTCGGACGCTGATGAAGGCAGCGTCGGCCGAGCGGGCCGCGTCGCAGGCGATATCGACACCGGAATTGCCCGCCCCGATGATCAGCACCCGCCGGCCCTTGAAATCGTCGGCCGACCGATGGCTGACACTGTGGCGAACCTCGCCCCGGAAAGTATCCAGCCCCGGATAGACGGGCATCGCCGGGTGCCAGGTAACCCCGTTGGCGCAGACCAGACCTTCGTAGTGGCGCGTCGAACCATCGCCCAGGGTCACGCGCCAGCCCTCGGCTGCGTTCTCGCCCAGGGGCTCGGCCCTGACGACCTCGGTGTTGAAGGCGATGGCCTCGCGCAGGCCGAACACCTCGGCGAACTGGCGGATGTAGGCGTGGATCTGCCGGTAATCCGGATAGTCGGGATAGGACACCGGCATCGGCAGGCCAAAGAAGCCGGAAGTATGTTTCGACGAGATGAAATGCGCCGATTCATACATCGACGTGCCGGGATTCTCGATATCCCAGATCCCGCCGACATCGGAATGCCGCTCGAAGTGGTCATAGGGCAGACTAGCCAAGCGGAAGGCTCTCGCCGCCATCAGGCCGCCTGGCCCCGCCCCGATGATGCAATATTTGCCGCGTGTTTCGACCGGCCTGGGACGGGGGCGTGTCGTATCGGGGCGCAGATCGGTGGCCCCGAGAGCCGCGTAGACCCGGGGCCGGTTGGCGCGCAGCCACAGGCCGAAACCCAGGCCGAAGGCGAAAATCACCCCATAGGCGACGGGTGTCCAACCGATCCAGGCCACGTGGACCGGGGTCAATAGTGGAAAGTTCCAGATCACCAGCACACCGGCGCCGATCAGACCCACCGTCCCGGCCACAGGCGCGGCAAGATCGAGCCAAGTGCGAGAAGTCGCCCGCCGCGCCAGCCAGACCACGATGGCCACCGCCGCCAGGCCTTGCAGCAGGATGATTCCCAAGGTGGAGAAGCCGATCAGGCCTGGCATCACCACCCGGTAGGGTTCCAACTTCGCCAAGCCAAAGGCCAGCACGCCGATGCCCGTAACCACCGTAACCGTCAGGCTTGCGTTGGAAGGAGCATGGCGGACCAAGTGGAAGCGGCCCAGAGCCGGCGGCAACAGCTTCTCTCGCCCCAGGGCGAAGATATAGCGACTGGCGGCGTTATGCATGGCCAGGTACGAAGCCAGAATCGAGGTGCAGACCAGGACGCCCGTGATCGCCCCGGCCGCGCCGCCGACGAAATGCGATGACAACCCCAGCATCAGTTCGCCACCCTGAGCTTTGGCCATCGACTGGGCTTTGTCCGCCCCCATGGAACCGACTGCCACCCATGCAGTGAGCAGATAGAACAGGCCGATCAGACTGACAGAGGCGAAGGTGGCGGCGGGAATGGCTTTGGTGGGCTCGCGCGTCTCCTCGCCATAGAGGGCCGCCGATTCGAAGCCGATGAACGAGGTGAAGGCGAACATCACGGCGATGGCGAAGCCGTGGACGAACACCACGTGGGGATCGAACGAGGCCAGGGGAAAAGCGTCCCAGCCTTTGGTCACCACCACCGCCACATCGAAACCACCCAGGATCGTGATCTCGCCAATCATCAGCGCGCCAAGAACCCGCGACGATAAGTCGATCGAGCGATAGCCGAGCACGGCGGTGACGGCGGCGCCGATCCCGGCCCACACGAACCAGGCTTCGTGGATACCGACATGGGAGAACACCAAGTCGGCGAAATAACCGAAGGCCACCGCCAGGCCGAGGGCGAACAGCACATATGTGGCCATGGCGACGAACGCCGCCCCGACCCCGACCACCTTACCTAACCCCTGAACCACATAGGTATAGAAGGCGCCGGTACTGACGATGCGCCGGCTGATGCGCGCATAACCGACCGCGAAACACAGCAGGATTACCGCCGCCAGCAGGAAGGCGCCCGGCATGCCCGCGCCGTTACCCTGAGCCAGAGCGATGGGCAGATTGCCGATCATGGCCGCCAGTGGCGCGGCGGCGGCCACCACCAGAAATACGATGCGTCCCATGGTGAGTTCACGGCGGGGCTTACCGGTCTCGTAGAGCCGCGCGGCGGCTCTCAGCATCTCATCCATGAACGGCCCCGGGGATCATGGGGCCATCTCTTACAGGGCTGGAGCCGCCGCGTCAGCGTCGCGCCACAGCCAACGCAAGGATTCGGCGAAGATCGCTCCGCCGTGTCGAAGCGTGTGGCCACCCGTGCCGAACTCGAATCGGACGTCATAGCCGGCGAAATCCAAGGCGTTGGCCATGGTCTGGTTGGCCAGCGGCCAGTCACCATAAACGTTACGTCCGTCGTTGGCCCCGTCCTGGATCAGCACCCGGATCGGCTTGCGCGGCGCCGAGCGCACCAGGAACGGATAGTTGTGGCCACCGTCGATATTGACGAACGAACCGCAGTGGCTGAGCACGCCACCAAAGTGGTCGGGGAAATTCCAGGCGACGGTGAAGGCGCAGATGCCGCCGCTACTGATGCCGCAGATCGCCCGGCGGGCCGGATCGGCGGTCAGGGTCAGGCCCTCGGCGGCCTCGACGAAGAGCAGCAACTCCTCGATCAGAAATCGGCCGTAGGTCGGGGTGAGAGGGTCGTATTCAGCCCGGCGTTGATCCCAGTCGGGCTCGTCGCCGGCGCGGCGTCGGCCGGGATTGACGAAAACGGCCACGGTAGGACCGATCTCTCCCCGGGCGCGCAGACTGTCGAGGACCCTGGTCGCCCGCACCGGGCCGCGCCGGGCCAGATAGCCACCGCCATCGTTGAACACGATCAGATTGGCCGGCGCCGAGCGGTCGAGACCGGCGGAGGCATAAACAAAGACATCGCGCCGGGTCCCGGCGTAGAGGGCGCTGCCATCCCAGCCGCGATAGACCGACACCGTCCCGGCGGGCGTCTCGTCGAACGGATAGGCCTCGGCACAGGAGTGATAGGGCGCGTCGCCGGGGTGGTTCAGCGACAAGCGAAAATCCGCCGAGCCACGGCCGTTCATCTCCAGAGACGGCTGCCGGTCAAGGCCAAGGGCGCGGTAGGTTTCAATATCCATGGGCATGGGCAACGATCTTATCGACCGCGCATGACGCCAGGATCAAGCCCTGTCCGGTGGCGGTCTCTCCGAGAGCGACGTCCGCGTCCTGGACGTTTCCCCGCCTAAGCTCGACACCGCCGCATAGGCCGCCGGCAGGACCAGCAGCACCAGGGGGGCTCCGGCTAGTAGGCCGGAGATAATGGCAATGGCCAGAGGCTTCTGCATGGCGGCCCCCTCCCCGAGCCCCAGCGCCAGGGGCGAGAGGGCGAGGATGGCGATTACCGCCGACATCAGGATGGGCCGCAGGCGGGCCCGGCCGGCCGCCAACAGGTCCGCGTGGTCCGCGGGCTCGGTCAGGTTCACTTCCGCGAAGAAGAAGATCGCCAGTTCGGTGACGATGCCGACCACCATGGTCAGGCCCATCAGGGCGGAAATATTGAGCTCGGTCCCAGTGACCCACAGGCCCACGAACACAGCCGAGGCGGCAAGCAGCACAACCGCCAGTACGCTGACGACCACGGTCCAGCGCTCGAACAGATAGAGCAGCAACAGGGCCACCAGCAGGATGGCCGAGGCGAAGACCACGGCCAGATCGGCAAAGGAGCTCTGCTGCTGGGCGTAGAGGCCGCCGTATTCCACGCGAACACCGGCTGGCAGGGCCAGCCCAGCCACCGTCCTGCGGACATCGGCCATCGCCGATCCCAGGTCGCGGTGTTCAAGGCGGGCGGTGACATCCACAAACGGCTGCAGGTCCTCGCGGTTGATCTGCTGTTCGCCCGGTTCGATCGCCAAGGCGGCGATACGCGACAGCGCGACATCGTGACCGTCGGGCGCGCGCAGGCGCAGATTGACGATGGCGGCGATGCGATCACGCAAATCGGCGGGCGCCTGGACCCGGATTCCCACCAGCACATCTCCCGACCGGACCGAGGTGGCGACCTGACCGGCGATCAATTCGCCCAGCTGCCGAGCCACGTCGTCCGACGTCAGGCCTTCGAGGGCGGCGGCCGGGCGATTGACCTTAACACCGATGGTGTCGCCGGCGACGCGCAACCCATCGACCACCTCCACGAGGCCGCGAACCTTGCCGATGGCCGGACCGACCAGCCCGGCCGCCTGGCGAAGGGCGGCCGGATCCTCGCCGAACAGCTTGATCTCCACCGGCTGGGGCACGGCCGTCAGGTCGCCGATCAGGTCTTCCATCAGTTGGGCGGTCTCGATGTCGAGACCTGGAACCTGGCGCTGAATTTTTTGCCGGATCTCGCTCATCACGGCCTGCACGCCGCGCCGCCGGCCGTGTCGCAGGTGAATAAAGAAGTCACCCTCATCGGCCTCGGTCAGGCCGCCGCCCAGCTGGACGCCGGTCCGGCGCGAATAGCTGTCGACGTCCGGCGTAGCGCGGATGATGGCCTCGGCCTGGCGCAACAGGCGATCGGTGTCGCTGAGCGCCGCTCCGGGCCGGGCTTTATAGTCGAGGACGAAGCCACCCTCGTCCATCCGAGGCATGAAGCCCGACCCCAGCTGGGTGTATGCGACGCCGCCGAACGCTAGCAGGACGCCGGCCGCCAAGCCCACCGCCAGCAGCGGGCGCGAAAGCATCGACCCCGAGATCCGGCCGTGGATCGACGACAGGCGGCGCATCATCGAGCCGGTCTTGTCGGCGGCTTCGACATCCCGCCGGCGAAGCCAGCTTCGGGCCAGGACCGGCGCGACGAACAGGGCGAACAGCAGCGACAGAATCAGCGCCGCGGCCATGGTCACCGCCAGGGCCTTGAAGAACCCTCCGGTCACGCCGGTAAGGAAGGCCAGCGGCGCGAACACCACGATGGTGCTGAGGCTGGAACCGATCAGCGGCCGGGCCATCTCGGCCGCCGCGGTCAGGACGCCGCGGGAGGCCGGGTCATCGGTCTCGTCGGGGGCTTCCTGCAACCGGCGCATGATGTGTTCGAGCATCACCACCACGTCGTCGACCACCAGACCCACGGCTGCGGCCAGACCCCCGAGGGTCATCATGTTGAAGCTCATGTGCAGCACGAACAGCAACAGGCAGGCCGCCGCGAGCACCGCCGGCAGCATCAGAGCGGTGATCAGCATCAGCCGCGCCGACCGCAGGAAGGCGAACAGCACCACCCCGGCGAGCAGTGCGCCGGTGACGATGGCGTCGCGCACGCTGACGGCGGCGGCAGTGACCAGTTCGGATTGATCATAAAAGGTGGCGATCTTGATGTCGGCGGGTATCTGCTCGGCGAACCCGGCCAGCCGGGCGCGAATGGCCTTGACCATGGCGACGCTGTCGGCGTCCGGTGACTGGCGGATGTTGATCAGAACTGCGTCGCGGCCCTGGGCGGTGACGCGAGTGAAGGCCGGGGCGGGCGCGAGATGAATCTGGGCGACGGCGCTCAGAGGCACGACGCCCGCGCCGGCGGTGGTTCCGGTCTTGACCACGATGGCGCCGATGTCGGCGGCGCTGTTCAAACGGCTATCGACCAGGGTCTGGTACAGCCGATGGCGGTCCTCCAGCCGGCCGACGGCCGTGACGGTGTTGCTGGCGCCGATAGCCCGGACGACGTCGTCGATGGAGACCCCCAGGGCCGCGAGCCGGGCCGGGTCGATGGTGATCCGGTATTCGGGCGCGGCGCCACCCAGCACATCCACCGACGCAACGCCGGGGACCGAGGCGATCAACGGGCGAAGCTGAAGCTGAGCAAAGGCGCGCAGGCGGATCGGGTCGCGGCTGGCGGAGCTCAGGGCCAGACCCAAGACAGGAAACACCGTCGGGTCGATACGCCGCGCGGTGAACCGCACGCCCGGGGGTAGATCAGGCAGGGCGGCGTTGATCGCTGCCTGGGTCTGAAGGGCCGCCTGAGCCATGTCGTGGCCCCAGGCGAAGGTCAGGGCGATTTCGGCCGAGCCGCGGCTGGTGGTGGAGCGGATGTGCTCGACCGCGGGAACGCCGCGCAGGGCCTCCTCCAGCGGGCGGGTGACCTGGATCGCGGTCTGGTCGGCGGCGCGGTCGCCGGCGTCCACCGAAACCACGACACGCGGGAAATCGATGTGGGGGAACAGGCTGACAGGCAGGTTCAGGGCCGCGCCCAAGCCACCGATCGCCAGCAGAATAAAGGCGAGAACGACCGAACGGATGTGACCGGAGAGCCAACGCGTCACGGAGCGTCGCCCGCGCCGGGCTTGGCCGGCGCGGCGTCGCGGATGGCCATGCCGTCCTCCAGGGCGGCGGCCCCATCGACAACGATACGCTCGCCCGCGACCAGGCCGGCGGTAATCTCGACGGCGTCGCCGCTCTGCGCGCCCAGGGAGACGTTACGGCGATGGCCGGCGGCGTCCTTGACCGTGAAGACGTAGGGCTGCTCGCCCTCATAGACCAGGGCGGCGCGGGGGATCAGCGGGACGCCCCTGTGCTGGCCAAGCACGATCTCGCCCTGCACCGGCTCGCCAGGCGCGAAGCCGCCGGCGGGCGCCCGGACATAGACGGCGGCCAGGCGGGTCTGGGGATCAAGCCGCGGATCGACGGCGATCACGGTTCCGTCGCGGGCCACGCCCCCCGACAGCGGCAGGAGCCGAACGCCCATTCCGGGCCGCAAGCTCGCCGCCCTGCCGGCCTCGAGGCCGAGGCGAATCCGCAGTCCGTCCAGGGAGCCGATCTTGGCCACCACCGCCCCCTGGGCGGCGACGGCGCCGGCTTCCACCGCCAGACTCTCGACCACGCCAGCCGCCGGGGCCTGGAGAACCAACGCCGCGCCGGAGCGGGCTTTAAGAGACTGGGCCGCGGCGTCGGCGGTCTGGGCGGTGGCGCGAGCGGTTTCGACCTCGGCATCGCTGGCGAGGCCGGCGGCGCGCAAACGAAGCGCCCGGGCGCTGGCCGCGTCCGCCGCCGCCCCGTCGGTCTGGGCCTTACCTAGGTCAAGGGCGCTGGCCGGGGTCGGCCGCAGCACCGCCACCGCCTGGCCAGCCGTAACCCGCGTTCCGGCCGGAGCGAGAACCTTGGTCAGGGTGGCCTCGACCGGCGCCGTCAGGGATCGTTCGGCGTCCGGCGAAAACTCCGCGGCGCCATAGGCCGCCACGGTCTGATCGGCTGAGCCGGAGCTCACCACCACGGTGGTCACCGAGGCCACGGGTTTGACCTCGGCCCCGTCTTCGCTCCTGGCGCAGGCGGCGACGGCGAGCAGCAACAGCAGACCGATGCGTTTCATGGGGCTCCTCTGGTTTGAACCGAACCGGGAAGCGGTGCGCCGGTCGCCAGTTCCAGAGCCACTGTCTGTTCGGCGATGGCCTGGTCGAGGGCCGCCAAGGTGATCTGCTTGTCGGTGACGCTCTGGCGGCCGGCCTCGGCGACCGCGCGCGCCACATCCCCGCTTGCCGCCGCCGCCTCGGTCCGGCCGGCCAGGGTCTCCAGCGGCCCGATCGTATCGGCGATCTGCCCTCTCTGGCGGCGTGCGATGGCGATCCTTTCCACCAGATCGGCGATCTCCGCCCGGGCGGTGAATACCCGCGCCGCGTATTCGGCCCGCAGTTGCTCGCGGGTCGCCCGGGCGATGGCGATGGCACCGGAATTGCGGTTCCAGACCGGCAGGGTGAAGTTGACCGCCGGACCGAGAGTGCGATTGTCGGCGGTATCCCTGGCGGCGGCCAGGGTGAGCTGCAGGCTCGGAAAGGCGTTCAACGCCGCCTTGCGCAGGTTGGCTTCCTGGCCCTGGTAGCCGGCTTCGAGCGCCTTGAAGTCGAGCCTGGTGACGCGAGCCTTATCGAACAGCGCGCCAGCGTCGAGCGGAGTGGCCGAAACCGGGTCGGCGACGATGGGGATTCTGGCGCCGGGCGGCATGCCCAGCAGGGCGCTCAGCGACCCGCGCGCCGCGCCCAGATCGCGTTCGCCCTGGCGGGCCCGGTCGGCGGCGTCGGCGGCGGCCAGACGGCGGGCGTCGATGTCATCTGCCTTAAGATCTCCCCGTGCGGCAGCGGCCAGAACCCGCGCCAGGACGTCTTCGGCGGCCGCCTGGCTCCGGTCCAGTAGATTAGAGGCGCGCTCCAGGCCGACCACCCGCGCACCTAACAGCCGAGCCTGGCCTGCGGTCTGCCACTCGCGCCAAGCCAGATCCAGCCGGACCTGGGTCCGCGCGGCGCGCTGACCGGACAGAATGACACGCCGGTCGCGGAAGGCCGCGAGGTCTTGGATCAGTTGGGCTCCGAGGCCGTTGAACATGTCGGGGCCGGATAACAGTTTGTCGAAACTTAGATTGAAGACCGGATCGGGCAGCAGACCGGCGGCGAACACCTGGGCGTCGGCCACCCCGGCCTGGAGGCGGGCTGCCTTAAGGTCAGGATTACCGATGACGGCGATCAGACCCAGCGCGCGAGGCGTCAGAGGTTTGGACAAATCGACCGCGGATCTGGCGAGAACCGGTTCGACACTCATCGCCAAGGGCGCCGGCCCATAGGCCGCGCAGCCGCCCAGGGCGACGATCATGATCCCGAAAGGCATTCGGATGAAGGAATTGTGGCGGCGGTTCACGGTTCTCTTCTATCCACGGCGCCACGCCGATCGAATGTCACCGCGATTGCAAAATCCCAATGTGTGGTTCCGGGTGAACCGCGCGAACAATGGCCTAGTCACCCAGGTCGATGCGATAGCGTAGATTCTCGCCGCCGCCATAGACGGCGGGTTTGGTGAAGTGTTCGACGAGGTATCCGCCGTTGTTGAGGATGACGTTCTGGGATGGGATGTTGTCCAGGTTGGTGGTCAGTTCCACCCAGGGCAACCCCAAGTCCTCCGCTTCCAGCAGCAGCAGACTCAGCGCCAGAGAGGCGTATCCCCGCCCGCGTTTCCAGGGCACGACCGCGTAGCCGATGTGGCCCAGGACGTGCGGCGGCAATTCAGTCGTTCCGGGGCGCCACCGAAAGCCGATCTGGCCGCAGAACTCGCCGTCCCACAGCCAGCGGTGAAAGCCGGGCAGACGCTCCGACGTCGAGCCGTCAGGCAGACGTATCGGGCCGGCCTTGGCTTCAGGATCGTCCATCGACGCGACCAGCCGCCCGGGATCGTTGTCCGCCGCCGTCAGCAGTTCCCGCGCCGCCTCGTCGCCGCGCACGTTGTCGGGCGACCAGCCGCGACGCAGTGCGTCCAGAAAGGTGGGCAGACGGTGAAGGTCGGGCTTGATCAAGGCAAAGGACATGCGGGTGGCCCCGTGGCGCGCGCCTGGACCCTGGTCTAGAAGCGATGCTCACAACCTAGCAAGGAATGCGCCATGACAGCCAGACCCGTCCTGACCCTAATGGCTGGCGCCTCGGCATTGGCCAGCGCGGCGACCGCGCAGGAACGCGTCGGGGCGGCGGCGCTGGGTGACTGGCGGACGGATTCGCCGGGGGTCGTACGCCACATCACCACGGCCGATCTACCGGCGCCCTTCGCCACCCACCCGACGGCCTCCCCCCCGGCGGAGGTAACGAAGCCGGCTGATGGGACGCTGCGAACGCTACCCGGCTTCACGGTGGCCGCATTCGCCAAACTCGATCATCCGCGCCAGATTCGCGTCGCCCCCAACGGCGATGTGTTCGTGGCGGAGACCAATGCTGGACAGATTACCGTGTTGCGGGCGCCCGATGGCGCCGGAGCTCCAACGGCCACCGAGGTGTTCGCCGCAGGCCTCGACCAGCCGTTCGGCATCGCATTCTACCCAGCCGGCGCCCATCCCAAATATGTCTATGTGGCCAACAACAACGCCGTGGTGCGGTTCACCTATACGATTGGCGATCTCAAGGCCGTCGGCGCGCCGCAGATCGTGGTAGCGAAGCTGGCCGGAACGACCGGTGGTCATACCACCCGTGACATCGATTTCTCCCGCGACGGCCGGCGCATGCTGGTGTCGGTGGGTTCGGGATCCAACCTGGCCGAAGGCATGCCCGCCAAGACACCCGCCGACGCCAAGGCGTGGGAGGCGGACCATATGCTGGGCTCAGCCTGGGGCCGCGAGGCGAACAGGGCCGATGTGCTCAGCTTCGATCCCGACGGCGGAACCCGGATGATCCTCGCCAGCGGCATCCGCAACTGTGTCTCCGTGCGGGTCAATCCGGTGACCGGCGATCCGTGGTGCGTGGTCAACGAGCGCGATAGCCTGGGCGACGATGTCCCGCCCGATTATGTGACCCGAGTGCAGGCTAAGGGCTTCTACGGCTGGCCCTGGTACTACATCGGCGACCATGAGGATCCACGCCTGAAGGGCC
Source organism: Caulobacteraceae bacterium (assembly GCA_043784385.1). GTDB lineage: Bacteria > Pseudomonadota > Alphaproteobacteria > Caulobacterales > Caulobacteraceae > Acaudatibacter. The sequence continues at coordinate 13,097 of JAYVYH010000015.1, read as the reverse complement.
AGCGGCCCGACCTCCTGGGCAAAGCGATCACGCCCGACGTGCTGATCCAGCCCCATTCGGCGCCACTGGGACTGACATTCTATACCGCCAGGAATGGGGCGTCGGCTTTCCCGGCCAGCTATCGGGGCGACGCCTTCGTGACGCTGCACGGCTCATGGAACCGCAGCAAACGGGCCGGTTACAAGCTGGTGCGGCTGCAGGTAAAGAACGGGGTTCCCACCGGGACCTACGAGGATTTTCTGACCGGCTTCGTCGCCGACGACCGAGGCGTCTGGGGTCGGCCGGTTGGCGTGGCGGTGGCCCATGATGGCGCCTTGCTGGTCACCGACGATGGCGGAAGCGTGATCTGGCGAGTGGCTTACGCCGCCAAGAGTATCGCGACCAAATGAGACCATGTCTGATACTGGCGGCCCTCGCCGCTTTGATCGGCTCGGCTGCGTGTGCTCAGCCAGCAGGACCCCAGCCGGCCGGCGATCCGGCGGCGGGGGAAAATCTGTTCTATGATCGCTGCGCCATCTGCCACGTCGCCATCGGTGGCGGCCAGGGGCCAAGCCTGGGTGGTCTTTATGGACGCAAGGCCGGGTCGGTGGCGGGTTTCAGCTATTCGGACGCATTGAAGGCGTCGGGCCTGTCCTGGACTGGACCGGCGCTGGACCGGTTCCTGACCAATCCCGGCGCCGCCGTTCCGGGAACGGCAATGCCAATTCAGGTCCCCGACGCCAGACAGCGAGCTGATCTGATCAGCTATTTCGCGGCGCATCGGTAGACTTATCAACGGGCGCTGATCAACTGAGCCTCAGCGCACCGGCCTGTCGTGGCGTCCGGAAAAGGCTTCGTCCACCGCCACCTTCAATTGTTGCGCCGACACCGGCTTGGTGAGCACGGTTACCGGATTGACGCTAAGGATACGTTTCATGGTGGTGGGGTCGGTGGAAGCGGTGATGAACACCACCTTCGAGCCGACGCGGTCATAGATTTCCAGTGTCGCATCCACGCCGTCTTCCTCACCTTCGAGGCGCATGTCCATCAAGATCAAGTTGGGGCGGTTTGCCACTGCTAGACGAACAGCTTCCTGAGCGGAAGCTGCATCGCCACATACCAATCTTCCCATATCTTCAAGCTGCGCCGTCAAACTCATCACGTTCAGGATCTCGTCATCGACGACCATCACGCAATCGTTCAGAGCGATCATGCGGGAACCGGATGCGGAAGGATGATCTCAACTCGGGTTCCGTCGATGCCGTCGATGACCATGGACCCCTTCAACTGTTTCGTCAGGTTTCGAACGATTTCGTGACCAAGGCCATGTTGACCTGTTGCAGGTTGCGACGACAGCGGAATGCCCTGGCCGTTATCCGCGACAACGAATCGCAAAACTCCATCCCGCCCCTGATCGAGACTGACGTTTATCCGACCTCCACCTTCGGGAAAGGCGTGTTTAAGTGCATCCGTCACCAATTCGGTCGCCAGCAGAGCCACAGGGATGGCGAAATCGAGACCGACCACCAACGACGACGCCTGGACCGAGAGGGAGACATCGCCGACGGCGGCGCCGTCGACTAGATTCCTCGAAAGCTCTCGCAAAATCGGCGCCATATCGAACGTTCTGAGGTTGCTCGATCCCACCAGCTTACTGTGCACGAGCCCGAGGGTATAAATCCGACCTCTCAGGCTGTGAAGCGCAGATTTAGCTTCAGGACCCTCAAGTTGACGAGCCTGCAATACCATTATGCTGTCAATAACCTGCAGATTATTGTTCACTCTGTGATAGACTTCCCGCAGTAGATGATCTCTCTGGGCTAAGGCCAGGGTTCGATCACTAAGGGCCTGTTCCAGATCGTGAGCCGTCGACTCCAGGGCTAACTTGGCTCTGCGGCGTTCATCAATGTTTTCCACGACCTCGACGGTGGGGGATAGCGCCCCGGGATCGCCCCCACCGATGAGGGTCACCGTACTCCGGACCCATATCGGCGAGCCGTCACGGCGAGCGAACCGGGTCTCAAACACCAGGGTCGCGGTTTGGTCCACCGAGATGCGCCGCCGCTCGGCTCGATGGACGTCCCGATCCTCGGGCCACACCAAGTCGATAGCCAGGCGGCCGATCAATTCGTCGGGCTGATAGCCCAGCATTTCGACCAACGCGCGATTCACGCGAACAATCCGGCCAGCGTCGCTCTGAATCATGCCGACGCCAGCTTCTTCAAAAATCGCGCGGAACTGGGCTTCGCTAAACGCCGATGACTGCTTGTCGCTTGCGCGTTGAGCGGACGCCTCGCGCCTTTGCATTCTCAGCAACACTGCGTTGGCTTCATCAAGCGCCCGTCCCACCTCTCTGCGATCGGTTACATCGCGAGTGACTTTGACATACCCGATCGGGACGTTGTGGTCGTCGAGGATGTCTTTAATGACGACCTCGGCCCAGAAGCGGCTACCGTCGCCGCGAACGCGCCAGCCCTGACCCTCAAACCTTCCGTCCCGCGCGACCGCGGCCAGGGCAAGGCTATGCTCACCCTTTTCCTGATCTTCGGGCGTGTAGAATAGTGAAAAATGTCGGCCGATAATGTCCTGCGACCGATAGCCCTTGATTCGCTCGGCGCCCGAGTTCCAGTCAGTGATGCGTCCCTGTCTATCGAGCCCAAATATTGCATAGTCCGCCATCGAATCGACCAACCTGCGATAGTGTCGATCATCCATGAGGGGCGGGTGGGACAAGTACTGACTGGACGCGCGAGCGTCTGACATCTGTTACACCGCCAAATCATACTAAAAGTAATCGGATGGGACATACATTTAGAAGTTCAATTCCGCGTCAGAACCCTATTTATTGCTTTTTTGGGAAAATGCACGTCGGATTGGTATGGTTAACACGAAACTAACTAAGGGGTTCCATGCCTCGAACCGTCCATCTCAATATGATCGGCTCGGTAAGTATCGTCTGTTTTCGTCACCACCGTTCTCCGGGACTGAATGTCGCGGAGATCAAACGGAGCGAGCAAGGGCGGCGGGTCTCCAGCGGCCAGTTCGGCGACCAGTTCGCCGATGGCGGCCGAATGCTTGAACCCGTGGCCCGAACACGCGGAGACCAGGATCATCCGTTCACGGCCCGGATCACGGCCGATCAGAAACCGGCTGTCAGGCGCCATCGTATAGAGGCAGGCCGACGATCTCAGGCATCGGTCGGTGACGCCCGAAACCCGGCCGACGATATGTCGGCGGAGCATATTTCGCGACGCCGCCGGGCCGATCTCCTGGGACTGAGCTTGTGGGCCTGGCAACAGCTGGTCGAAACGTTCATCGGCGATCTTGAGGCCCGTCGTTCCAGGCAAGATCGGGAAGCCGTAAAACCAGTCCTTGGCGCCTGCGCCGTGCATCCAGATGAATACCGGAAAGCGGTCCGGCGCGAACGGAGCCGGATCGGCGGGTTCGAACCAGTGCATCGTCTGGCGGTAGGTCGACAAGCTTGGAGCCAGTCGGTCATCCCTCAAGACCTCGGATGCCCAGGGACCAGCAGCCACCACCACCTGATCGGCGCAATAAGCCCCCCTGTCGGTGGTCACTCTTACCCCATCGACCTCGTCAAGAATCTGGAGAGCCGTCTCCCCGGTTCGGATCACGGCGCCATGCCGCCTGGCCAGGGCGATCTGAGCCGCCACGCAGCGCTCCGGCCGCAGCAGCCCCGCGCCGGGCTCGAAATAGACGCTTTCATCGCCCCTTAAGGTGAGCATCGGAAACCGCCGACCGGCCTCGTCGGACGTGATCAGTTCATGAGGGATGGCGAATCGCCGCGCCGCGTCGATGGTCCTGCGAACAAAATCCTGCTTACCTTGGTGCGCCGCGCCACTGTCGAGGCCGCCGATCACGAGCGCTCCGCTCTGGAGCATCAGGATCTCGCCGGTCTCGGCCTCGATCTCGCGCCACAGATGATGGGCGCGCAGGGCTAGCGGCACATAGTCGTCGCCCTCTCCGATAGCCTGGCGGGTGATGCGGCTTTCGCCGTGGCTCGACCCCTTGTCGTGGGGCGGATGATGGCGATCCAGGGCGATCACCAGTAGACGGCGCTTCGCCAGTTGGTAGGCGCAGGCGGACCCGGCCGCGCCAAGACCAATGACGATCACGTCAGCAGTTTGCGTCCCGGCGCTCAATCTTCAAGACCCAGCAAGCTAGCGTTGCCGCCAGCCGATGTGGTGTCCACCGTCCAGGTGCGTTCGACGGCGAAGCGCGGCAAGTAATGCGGTCCGCCGGCCTTGGGGCCGGTCCCCGACAGCCCCTCACCGCCAAACGGCTGCACGCCGACCACCGCCCCGATCATTGAGCGGTTGATATAAAGATTGCCGACCCGGGCGGTCCGCCGAACTGCGTCGGCCACGCCGGCGATTCGGCTGTGAACGCCGAGGGTCAGGCCATAGCCGGAGGCCGTCACGCGGCGCAGGGTGTCGTCCAGGCTGCCCGATTTCCAGGTGAAGACATGCAGGATGGGCCCGAAAACCTCGCGATCAAGGTCCTCGATGGCGTCCAGGCGGATCAGGGTGGGTGGCATGAAATGACCGCGATCAAGACCAGGGGGAAGAGTAGCGGCATGGACAATCGAGCCTCGCCAACGATCGAGATGATCTCGTAGCGCCGATAGAGCAGCGGCGTCGATCACCGGTCCGATGTCGGTGGCGGGCTCGGCTGGATCGCCGATGATCAGTTCGTCCATCGCACCGGTCAGCATCTCCAGCGTGCGGCCGGCGATATCCTCATGCAGGCAGAGCAGACGCAGGGCCGAGCAGCGCTGGCCGGCGCTGAGGAACGCCGAGGTAATCACATCGGCCACCACCTGCTCGGGCAGCGCGGTCGAATCGACCAGCATGGCGTTGAGTCCGCCGGTTTCGGCGATCAGCGGAACCAGCGGGCGGGTTTCATCTTCCAGCAGCGCGCGGGCGATCAGTCGGGCGCTGGCCGTCGAGCCGGTGAAAGCAACCCCAGCCACGCGGGGGTGGGCAACCAGAGCTTGTCCCACCGCGGGGCCGCCCGGAACGAGGCACAGGACATTGCCTGGAACACCGGCCTCCAGGGCCAAGCGAACGGCGGCGGCTGCGATCAGCGGCGTCTGCGGCGCCGGCTTCGCCACGACGGCATTGCCAGCCGCCAGCGCGGCGGCGATTTGGCCCAGGAAAATCGCCAGCGGAAAGTTCCACGGGCTGATGCAGCCGAACACGCCCCGCCCTCTTAGGGTCAGTTCATTGAGTTCGCCGGTCGGCCCCGGCAACCGTTGGGGTGTAAAATGGCGCCGGGCTTGCCCCGCGTAGTACCGGCAGAAGTCCACGGCCTCACGCACCTCGCCGAGGGCGTCGGCCAGGGTCTTACCGGCCTCCCGCGCCAACAGGGCCATCAACCTGTCGCGGTCACGCTCCAAAAGATCGGCGAGCCGCTCCAGAATTGCCGCCCGGGCGTTCGATCCCAGATCGTCCCAGGCGCGTTGGCCATCGGCGGCGACGGCGACAGCCTTGGCGACATCGGCCGGCCCGGCCTCGATGACGGAGCCCGGAGAGCGATCGCTGTCGGCGGGGTCGGCAAGGATACGCATCGCGCCGTTTCCTTCGACGCCGCCGATTATCGGCCGGGCGGTCGAGAAGACATCCCAGGCCTGGCGCATCGCCGACAACAACGGCGCGACCACGGTAAGTTCCGACAGATCCAGTCCCGCGGCGTTGCGCCGATCCGGCGAATAGAGTTCCGACGGACGTATGATGGCCGGATGCGGTGTGAGACCGGTCGCGATAGCCTTTTCCACCGGGTCGGCCAGCAAGTCTTCATCGCTGAGATGACGATCGGCGATCTGATGCACGAAGCTGGTGTTGGCGCCATTCTCCAGCAACCGTCGCACCAGATAGGCGAGCAGGTCGCGATAGCCGCCGACCGGGGCATAGACCCGCGCCGCCAAGCCACGGCTAGCCATGAGCCCCTCGTACAGTCCGTCGCCCATGCCGTGCAGGCGCTGAAACTCGAAATCGGACCGATCCCCCGCCCATTGCAGCACCGTCGCCACGGTCAGGGCGTTGTGGGTGGCGAAAGCCGGAAACAGCGCCGTCTCGCCCAGCAGCGCTCGGGCGCAGGCCAAGTAGCTGACGTCGGTGCCGGTCTTGCGGGTGAAGACCGGGTAGTCGGCGAGGCCTCGCTCCTGGGCGCGCTTGATCTCGGTGTCCCAATAGGCGCCCTTGACCAGCCGGACCATCAGGCGCCGCCCCGTGGCCTCGCCAAGCGCGGCGGCCCAGTGGATCACGGCCGGCGCGCGTTTTTGGTAGGCCTGGATCGCCATGCCAAGCCCGTCCCACCCGGCCAGCGACCGGTTGCGGGCGGCGCCCTCAATGATCGACAGCGACATATCGAGCCGCTCGCTCTCCTCGGCGTCGATAGTCAGGCCCACACCACCCGCCTTGGCGACCCGGCCCAGTTCCACCAGCCGGGCAGTCAGTTCGGGCACGGCGCGGGCGCTCTGGAACGGCTCGTAGCGCGGGTGTAGGGCCGAAAGCTTCACCGAAACGCTGTCCTGGGCGAAGACGTCGGCCCCGGGGCGGCTTGATCGCCCGACCGCGGCGATTGCGGTGACATAGGAGTGGAAATAGGCCTCGGCGTCGGAGGCGGTCATGGCCCCTTCCCCCAGCATATCGAAGGAATAGCGGAAGGCGCGGTTGGCGCCCCGCTCGGCCCGCCGCAGAGCTTCATCGATGTCGCGACCGAGCACGAAGGCCTGGCCCATGGTCTGCATGGCTCCGGCCACCGCCACGCGCACGGCAGGCTCTCCCAAACGGGCGACCAGGCCGCGGACCGTGCCGGGCGTGGCCTCCGCAAGCGACTGGGCGAGTATCAGACCAAGGGTCGCGCTGTTGACCAGGGCCGAATCAGCGCCCCCGAGGTGGGCGCGCCAGTCACCCCTGAGCAGCTTGTCCTTGATCAAGGCGTCGGCCGTTCCGGCGTCCGGCACGCGCAAATAGGCCTCGGCGAGCCCGAGAAGCGCCGCGCCTTCAGCGCTGGAGAGGCTGTATTCCCGCAGAAACTGGTCGACCCACCCGGCCCTGCCCGGCGCCCGAAGCTCCGCGAGCAGGGCCGAGGCCTGGACCAGAACATCCGCCCGTTGATCTTGGGTAAGCTGCGCGGCGCGGCTGAGCGGCGCCAGAGCCGCCGGCTCGTCGATCCGGTAAAGTGGCGCCAGCGCTTTGCGCGCCGCGTTCAAGGAAACGGACAGGGGCATGGCGCAAGTCTTTCGCAATTTGGCCGCAGTTTGGCGTTGTCGCAATTTGGCCGCGACAAAGGGCTGTTATAAAGCCTATGAACTCAAGGGAGATTTCGATGCGCGGCTTCGCGGTCAAAACTCTAGGCGTGGCACTTGTCGGCTTGGCGTCGACGCTAGGGGCCGTGGCCCCCGCAGCCGCCCAGGAAGCCATCGCCACGGCCGCGCGCGGCTCCGACGGCGCCATACCCGCGTCGCCAGCCACCGACACCTTGCGGTTGAACGACCGGTTTGACGACGGCCCCGGTTTTCTCCGTCCCTCGGGTCCCTGTGGCGGCCCGCAAAAGACCGCCGACGGCAAAACCGATAAAACCCCGCACGGCCAGGTCTGGGCGGGTGTGGGAACCAATGGCTATCGTGAGATCGGCGGGGTCGCCTGCCTGCCGCTCAGCGACAAAGCCGCGGTGACCATCGCCGTCGACGCCGGCCACATCAACAGCTGGGGTCGACGCCGATAGATGCGGGCAGATCGACGCCGCCGCTATGCATCAAGGGCATTGGACAACAGCTTCAACGCGGCGACGGTAAACGCCTCCATATTGGCTGCCCTGTCGGATTGGCCGGTTTCGAGGGTGAAGGCAATTTCCACGGGACCTGAAACCGCCAGACAGGTGTGGCCGGCGGCGTCGCCATACGGATTGCCGGTCGGTCCCGACGCGCCGGTTTCCGACAACCCCCAAGTGGCGCCAAAGTTCTCCCGCGCGGTCCTGGCCAACAGCAGGGCATAGGGCTCGCTCGCCGAGCGCATGCCGGCCACTGCCTCCCGGGGCAGTCCCATCAAGCTCATCCGGGCCTTGCCGGTGTAGACCACGGCCCCACCCATGAAGTAGGCGCTGGCCCCGGGAACGGCGAGAAGCACCGCGCTGATCAAGCCGCCGGACGAAGACTCCGCCACCGCCAGGGTCTGTTTACGCGTTTTGAGGATCGCGGCGATGGCGTTGGCCGCGTCGGCCATTGCGCCGTGGGTCAGAGCGGTGCTCATGGGTGTTCTCCTTTTTGTCGGCCGCCAGCGCCGCCGACCGAACCATGGTCGAGTCTTGACCTGAGCGCCATTCCTGGCGACGAGATCGTCCATGACACATCATGAAACGCCCGTACACGACGTGCCCCCCGAGCTGGCTGAACTACGGCATTCGATTGATAATATCGACGCCGCCGTGCTTCACCTTCTCGCGGAACGGTTCAAATGCACCCGCAAGGTGGGTCAGCTCAAGGCCAGACTGACCCTGCCGCCGGCCGACCCGGTTCGGGAAGCGCAACAGATCGCCCGTCTGAGATCCCTCGCCGTCAACGCCGAGCTGGATCCGGAGTTCGCGGAAAAATTCCTCGGCTTCCTGGTCAGGGAGGTGATCCGCCACCACGAGATCATCCGGGACGGTCAGGTTGCGCGGCCGTAGAACTTCAACCCTCAGAACTTTACCGTGGCGCCAAGAGTCGCCTTGGTGCTGGAGTAACTCAGGCCTGGAAAGTTGGCGCGGCGCTCGTCATCGCCACCGCTGAGCACGAGCGACCACCGCTTATTCAGGTTATAGGTCGCCGAGGCGGTGGCGGAATAAAGCGTCTCCTGGGTCAGGTCGACGGTTCGAGCCACCGCGCCACCACCACGGTATTCGGAGCTTGCTATCGAGCCCAGCAGTTTGAACGTCAGCCGTGTACCCCACATGTACGACAGGTCGGCATCGTAAGTGTCGTCGATCTTGTAGTTTGCGAATACGCGATTGGATGGGACGGTGGCGCGGGTGGCGCTGGCATGCGCCTTTATGCGACTCGTCAAATTGTACGACAGATCAGCCGAGTAGGTCAGACCACGAAAACTTGAGCCCGATCCCGCCGAGGGGTCCAACGCGGTATAGGAGATTGATAGGGTAGTGTCGATACGCGTGCCGACATGTCGTTCATAGCGTAGACCGGCCGTATAGACTTCGTAGCCGCCGGCAAGTGTTTGACCCAACACGACAAGCGTGCGATGGGGATATAAGGCGTCGACATATTGACCAAAGATCGAAATCGACCCCAGGATAGGGCGCCGGTAGGCGAGGGAGGCATCGACCGTAAGGCTCCGCGAATCTATCTGCCTGAGTTGAGCGGCGCTGTTATTCGCCCAGGATTGGGTAACCGCGAACCCCGGCGCGAGACCGATGGTCTTTCCGCAGGCCGAGGTGAATTTGACGTCTTCGTTTTCCCGTGTGTTGTTCGTCACCCCGGCCGCGAGGTCGGTGAGGTCGCTTTGAATCCGACCGTAGTTGCCTACCAGCGATTCCTGGCAAGTCGCGAGATGGGCGCCCGCACCGCCGCTGAAGTCGAGGTTCTCATGATCGCGTCGGGTGTTGATTGCGTGGAAATCATAGTTGCCGACACCCTTGATGAAGACCATGGTTCGCCCCAAGGGGCGCGCGATGGTGATGTCGAAGGATGGCGTCGTGATCTCGTCACCAAGGGTCAGACCACGGCGCGCGGCCAAGATCCGATCGGACCGCGCGACGTTGGAATCGTAACCAACGTCGAGGCCGAATTGAAAATCGGTTTGCCGCGTCGTGGGAACCGCTTCGTCCACGGTGGACGGGGCGGCGCGCGCCTCGGAAGCCAGGGCCATGGCCATGGCCACCAGGATCGCGCCGATCAGCAGTTTCACAAAATTCATCAGGCACTTCCCCTCTGACGTGGCGAATCCGTTTCCCGCTCTTATCACCGGAACACAAAAATGGAGTATTCTAAAAGGGCCGACCTTGGGCTGGACGATCGGTGGATGCGGATCAGTCACAAGTTCCATGCCGCGGACGACCGCATCCACGCGATCGGCAAAGCCCGATCGCAGCTTGAACTTGGTCGTCATATCATAGCTTATCCCGCTGGGTGGAAATGTAGTTCCGCGTCAATATCAATTTCTTATCAAGATCCTAAGGTTGTCCCAAAATTTTTAGCACATAGACGGATATAGTTTCAGTTATATTTGTCAATAAACCAAATAAAAATTAGAATGCAGTATAAAATTTACCTGTTCTAAAATTTGAAATATTTAACAACGTTCGAAATTATGAATATAGCAGAAAATAATCACCATGAATCTGAGTCGCTTAACGAAATATTTTCCGTCTATAGAGCCAGGATTTGATAGTCACCTCCAAGCCAGAGACGTACCAAGTCGAATGACCAGGACGAACCGCAAGCCATCCAGCCGGGCGCACGTGATACTCAACTGGCGGCGTTACCATTTTCCTACACCCGTCGCAGCGGGTTAGTGGACCCACAATTCCACCCGCTGGTGGTTTTCGGTGAAATAGACAGCGGAAGCGCATCATCGACCAGTGCCTTTGGTGCTCACGTGGAGACTGGATAGTTTTCCATAGCGCCATAATTCAAAATTATGGCATTTATTAAATTGATTAAAATTTGGATAATTTAGAAAAAACTTTCCACCATTTAGCGAACGCAAAAAACTGTCTAGAGTTAATTTCTCTGACAAATCTGATTTAAAAATGCGAAATGTGAAAGACTGTATAATTCTTGTACTATTCGATATACTGACTATTATCTCATTCAATAAATGACACAAAATCGGAAATGCGGACGCCTTGAACGCGAGACCAAAGAAATACTTCCCTAATCGTTGGAGGGCAAACTGGCGCCGACGCCCGATGAAAAGGCAATCGCCGCGCAGCCGCGATCGGTGTGGGCGGTGGCCAGACTTCATGCGGGCGGCATTTCGTAGCCGAGCGCCCGTAAGCTGTACGGCGCGAAGAGCTGCAGGCGGCCGTTCGATTCGGCGAACATTCCCGAAAAGCGGTTCTGGATGGCCATGTCGAGACGCGCGCCTTGGTCCAGGAAGAACCAGGTTTGTCGGTATGCTACCTTCACCAGCAGCGAGCCGAGCATGGCGAGCCGAGCCGGGCTCTCGGCATTCACCGCAACGGTCCTGAAGCGGTTGGCCATCCGCAGCAGCGGGATGCCCGAGGGCGGTGGGCTCACGCCTTCCCTCCCCTTGTCGCCGAGCGGGACGGGAATGTCGGCGCCCTCGACACCGCTGAACACACGCAGCCGTTGAACGAATTCGTCAAGGCCACGCTGTAGCTCCTCCTGCGTCAGCACCAAGACGTTCTCTGGTCCGAACAGTTCCCCATAAAACTCTACAAGTTTGTGAAATTCAAAGACGTGGGGATCAAAGGAAAAATACCCGTAGCGGGCTTGGCGGTCAAAAAAAGCTTCCGGCGAGAGCAGGCCACCCATTGTCAAATATTGAATATAAATCGCTCGAATAATCGAGGGTTGTTTCCGCACCGTGAAGACGATTTTCGCGTCGCCAAAAATAGCCTTCAACCGCCTGGCTTGCATCACCGCTTCGCGCGAACCGGTAAAGGGCTGGCCGCAGAGTGTCTCCGACGACACGATATCAATGAGGTCCGGCCGGACAGGACGCCGCCGGATCGCGACGTCCTCGCGACCCGGTTCCGGAGTGAAGTCAAGGTCATGCGGCCGAATAACGTACCGGTCAATTTCGCCGTGGCTCCACAACGGCCGGAAAACCCGCTCGTCATTGAACACGCGATTCTGAAGGAACGTCGTACCGGTTTTATGAAACCCGGGGTGGATTAACACTGAACCACACTGTCCGTCCGCCGCGGACCCCAAAGTCTTCGACATTTCGCCGCTTCATCCTCCCGTCGTCAGCCTACCGAAGCGCGGGGTCGGGCCAGAATCAGATTTTCGCGTGGATTGAGCCAAAGCTTGTCGGCCAGGGCCGGGAACTGGTCGAAACCATTGAAATAGCCCACCTCGAAGCCGACACTCTCCAACCGCGCGGCAAAGTCCTCGCGCCCGTACAGCCTCAGGTGGTCATATTGGCCATAGCGCTCATCACGCTCCCGCGCGTTTGTGACCGTGAGATCTTCGTCCGTCCCCAAACCATCCGTGGCGAGCGGCACCATGAGCAAGGCGGTTCCGGACGGAGCCAGAACACGACGAATTTCGCTCATCGCCTTGCGGTCGTCGGGCACATGTTCAAGCACGTGCGAACAAATCACCGCATCAAAGCTAGCAGTTTCAAACGGCAGATCGGTAAGATCGGCTGTCACCAATTCTGGAATATGACGATAGCGCGTCTGGTCCAGGTCCGTTGCGACATAGTCAATGTTCGGCTCGCGCTTGAGCCTCTGGTAGAGACCGAACTCCGGCGCGACATGCAAAATCCGCTTTCGCCGCCCTTCGGTCAGAAGGACCTGTTCGAGGTAGAGCATCTTCAAGCGGGCGCGATCGCCGCCATGACAGGCCGGGCACGCGTCATCAAGCCGCTTCATTCCACCCACAACCTGCCGACGTTCAAGCACCGAGGCGGAGCCGCCATGGGCGATGAACGTGCGCACGGCGCTGCCGCAAAGTGGGCAGCGTTTTCTATCGCCCGAAAATAGCAGGCGTCGCAGCCCAAATCTGACGGCTTGGGGAAGCACCGCGCCAGAGATCTGGCGAATGGTCGATTCAAGTGACATCGGAGCCTCTACATAACCATCGAATTTAAAGGGATGGACGTTCGCCCCCAGGCTAGCGCAACAGCTTTCGCTGGTTCGGGTTCAAGGTGACAGGTCAAGGCCCCTCTGAACCTAGATACGATCTGACGCGCGGGTTCTGAAGGCCCCACCCGAGTTCGTCAAGGGCGGACAAAACGCGACGCCCTCGCAAGTCGCCGTGCAGCAAAAAAATAGTCACTCTGGATTCTCTCAGTTCCCCATCGACCTGGCTCCTGTAAGAGCCTTCCAACCGATCTCCCCGTCGCGAGAGGTGCTCTTGCCCGAAATTCAGACCGCCTCTGCCGGACCCGTACGGCGTGGCGCGA
>JAYVYH010000014.1:0-7097 GCA_043784385.1 Caulobacteraceae bacterium | reverse complement strand
CACGAAGGCGCCGTCCCGGTTTTGGGCACGATTGTGAAATGAAGATTCACCATCCGTGTGTCGCTCGCGTCGTCGCCGGCCCAATGCCGCCAAACTTGTAGTCAATTAGGGACCGAATGTTTGAAAGTCAATCTCGCAACCCTTGGCTAGTAGAGGGGCAGCCCTCATCTAATCAATGTAAAGATAGCGGGAAACGAGAGATGACGGAACGCGGAACTGTGCTGGTGACCGGGGGTTCGGGCTATATTGGCTCGTGGTGCGTGGTCGGCCTTTTGCAGCAAGGCTATGCGGTTCGCACGACGGTCAGGGATTTGCGGCGCGAGGCCGAAGTCCGGGCGAGCGTCGGCAAGATGATCGATCCGGGCAATCGCCTCAGCGTCCATGCCGCCAACCTGACCAGCGATGCTGACTGGGACACCGCAGCCGAAGGTGCGGAATATGTATTGCACGTGGCCTCGCCACTGGGCGTGCCGCCGCCGAAGGATCCCAACGACCTGATCATCCCGGCCAGGGACGGCGCCCTGCGGGCGCTGCGGGCGGGCATCAAGGCTGGGCTTCAACATCGTCGATGTCCGCGATGTCGCCGACCTGCACATCCGGGCGATGACTGACCCGGCCGCCGCCGGCCAAATATTCATCGCGGCCGGCGACTTTGCCTGGATGGCCGACATCTTGCTGCGTCTGGTGGCTCTGTTCGATACCGACCTGAAATCGGTGACGCCGGGGCTGGGCCGGCGGCGCACCTTCACCTCGGCCAAGGCGCAATCCGTGCTCGGCTGGAAACCACGGCCCCTTGAAGAGACGGTGCTGGATTGCGCGCGCGACCTGATCGCGACCGGAGTCGTATAGCCGGCGCGCCACCCGTTAACCAGCCATCTGGTCCCGCTCGATCGCCTCGTCAGAACGTCGCATGCCGAGCAGTGCGAACAGGGCCAGAATGGCGGGAAGCACGGCGAGCGGGGTCGGCCAGGCGGCCAAGCCCGCCGCGCCGGCCAGCAGGGCGCAGACGACGGACTCCGACAGGCCCAGCAGGAACGATCCCGAGCGCCGGCGGCGGAAGTCTTCACGTTTGCTGGGGCTTTGCCGCCAGTCATTGATCAGCCCCCCGGCCAGGGCGGCGGCGGCGCATCCCCCGGCGGCGGCGAAACCGGCGGCCGGAGACAGCGCCAGCAGCAACCCGAGGGCCGGACCCAGAACGGCCATCAGGGGCAAGAGCGCCGCGGCGAGCTTGGCGCGCCGCACCCGGGGCGACTTTGTGGGCGAGGCGGCGATTAGGTCCGGCGCATCCTCGGCGGAAAGGGTGATCCAGGCGAGACTGCCCGAAACCTGGCCGGTCATGAAGGTCATGCCGGCGACGACCGAAGGCAGCGCCCAGTTTGAATGCGACGCGGCGCCGCGCAGGGCGATGAACATCAGCGGCGCGAGATAAAGCAGCTTCAGCACCACGTCGGAAATCAACGGCACGTCACGACTCAGAAGTCGTAGTTCCTTCTTAATGACAGCGACGAAAAAATTGGCGGTGAACCGCACCTGACCGGCGGCCTTGGCCGGCGCGCGCCCGGCCCCGGCGGCCGAGGCGGCGCCCCCGGCGAAGTCACGGCCGACCCACGTGCAGGCGGCGGCGAACGCCAAGCCGCCCACGAACACAAGCACGGCGATCGGTCCCGGCGCGCCGAGCAGCGCGCGCAACGGCCAAGCCGCCGACGGCGGCAGGGCGCCGCCGGGCCGCGAGGCGCGCTCGATCAGGGCGGCGGCGAGACCCACCTGCTGGTCGGTGAACAGATAGCGGGCCTGGCTCGCCAGGAACAGGGCGGCGCCAATTACCGCCGCCAACACTTGGGCCGCCGCCCGGGTGCGGCGCGGCCCGATCACCCGCAGCAAGGTCATGGATAGCGTCAGCCCCAAGGCGGTCGCGATAAGCGCCATACCGAACAGCACGACATAGGCCGCGAGCCAGGCCGGGTGGCCAAGCAGGGCCACGGGCAGGAACAGGGGCGTGATCAACACCGCCGAGCCCGCGAACACGTTGACGCCGACCACGACGGCGCGGACGGTCAGCACGCGTCGCGGTGCGATCGGCGAGGCGAGCAGCAGATCCAGATCGCCGCGCTGGTAGAAGGCTTCGACCGCACCCGCCAAGCTGGCCGAGACCATCAGGGTCAGAAAGCTGGCCAGCACGGCGTCGGCGATCACCACAGTGACCGGATCGGCCGTTACCACGCTATCACGCAGCACTAGACCGAGCGGCACGCCGGCGAGCAGGGTTACGGTCACGAAGACCGCCGCCAGCACCCACCCGCGGCGGCGGGCGCGGCCAGTCTGGCGCAGGCCCCTCCAGACCAGACGAAATTCGTGGACAATCAGCCATGCCGTCGTGCCCGTCCGGAAACTCGGGCAGCCGCTCATGCCCCGGTGAGTTCCAGGAACACGTCCTCCAGCGTGCCCTGTCCCCGACCGGCACGATCCTTCAGTTCCGCGAGCGTGCCCTCGGCCAGCAGGCTGCCGTGGTGCAGGATGCCGATACGGTCGGCCAGACGCTCGGCGACTTCGAGGATGTGGGTGGTTAGGATCACGGTCACCCCCTGCCGGACCCGGTCGGCGAGGACGCCCTTGACCACCCGCGCGGCGCCGGCGTCCAGGCCGGTCAGAGGCTCGTCGAGGATGAGCAGCCGCGGCTCGTGAATCAGCGCGCCCGCGAGAACGATCTTCTGTTTCATCCCCCGCGAGAAGGTCTCGCAGCGGTCCGACCGCTGATCCCAAAGGCCCAGCCTCTTGAGAAGCGCCTCCGCGCGCGCGCCGGCCGCCTTGGGATCGACACCCCACAACCCGGCGACGAATTCGAGATATTCCATCGGCGAAAGGCGGTCATAGAGCAGGGGCTCGTCGGGGGCCCAGGCGGTCACCTGTTTGGCCCGGGTCGGTTCGACCAGGGCGTCGATACCGAATATGCGAATCGAACCGGCGTCCGGCTTCAGCAGGCCCGCCACCATCCGCAGGGTCGTGGTCTTGCCCGCGCCATTGGGTCCCAGCAGGGCGTAGAACTCACCGGCCCGCACCGTCAGGCTGAGCCCATCGACCGCCGGCCGGCCGTAGGTCTTGCACAAGCCGGCGACCACCAAGGCGTCGGTCATGGCAAAGTCCTAAATCATCACCTCGATCAGGCGTGGCCCCTTACCCGCCATGGCGTCGGCGAACTGGGCCTCGAATTCTTCGATGGTCTCAGCGCGGCTGGCCTCGACGCCCAGGCCGCTGGCCAGCTTGACGAAATTCAGCTCCGGGTTGTGCAGGTCGAGCATCGACAGCGCCTTGGGACCAACGTTGCGGGCGCCCACCCGAGCCAGCTCCACGTTGAGAATTCCATAAGAGTGATTGGCGAAGATCACAGTGGTGACGTCCAGTTTTTCCCGGGCCTGGGTCCACAGGGCCTGGAGTGTGTACATCGCCCCGCCGTCGCCCTGGATACAGACCACCTTGGCGTCCGGCCGAGCCACGGCCGCGCCGGTGGCCAGCGGGATGCCCTGGCCGATCGAGCCGCCGGTGAGGGGCAGGTGATCGTGCGGCGGACCGGTGATGGTCGCGGCCATCGTCCCTCCACTGGAGGTGGCGCCCTCGTCGGAGAGAATGGCGCCTTCCGGCAGGTGGCGGGCGATGATCTGGCCGGCGGTGTGCTGATTGAGGCGCCCGGTGGGCAGATCGGGGCGCGCATAGCTTGCCACGGATCCGCTCGCGGACGCGCCCAGCGCGGAGGCCAGCGCTTCGAGGGCGCCGAGCCCGTCCTCGTGGGCGTGAGCCAGATGGATCACCTCGGCCCCCTCGGGCAGGCACCAGCTGGGCTTACCTGGATAGGCGAAGAAAGACACCGGCGGCTTGGCCCCCACCAGGATCAGCTGTTCGACCTCGGCCAGGGTCTCGACGATCTGTTCGGCGAAATAGGGGATGCGGTCGATCACCACCCGGCCGGCGCCGCGGGCTAGGCGCGGCGCGAAGGTGTCGCACAGCAGCCGCGCGCTGGTCGCGGTGGCTATCCGGCCGGCGACGGCGAGGCCGGCGTCGAGCAGGCAGGCGCCGCGCATCAGGATGGCGGTCTTCTTGCCCGAGCGCAGGGCCGATACGGCGCGGCCGACGGCGGCGTCCGAGACGGGCGAAGGCTGGGGTCTGGCGAGAGCGGGAGCCGGACCTTCGGCCTCGTTCCAGGCGGTGTCGGCGGGCAGGATCAGTGTGGCGATCTGGCCGGGCGGCGCATAGGCGGCGGCCACGGCCCGGGCGCCGTCGGCAGCCACGGTCTTGGCGCTGACCGAGGAATGCACCCAGCCAGACACCGGCCGCGCGAAACCCATGATGTCGGAGGCCAAGGGGGCGTCATACTGGGCGTGATAGGTGGCGTGATCGCCGACGATGTTGACGATCGGTGTCGCCGCGCGGCGGGCGTTGTGCAGATTGGCCAGGCCGTTGGCGAGGCCGGGACCAAGGTGCAGCAGGGTGGCGGCGGGTTTGCCAGCCATGCGGCCGTAGCCGTCGGCCATGCCCGTCACCGCGCCCTCGAACAGACCGAGAATCGGACGGATGCCCGAGATGCTGTCCAGGGCCGCGACGAAGTGCATCTCCGAGGTGCCGGGATTGGAGAAACAGGTGTCAACCCCCGCCCCGACCAGGGTCAGCACCAGGCTCTCGGCGCCGTTCATGGCGATTTCGGTCAT
This sequence comes from Caulobacteraceae bacterium, assembly GCA_043784385.1. GTDB lineage: Bacteria > Pseudomonadota > Alphaproteobacteria > Caulobacterales > Caulobacteraceae > Acaudatibacter. The sequence continues at coordinate 2,400 of JAYVYH010000014.1, read as the reverse complement.
GGTCTAGAGCAATCCCGGAAACTGGCCGCCATCGAGGATGATGTTCTGGCCGGTGATGTACCCGGCCTTGGCCGAGCAGAGGAACGCGCACATGGCGCCGAACTCATCGGGCTGGCCAAAGCGGCCGGCGGGGATGCCCCGTCTGGCGTTGGCCTGCATGGTCTCCAGATCGACCTTGTTAGCGTCGGCGAACCGCTGGTGGTTAGACTTCAGCCGGTCGGTGTCGAATTGGCCGGGCAGCACGCAGTTGATGGTAACGTTGTGCCTGGCCACGTCCCGCGACAGGCCGCCGACGAAGCCGGTCAGGCCAGCCCGGGCGCCGTTGGAGAGCCCGAGAATCGCCACCGGCTGCTTGACCATGTGGCTGGTGATGTTGACGACACGGCCGAACTTGCGCTCGATCATGCCATCGAGGGTCGCCTTGATGAAGAAGATCGCCGACAGCATGTTGGCGTCGAGGGCCTTGATCCAATCCTCCCGCGACCAGGACCGGAAATCCCCGGGCGGCGGGCCGCCGGCGTTATTGATCAGGATGTCCGGTGCGGGGCACGCGGCCAGAACCGCTTCCCGCCCCTCGTCCGTGGTGACGTCGGCCACCACCCAGCGCACATCACCGCCGGTTTCGGCGACGATGTCGGTCGCCGCCTCCACGAGCCGTTTTTCCGACCGGGCTGCGATCACCACCTTCACCCCGTCGGCCGCCAGGGCCATGGCGGTCGCCCGCCCCAGCCCGGCGCTGCCGCCGCAAACGATGGCCGAACGGCCCGCGATTCCGAGATCCATGCCCTCAGGCCCCCGCGCGCCGGCTCAGGAACCCTGGCGCTCGAACGGCGCGCTGATGATCAGCTCGACGTCGTCGGCCAGACCGAACTGGACATATTTGCTGACCCCGAAATCGCTGCGCTTCAGATGGCCGGTGGCGTCGAAGCCGATCATGTATTTCTTGTTCATGGGGAACACCGCCGCGCGCTTGAATGTCGCCTTCAGCACCACCGGCTTGGTGACGCCGTGCAGAGTAAGGTCGCCGGCCACGTCGGCGGTGGTCGGGCCGGTGGTGGTGATCTTGGTGCTATGGAAGGTCATGGCCGGGAACGCCTTGGCGTCTAGCCAATCGGCGCTCTTTAGCTCATCGGTCAACTTGTCGCTGGCGGTCCAGACATTGGCCACCGGAACGCTGACGTCCAGCTGGCTGGCCGCGGGGTTGGCCGAGTCGAGCTTTAGCGAGCCGGTGGTCCCAGGGAACTGGCCGTAATAGGTCGAGAAGCCGAAGTGCCCGACGCCGAACATCACTTCGGTGTGGGTGGGCTCAAGCGCGTAGCTTCCCGACTGCACCGCCGGCCCTTCGGCGTGGGCCGAGACGGACAAGGCAAGGCCAGCGGCGAGGGCCAGGGAGAGGGATTTCAACATCGAGGGAATTCCTTCTGGAAGGGTTGGACCGGGACCTAGAGGCTAAAGTAGATCGCCGCCACAGGCGGAGGCGGTTGTGCCGTGGGCTTCATAAGCCTTGATGACATTTCGCCCCACCGTCCAGCGGTGAACCTCGTCGGGGCCATCGACCAGGCGCTGCGCGCGGATGTGGGTGTACCAGGCGGCCAGGGGCGTGTCCTGGCTATAGCCCAGAGCGCCGTGCAGTTGGATGGCGGTGTCGACCACCTTGTGCACCATGTGGGCGAGGAACACCTTGGCGATCGAGTTCTCCTGGCGAATATCCATCTTGCGCTCGGCCTTGTAGGCGATGTGCAGCAGCATCAGCCGGGCCATGTAGATTTCGCTGGCGCAGTCGGCGAGCATCCACTGCACGCCCTGGCGGCTGGACAGCTTCTGGCCAAAGGTCGAGCGCTTGGTGATGTGGGCGGCGGCGAGGTCCAGCGCCCGCTGGGCCATGGCGACGTTGTGCATGCCGTGGCGCAGGCGTCCGTAGGCCAGGCGGTGCTGGCCCATGTTGAAGCCGTTGCCCTCCCCGCCCAGCAGGTTCTCGGCCGGGATGACCAGGTCCTTGATCTCGATCTCGGAATGGCCGCCGCCGCCGAGGATCGAGGACAACGGGCCATGCACCGCCATGGTCTCGATGTCGCGAACGATACGATAGCCGGGGTTGGGTAGCTCGACGATGAAGGTCGAATACTGCTGGTGGCGCGGGGCGTCGGGGTCGGTTTTGGCCATCACCACGGCGATGTCGGCGACGCTGGCGGCGCTGGAAAACCACTTCTCGCCGTTCAGCACATAGTTCTCGTTGCCGTCCTTGACCGCGCGGGTCTGCATGCCGGTGGCGTCGGCGCCGGCGGCTTTCTCGGTCATCGAATAGCAAATGCGCTTGTCACCGTTCAGCAGCGGCTTGAGGAACTTCTCCTTCTGGAACTCGGTGCCGTGCTCGAGCAGGGTGAGCATGGTGGCGTCGTC
>JAYVYH010000013.1:0-1828 GCA_043784385.1 Caulobacteraceae bacterium | reverse complement strand
TGCCCCAAAACTGTTCCATGGTCATTCGCGGCCCTCGATGATCCCGAACACCGCACCATCAATTGGAGTCCTTATGACAACCAAAAAGAAAAAAATAAGCCTAAATACCATTATACGAGAGAAAATTCTCGTAAATCGCTATAAACCGAACGAGTCCTCAGCAAAATTTGATTATGAGTGGGAAGATATACATTATAATCGAATGGCCATCACCAATCTTTTGCTGGCCGAAAGGCGGAGAACACGATACCTGGAGATAGGTTGTGCGGAGAATGATCTTTTCGACGCCGTCATGGCGGATGAGAAAATAGGAGTCGACCCCAGCCGTGGTGGCACCCATCGCATGACCAGCGACGGTTTTTTTTCCACCTATGACGGCGAGGCGTTCGATGTGGTGTTCATCGACGGATTGCATCTTTATCAACAGGTGCGGCGAGATTTGGACGGAGCCTTGCGTGTCCTGAAGCCTGGGGGCTGGATCGCGATTCACGACATGTTGCCCAGGGACTGGCTTGAGGAGCACGTGCCGCAGATTCGCACCCGCGGCTGGACAGGCGATGGGTGGAAGGTGGCTTTCGAGTTGCTGGCGTCTCCGGACGTTGAGTTCAGGATGCTGGCCATCGATCATGGCGTCGTCGTCGTGAAGCCGCTGCGTGATAGTCCCGTCATACCCGACCTGTCCGCCACTCTGTGCGATGAACGGTTTAGCTATCTATTTCGTCATTTAGCGCTTTTGCCCGTCGTGGGATATCATGAAGCCGTGGCCTGGATCACCGCGCGCCGTGCACAGCTTGGTGGCGACGCGCCCGCCGTGACAGCTTAAGGATAGTCCATGAGAGATATTATCGACATGAAGGGCGCCTCCGGCGCCGTCTACCGGTTCACCCGCTTTCGGGATGGAAATCCCCTGTCGGCCATGGGCGGCAATTACATCTACGCGCGGGAGGAAGCGGGCGGTTCGGTGATCGTGCACGCCGGAGAGGCGCAGAACTTGCTGACCGGCGCAGCCCTGGACTGGGATCGCGCGGTCCGCGAACATGCCGCCGACGGTCTGTTTACGCGGCTGAACATTTCCGAGGCCGTGCGCCGGCGGGAGCACGCCGATATCATCAAGGCGGGTCCCCTGCCCATGAATCCGCTCCCCCCACCGGAACCCGCCTGAAGATCAGCTATCCCTGGTCGGCGCCTGGAACAGTCTGTTGAGCTCGCCACCAGGCGCGGCGCGGCTGAAGGCGCTGAAGGTTCCTTCGGTGGAGATTTCCCGAGCCGACCTTAGGAATTCCCCCCAAGCGGTTTGAGCCAGCGAGCCCCCAACGCTGATTCGTCTTACCCCAAGCGCGGCCAGCGTTTCCACCGGAAGTCCGGGGGTCAGCACATTCACTGGCTTGGGGTATACGGCCCTGATCACCTCGCCGATCTGGCCTTCATCGCGCAGGCCGGGCGCGTAGAGGCAGTCCGCGCCAGCCTTGGCGTAGGCAGTCAAGCGTTTCAGGGTTTCCGCCAGATCTGGTCTGCCGGTGACGAACCCTTCCGAACGTGCGGTGAGCATCACAGTGGGGTCGGCGGCGTCGATCGCCGCGCGGGCCGCCACTATCCGGGCCACCGCCAGATCGAAGTCGTAGAGCGGGGCCGCCGCGTCTCCGGTGCTGTCCTCCACCGAGAGGCCAGCGATGCCGGTGACCACCGCGCGGGAGACGTTCGCGGCCACGCCTTCCGGCGTATCGGCGAATGCGTTTTCGAAGTCGGCGTTGAGCGGAATGTCGACCCGTTCCGCCAGGGCGGTCAGATGGGCCAGCACCTCTTCCAGCGAAACCTTGTTGTCCGGCTT
>JAYVYH010000012.1:0-5781 GCA_043784385.1 Caulobacteraceae bacterium | reverse complement strand
CCTGGGATGCCGAAATTGGCGTCATCGATCATTCTTGGCGCCCTGGTGGCGATGGCCGCCGCCAGACCCATATCCGAATCGGCGCCTGTGAAAGCGTTGGGTCGATTGGGGACGAGACTGGCGGCTGCGCCTTCCAATGTGGGGCTCAGGCCGGATTGAGCCTGACGATATTTTTCCAGGTCAAACATTTTGGCCGTCGGGGCCGCCCACCGGTCGATGCGATGGTCGTCTGGATCGGCCATGACGCTGGGCGCCTCTTCGGGTGGTTCCAGGGGTATGTTAGGGTTGTCGTTAGCGGCGGAAGCCATAAGTCTGGTGGCGTCAAATTCGTGCCCGGCCCTCGCCAGCATGGAGCCTTGGTGTTCCAAAGGACGATATGAAACCATATTGAGAACCTTGGAGTATCCGTCTGGGTTGTTGTCGGCCATATGGGTTGGCGCGCCATCAAGAGCTTCTGGATCTTCATCCTTCAAGGGGAAGTCATCGTTGACGGCCGAGGCCATAAAGTGCGCGGGGATGAATTGCGGTTCCTCCACCTTTTCCGCAGGGTCGGGTCTTAGGTTGAAGTTGGGATCAGAGAAGTCAAATGCGTCTCCCATCGGCAGATGCTCCATCATACTGATCAAATTTGAGGATCTGAAAGGGTATTCAACGCTAATATTGTCGGGGTCGTTTGGATCCAATTTTCCGTCCAATCGTGTCATCGCTCTGGCGAATTCGGGTTGTGTCCGTCCGGCCATGGCCGTGAAATCGGCGTTCATTTGATCTATCTCGTTGGCCAATATCATCCCGCTCTTTCCTTGGGGCCGATAGTGCTCCGCCAAATCAGACAATCGTGACCTAATCCCGGAAACTTGAAATCCCGTGTAACCTTTGAAATCCGGATCATCTGTAATCGGTTCTACCATATAATCTCGGGCATATTCCTGAAAGTGATCGGCAATCTCGGAAGTTCTTTTGAATATCCGCGTATTTCTAATTCTATCTGCTGCGGAATATTCGTCGTCCGGCGCCGCCACGGTCGTTCTCGGGATGGCCTGGAGACGCTCATCAACGCTCCAGGGAATCTGCCTGGTGGCTGCCGCCCGGTTCACCCCGTCGATGCCGTTCACGGAGGCGTTGTAGAGGGCGTCTTCCGAAGTCGGCAGCCGTTGGAGCGCGCCGCCGGCGAGAGCGAGCGCACTGGGTATTGCGTTCGCATCGCTTGTCAGGGCGCGGACCCCGGCCAGACCCGCGCGGGTCGCTCCGACCACCGCCGGCGCCGCGACGCCGGCCACGGCTCCCGGCAGCATATTCTGGTTCGCGGCGGAGAGACGCTGGCTCAGGGTTCCGGGTTGTGACGCCCCGTAGACGCCTCCGACGGCCGCGCCGGTAAAGGCGTTGCGCGCTGTATTCGCCGCCAGGCGAGCCGTTGTGGCGCGCAGGCCTAGGGGGACGTTTTCCACCACCAGCGGGGCGGCCGCCGGTCCGCCGGTCGCCAAGGCCGCGGCTAGGGGCGCGGCCAGGCCACGGCCTGTCGTCATGTTGGCGGCGATCGGGTGATTGTTACGCAACTGATCGATCTGGCTTTGCTGGTGCGCCCGGGCCTGGCTCCAGCGGGCGCCGAAGTCCGCCGGGCGTCCGGCCATCAAATCGTCCAGCACGCCGCCTCCTGCGGCGAAGCCCGCGCCCATTTCCGACAGGCCGGGGACGGCGCGGTTGAAGGTGTCCACATACCCGCCCAATGTGCTGCCGCTGGGCTGGCCGGCATTGACCGCCTGGGGGTTGTCCCGCGCCCATTGCTGGGCGAAGCGGGTCGCGGCGTCGGCGTTGGGGCCTTCGAAGACGTGCTTTTGCCCGTTGATGGCGATGGCGAAGCGGGGCATCAGCGGGCGACCCCCAGGTAGCGGACGCTAGGCTGGGCGGATTGGTTGCTCATGGGTGTTCCTCCAATTGTTGATGGGTTGGGTTGTCCGAGCGCGCCGCGCCCCAGGTGATCTTTCAAGGCCATCACCGCCGCCAGGTGTTCGGCCAGCCCCTGGTCAGTGACATCGGCCCGCGTGATGGCTTGGGGCGCGATGCCTAGTTCCGGGTGCAGTCCGGCGATGTGCCGCGCCATCGACAGGCGAGCACCGGGATCGGGCGACTTCAGCACCAAGCCATGCAGGATGGCCGCCACCTGGTCCTGCGCCTGGGTCGCCGCCGCGTGTTGCGGCGCGTTCATGCCGGCGATCTGGGTCCGCACATGGGCTTCGAGCAACGGATGCCCCGTCATCGGCTGGGCGTCGGCCGCGACCTCATAGGGCTGCTGGGTAATGTCCGGCCCTGGGCCGACATAGTGGCTATCGCTCATGGTCAGCCTCCGAACGGCGCATAGCCGGGTTGATTGAAGGCGGTGGAGTAACCGGTCAGGGCGTTGCCGCCCCCAAACGAACTGGCCCCGATCAGCTTGCCGGCCGCGCCGGCCAGCCCGTTGATCAGACCGCCGGCGATGGCGTCGTTGGCCGTGATGGCGCTGGTCCGGGCCGCGGTTCCGGTGTTGTTGTTCGCGGTCTGCCCCGCCACGTTGGCGGCCCCTGCGCCGGTCAGGGCGTTGATCGCGCTGGTTCCCCGATTGGCCACCCCGCTGAGGTTGTCGACGTAACTTTGGCCATATTGCTGGGCGAGGCCGGTCCCCCGGTCCTGCAGCGCCTTCAGCGCCCCGCCGCTGTTGAGCAGGCCCGCGCCCGCCGCGCTCTGGGTCGCGGCGTCGATCCCTTGCTGGCGGGTGAATTTATAGCCGGTCGAACCCAGATAGCTGTCGAACGCCGCCTGGGTCTTGGTCGGATCGCCGCCCAGGCCCAGGAAGCCCTGCAGGGCGTCGGCCGCCGTATTCCCCTTGTCCACATACGGCTGGATCAGCCCCTTGGTGGCGTTGTACTGGTCCTGCGACAGTTTGTTGTTGGCCGCGTTGTTGGCCGCCGCCACGTCAGCGGCGTGGCTGTTGGCCGATGACGAGATCAGCGAACTCCCCACCATGCCGGCCGCGCCGATGGCGGCCCCGATCAGAGCTATAGGCATTTTGCGTTTCTCCTTTGCGCCGCCGGGCTGGCATCCCAGGCCGCCCGCGATAGTGTCCACAGCCGCAGGTTTCCGAACGGCGTCTGGCGCCAATCTCCGGCGATGATGAATCCGAAAGTCTTGGGCGGCCGGCTCTTCAGGTTGGTCTCAACCTCGAATGTCGTCACCAGCGAAAAGCCGCTCAGCCAGACCAGTCCAATCGCTGCCATGCCGGCTATCAATGCTTCGCGGCCCCAGCCTTCCGGCGTGAACAGGGTGTGCAACTCGGCGACGAACCCCAGCGGGTCCGATCTGGCGAACAGGAACCCGCCGTGTTGCGCCGCGACCGGCAGCACGTCGGCCCGTTCGGAGATGGCGCCCACCGCTTCGGGGCTGATCCCCATCAGCGCGCCGGCCAGCGCCGGATGACCTGCCACGCCCGTCCAGAACGCCCGATTGCGCTCGATGCGGATCATCAGGCGTGGCCCGACGAAAACACCGTGTAGGCGATGGTCGCCACCGTCACCGACCCGTTGCTCGCGTTGGTCACGGTGAGGGTTCCGGTCTTGGTGCCCGACATCGAATTGTCGATGATGAAACCCAGGGTGTCCCCGGCATGGACCGTGAACGCCCCGGTGTAGAGATTGAAGCTACCGTTCAGATTGTAGAACAGCGTCCCGCCGCCGCTCTTGGCCAGCGAGACCGAGATCGCGGTGGTGATCCCCAGGATGGCCGGCGTGTTGGTCGATCCGGTGTCGGTGTCATAGATCGCGACCCACGAAGGCGTCGGCGTGATCACTACCCCCGTTCCGCCGCCCGCGCCCGCCGCCCCGGCCAGGGCCATCAGCGCCCCGCTCATCAGGTGATCCCCACGCCGGAAACCACCCAGACGTTGGGCGCCTCCATGATCGCGGTGCACAGCGCGCCCTGCGCCAGGGCGATGCTCGCCACGCTGGCGACGGTTCCGGCTCTGTAGAACGCCACCCCGGCCCCGGGCGTCATCGTGACCACCCCGACCCCGACATTGCGGAACGAAATCGCCACGCCGACCGGATAGGCGACGCCGGCCACCGGGGGCAGAGTATAGACCGTCGCCGCCGCTGAGTTGCAGCGCACCAGCTTGCCGGCGTCGGTCAGCACCGTCGTATAGGGCGTGGCGTCCTGTTCGTTGACCGGCAGGCCCAGATAACCACTGGAATTGGTCGCCAGGCCGCTGAACGCCAGTAGTGAATTGGTCAGTGTGTCGCCGGCCTTGTTGGCCGGAACATAGCCCAGCGCCGCGGCGATGCCGGTCCAGGCCGCCAGCTTGGCCGGACTGATATAGACCCCCGTCGCCACCCCAGCGTTGACCTGGGCGGTCGACGCCTCGAGGATATTGATGCTGACCGGATCCACATCGCGGATCACCGTCCCGCCGCCGGTCTGAAGTTGCACCCGATAGGCGATCGCGGGGTCCAGATAGATCGGCGCGAACAGCCCGCCGGCGTCCGCCACGACCGGATTGCTCAAGGCCACCGACAGGGCCGACGACGTATAGACACTGGCGGGCGTCGTGGTTCCGGTCAGATAGAACTGTAGCAGCGCCCCCGAAATCGGCACGCCGCCGCTATCCACCGCCCGGATCACGGGCATGGCCAAAAGAGTGCCGGTCATGATGAGTCCTTAAGCTGTAATTGTCGCGCCGCTGGTTGCGGCCACCCAATGTCCGGCGGACCAGAACACCGGCGCGCCGGTCCCGGCTCCCGCCGCCTCGCCGGGCTTGCGGCCATCGCGCGCATAGGCCCAGTCGCCTTCGCTGTTGCCCGTGGCTGGCAGGGCCGAAACCGTCGTCATGGCCCGATAAAGTGAAACCGCGACATTGCCGGTCAGGTCGCCGCCCGTGTGCAGCCCGCCCGCGGCGACCACCTGGGTCGCTTGGGGGACCGCCGCCAGGGCGGCCGCGTGGGCCGCGTCGATCTTGTCGACCGACCCGCCGGCCTGCTGATGGCGCGCGGTCAGATGGGCCTGCCACGGCCGGGTGATCACGCCGTTGGCGTCCACCACCGGCACATTGACCGGCGGCGCGGGAACGAAGGTCGCGCTCATCTCGCCGGCCTCGCGGCGTTCAGTTCCAGGTGGCTCTACACCACATCGACCGGGTCGGAACACCGCACCTCGACCAGCCTTCCGGGCGCGCGCATCTGGCCCAGTCTCTGCCAGAACACCCGCGTCAGGCTGGCGCCCCGGGCGCCCATGCCGGCCTTGAGCCAGTCGGAGAAATTCCTGCCCTGGTCGTCGCTGTAGCGCATCTCGACGACCGGATTGCCTCCGGGTTCGACGGCGTTTCCCACCCCGACCACGCCATGCGCGATCAGGTTGTTACAGCGCGGCGTGCCCTCCTCGATCCTGATGAACGCGCTCGCCACCCGCGTCAGCGGGTCGCCTCCGTCGGCAAAGGCCCCCACGGTCATCGCCCACAGCGTCCCGGTCGTGTCGTCTCCGACATACGTGACATCGCCCAGCACCGTGGCGACCTGGCCGCGGAAGTTGGCGCGATTCCAGCTTTGCCACTCGGCCCATTCGCCCCGGTCGGCCTCGCGGAGGCCGATGCGCGAGGCGTCATACGCGAACGATCCGATGCCCGGGATGTTCAGCAGATAGAGCTCGTGGCCCTCGAACGTCGCCGCCCAGGCGGTGATGCCCGCCACGTTCACGCATTGCCGCAACTTATCCTCGATAGAGGAACTAGAGATCCGCGCCGGCGCGTTGGGTCCGGCGCGATAG
>JAYVYH010000011.1:0-6118 GCA_043784385.1 Caulobacteraceae bacterium | reverse complement strand
CGTGTCCGCTGGGCGTCCAAGGTGAATGTCGTCGAGGCCGACCCGCGCCAGGACTGTTTCGATGTCGCCATCCAGATCCAAGCGCGCTAGGTCGGCCGCCACCCCCAGCGTGTCGGCCAGGCTGGCGCCCGGCGGTAAACCTGGGTTCTGGCGCAGAACGCCGATCCGGCCACGGGCGCTGACGGCGCCGGACATGGTGGTCAGTTCGCCCAGGATCATACGCAGCAGCGTGGTCTTGCCGGCGCCGTTGGCGCCCAAAAGGCCGGTGCGCTCGCCCCCGAAGGCGAGCGTCAGGTTTTCGAAAAGCGATCGGCCGTCAGGGGCGCGATAGGCGAGCCCGTCGAGTGTGATGAAGGGGGGCATGGGACGCCATCGAAGGAGGAACGGACGAGGCGAAGGCGCTGATCGCCACGTTTTCCATAGTGAGCCCTCCCAGAGATAACGCAGCCCCTGTTAGGCCGACTCGACGGATTTTAGGGCATACGCCGGATGGTTTCAAACCCCGGGCGCGGGTGGAATGGATCAGGCGGCCGCAATCCGGCCGTAGCGCGCCGACATTTCCGCCACCGTGGCGGCAAACTCGGCCATGGTTTCGGCGATGATCTGGGCCACCGGCTTTACCGAATCGATCCGTCCAGCGACTTGGCCGGAGAGGGCGATCGAAGCCTCCATGTCGCCGCCGAAGTAGAGCGCCAGGGCGTTGCGCATCTCGGCCATGACGTTCTCGGGCGGCGTCTTCTCGAAAGTCGTGGTCTTCTGGGTGCGTAGCGCGCGCAGGGCCGGACCGGGGCCGAAGCGGTTTAGGAACACCGTGTCGGTTTCCTTGGCCGCGATGATCGCGTCCTTCCAGTTCTGATGCACCGGCGATTGGGCGGCCGAGACCATCCGGGTGCCCATCTGCACGCCTTCGGCGCCCAGGGCGAAGGCGGCGGCCATGGTGCGGCCGTCGACGACGCCGCCGGCGGCGATCACCGGCACGTTCACCTGCGAGCAGACCAGGGGCAGAAGCACCATGGTCGCGACCTCGCGCGGATTCTTGAAACCGCCGCCCTCGCCGCCTTCAACCACCAGGCCGTCGACTCCGGCGGCGATCGCCTTGAGGGCCGCGTCCAGGGACGGCACGACGTGGAACACCGTCAGACCCGCTTCCTTGAGCGCCGAGCAATAGCGATTTGGATCGCCGGCCGAGGTAGTGACGAACTTCACCCCCTGGTCGACCACGAACGTGACGATGTCGGGGTCACGCACGAAAGCCTGGGCGATGTTGACGCCGAACGGCTTGTCGGTCAGCCGGCGCATGGCCTTGACCTCCTCGCGGATCTCGTCGAGCGCGCCGGAGGAGGTCTCGATGATCCCCATCCCGCCAGCGTTTGAGACCGCCGAGGCCAGGGGCGAGCGCGCGATCCAGCCCATCGGGGCCTGGACGATGGGAAACTCCACGCCCAGCATCTGCGTGATGCGGTTCCTGATCGGCATGGTCACTCGCTCCCTTAAGGTTGTCCCCTGCTTAGCGGGGAGCGAAGTGGTTCGCCAAGGCCCACCCTGCGTCAGGCGATCGCCGGACGAGCGAGGGCGAACGGCGTGCCTGGATATCGGTCCACTGCTATCGAGCTTGCCGCGACCGCGTGTTCCGAGGCGCCGAGGCCCGCCATCAGTTGACTGAAACGCCCCGCGTTCGGCGCCTGGGAGGCGGCGGCGGGCGGCGGATCGCCGACGATGATCCCACCGTAGAAACCCGAATTGCCGCCATTGGAGTTGACCGTCAGGGTGGCGCGTAGCGACAGAGTGTCGGCGCCGAGAGCCGCGCCACTCGCCAGGGAGCCAAGATCGATAGCGTTGTTGGTGAACCACGCCTTAGCCGCCGCGGCGGTGGCGAAGCTCTGGGTGACCAAATCGACGCCGTCCACGTAGAGGTCGAAGTTGACGCCGGTGACGCCCGAGCCCGACGTCGCGCCGCCGTAGAAGCCGACTACAAGGTCGCGCCGCGTCGTCAGCTGGGTGAGGTCGACCGTCTCGGTGAAGGTGCTGGTTACCGACTGGGCGGATGTTCCGCCCGTGGAATAGCCGCCGCCGAGCTCCCCGACACCGAAGAACACCGGGGTGGCGCCGAACGCCGCCTTGATATTGGCGTTGGCCGCCAGGATCGTCGAGGTCGTGGCTGCCGCGGGAGCGCCGGTGATCTGCGCTACCCCCTGCCCCGTGGTCGCGAAGGTCCCCGCCGCCGCGCCGATCGACGCCGCGGCCTTGACCAGGCTGGTTCCATCGACCGCCATCGAGCTCGAGGCGGTGACCGTACCGATCAACTGCCCTGTCGCCGTCGTCGCCGCTTCAGCCTGGTTGACGCCGCCGGCCCCCTTCGCCGCTGAACTGGCCAAGGCGGCTCCGGCGCTGGTCCCGGTCCCGCCGGTGGCGCTGGCGTCGCCGTAGACACTCGTGGTTCCGTGCGCCACGACGGTCGCCGTCGCCGCGCCGCCGGCCGCCGCCGTCTGGCCGGCGCTGGCGCCGCCGGCCCCGCCGGTGGCGTAGCCATGGGCGGTCACCGCCAGCGTTCCAGTCAGGTTTATCACCGCCGCCGCCTTGCCGCCGGCCCCCGCGGTTCCACCGGTGGAGACCGAGCCGCCAGCTCCACCTCCGGCGATGCTTTGGACGGTCAGATAGGGGCTCTGTGTGGCGTTGGCGGTGTCGTCGAAGGTCAGGGTCGAGCTTCCCGCCCCGCCCGCCCCGCCGGCGGCCGTGTCGGAGTTCCCGCCCGATCCGCCGTTCGCGGTCTGGTTCATGGCCAGCGAACCGCCGTTCGCCGAGCCGATCACCCCCTTCTTCACGGTGGCCGAGAATGTTGTGCTCAGCGTGCTCGCCGCGCCGGCCCCCCCGGCGGCGCCCTCTACGCCGCCGCCGCCCGCGCCGCCCGTCTGGGTGGCGCTCACCCCGGCGGCCTGGCCGGCGCCGGTGGCCGTTGCGCTTGCGGTCGCCGTCGCCACCGCGCCCTTGCCGCCGACATTGCCCGCCCCGTCGGCCTGCCCGCCTTGGCCACCCGTCGCATAGGCCCCGACCGACGCGCTCGTCCCCGTTGCCGCCGCTGTCGTCTTGGCCGCGCCTCCCGTCCCGCCGGCGCCGGGGTTGAGGGCGGTGGTCCCGTTGCCGCCGTTCGCCAGGGAGAACAAGCTTACCGAGCCGGCCCCTGTCACGGTGTCCGAAGCGGTCGCGGCGCCGCCGGCCGCTGCGCCCGAGCCGGCCCCGGCCAGGCCGCCGTACGCAAAGGTCGAAGCGTTGATGGCGGCGCTCTGGGTGGCGTTCTGGGTGATGTCATTCAACGACAGGGTGGCCGACCCGGCTCCGCCGGCCCCAGCCGCCGCGCCGCGGGCCTCGCCGTCGCCGAAGTCGCCGGCTGTCCCCCCCGACCCGCCGCTGGCGGTCTCCTGTAGAGTCAGGCCGCCCTGGTTGGTCGAGCCGCCAACCGCGTTGGCCAGGGTGCTGGCCATGCCCGCGACCGCGTTGGCATTGTCCTCGCTGGACCCGCCGGAGCCGCCGGTCTGCAAAGCCGTCGCCACGGCGCCGCCGCCCGACGCCGTGGCGACGGCTCGGGCGGTCGCGGCGGCCTTTCCGGCCGTGCCTCCGGTGAAGCCCGCTCCCGACCCCTTGCCGCCGCCACCCCCAACGGCGTTGGCGTAGGCGTAGGCGTAGGTGGCGCCGGTTTCGGTGTCGCTCGCCGTCGCCGAGCCACCGGCTCCCCCGCCGCCGTTCTGGTAGACGCCGTTGAAGCCATAGGGATAAGGGCTGCCGCCGGACCCGCCATACGCCGTCACCGAGCCACCGGCGGAAGCCGACCTGTCGACCTGCGTGGCCTTGGCCGCCCCGCCGGCCCCGCCGCTGCGCGCGCTAAGGGCGCTCGTGCCGCCGCCGGAGCCGGCGCTGGCGAGAGTCGACGCGCTAAGCGCCTCTCCCGCGCCACCGGTCACCGTGGTCGCCGCGGTCGCCGTCCCCCCGGCCCCAGCCGCGCTGGCCGAGCCGCGTGTCCCGCCGCCGCCGCCGCCCCCGGCGCTGTTGCGCACGCTGACGCCCGCGCTCAGGGTCGCGTGCTTGGTATCGTCGTAGGTCAATGTGGCGCTCGTCGCCCCGCCTTTGCCCGCCACTCCCGTGTCGGTGGACCCGCCGGCGCCGCCGAACGACGCCTGGCGCAGGTCGAGCGTGCCGCCGTTGGTGAACACGTTGGTCAATGCATTGTTCAGGGTGCTGGCTGCGCCCTCCCCGCCGCTGGCCCCGTCGGCGCCCGAACCGCCTGAACCTCCATACTGCTCGATGCTGAGCTGCACCGAGCCGCCTGGCCCACTCAGTCGCCCGCCCGCCGTCGCCTTGCCGACACCACCGGCCCCGCCGGCGTGGCCGGCTCCGTCGCCGCGGCCGCCGGCTCCGCCGCTGGCCGTGACCTGTTCATATATCGAAGCGCCAGTGGCGTAGGCCGCCGCCGTTCCCGCGCCGCCGTCGCCGCCGACCCCGTTCGGCAGGATAGGCCCGCCCGACTGTGACGTGACCGAGCTTCCGCCGCCCCCTCCGCGCGCGGAGGCGTTGGCGGCGACCGACCCAAAGCCGGTGACGGTCGTCGAGGCGTTTCCCGTGCCGCCCGCCTTGCCGCTGACACCCACGCCATTGCCCTGGCTGTAATAGTCCCCGCCACCTCCAGCACCGCCATAGGCCAGTGTCGCGGCGGTGATCGACGCGCTCTGCAGGGCGTTCTGAGTCAGGTCGTTTAATGACAGGACCGAGGACGCGTTGCCCGCCACGCCGCCCGCTCCCGAACCTGTTGCCCCGCCCGAGCCGGCTTGGGCGGCCTGGTACAGGTTGAGATTGCCTCCGTTGGTCTCGCCGCTGACCTGGTTCAGCATCTGGCTAGAGGCGCCCGCTCCCCCGCTCGCCACTGAAAAACCGCCACCCGAGCCGCCGGTCTGAATTGCCGTGGCGCTGGTGTTGTTACCGCTGGTGGTGCTGACCGCGCGGGCCGTGGCGGTCGCCGTCGCCCCGTCTCGCGAAGCCCCTCCCGCCGACGTAGTCACGCCGCCATCGCCGCCGGTGGCGGTCGCCATGGCGGTGCTAGGACCAGCGCTGTCGGAGTTGGTGGCCGAGGCGGCCGCCGTGCCGGCGGCTCCGCCGGTATTCCCTGTTCCGTTCGGAGCGCCCGCCGCGCCCTGGCCACCTGCGCCGCCGCCACCACCGTACGCCGTCGCCGCCGAAGTCGATCCCGTCGCGAAGCCGCTGGAATTGGTCACGGTGGCGGAAGCGGCGGCGCCGGACGCGCCGGCGCCGCCATTGCCACCCGGCCCGTCGAAGACTCCTTGCGAGTCCGTAGGCCCCGTCGCGCCATTTCCGCCGGAGCCGCCGCCACCGCCATAGGCTTCGGCCGTATTGCTGTCCGAGCCGCCGTTGTTGGTGGCCGTCGCCGGTCCTCCCACCGAGCCGCCGCCGCCGGACACTCCCGGCGAGGCGCCATTGGCGCCGGTGACGCCCGCTGTTCCGTAGTCGATGACATCCATGACGAATACTCCGAACCGTTTTCCGCGATCGACCTCGTCTAACGACGCTGGGGCGCTGGCCGCCACCCCCTTTTGGGGGTATCGGCGAGACTCAAATCGCGAACAGCGCGGCGATCGCCTCGGCGTGGGTGAACTGCGCCAGCAGGCCAGCTTCAAGCAGGATGACAGGCGCCCCAGCCGAAACGCTTCTCCAGACATCCGCCTCACCGGGCGTGTAAGGGCGCCCGCTGAAGGCCAGACGCCACCTCGGTCCGATATAGGGAACGGAGATTTGCCAACCCTCCGAATAAAGCCGCTGCTCGTCGATCGCGCCGCGAACGGTGCGCGCACCCAGACCCATCATGTCGACGGCCAGGTGATCGACCACATCCGGCTGTTCGAAACAGGCGCGATCGGCCTCCACCGCCGAGTAGGCGCGCCGCAAGGCCCCAACAACCAGATCGCGGCGGCCTTCACGCAGCAGCATCCGGGCGTAGGACTCGATCAGGTCAGGATGACGCAACATCATCGCGGCGACCGCCGAGATCGGCGACCACACGCGGCGATCTACGCCTCTGGGCCGCATGGGATTCTGCAGGACGCCGACCTTAAGT
>JAYVYH010000010.1:0-15111 GCA_043784385.1 Caulobacteraceae bacterium | reverse complement strand
GTTAGATTCGTGGAATAGAAAATCGAGGCGCTCCGAAAGCGGCGCTTGAAAAGGGGCGGTGCTTCTGTCCTTCGGGAGACCGATTGGTCCGGTCGCAGGAGCCTCCATCGGCCGCGTGGCGCCGCTCGTCGAAATGGACGGGCTTTAACTGTATGGCGCGACCACACACACTCTGGACCTGGCGCTTGAGCGGTTCTGAGGAGAGGCGCGATGTCGATGGTATGTCGATCGCGGGGGAGGGGGGGGTCTAGTCTGCCGGGGCTTCTGGCCCACCGGCCAGCGCCTCGGGGCTCATCGTCGAATCCTAAGCCCTAGCTTCAGCTGTCGCGGCAATCATGAGCCGCTGGACGATATATCCGCCTGGGGCGGGGGCGACCGCCTCAAAGGCGAAGATAGGGCCTAGAGGTGCGCCCCATGGCTGAAGTGCTGCACACGGCAAGGCCAGTCCGACTTGATGACCGGCTTGCTTTGGGTGGTGTGACAGTCGTCGGCTTTGGAAAGGCGCCAGGATCCCGCCGACTTCGCGGCGGTCGGATCAGCGTTTTGCGATTTTAACATTCGCGCGTTGAGTGGTGGTCGGGGTCCCCGGCGCGACCGCTGGTTAGCCTTCCGGCTCGCTAGAACGGGAGACCGCTATTAATGGGCTTGTTTCGCCAGCGTATTGCGTTCGGGCCGGCGCCCCTTGCCGGTGGGTCACTAGCGGCCCCGTTCTGATGGCGGGCCTTGGCGGTCGATACTGAACTGAGACTTGGCTTGTCGACCGCCATATGGCGATGACCGCCGATTTCAGTGAGCTAAGCCCCTTTTGGACCTTTGCGGCCGCGGGTGGCGCCGGATTTCTTAGGCTCGTCTAGCGGCGATGGTGTTTTCGGGCTCGGTGGCAGCGGCCGGACGTTGCTCGCGAAGGTTTTCATGACCTCGCGAGCCAGGTCTCGCTTGTCCTCGGGCACCGCGGCCCAGATATCGAGAATGTCGCTTGAAGCCTCATTTGGGTTGACATCCAGCAGGTGACCAGGCGTCGTGCCCAAGACGGGCGCCAGTCGCCGAAGCCACTTGTCGGACAGCCCTCGCTGTCCCGACTCAAGTAAGCTGATTACGGCGCCAGTTGTGTCGACAGCCTCGGCTAAATGACCTTGAGTCATGCGACGATATTCGCGCCAAGCGCGAAGAAAATTCTTCTCGGGTACTCTAGCCATCGGGTTTACCTTCCGTGCTGTAAATTGATCAAAGCTGACGATAGATGGCCACTGGAACGGCTATGCGCTCTCCAAATCAGGCGGAGGCGTTCTTGTCGTTGAGTCGGCGGCTATCGATCTGAGGCTCGAAACATAACGCATTATGCAAATATTTAGCGCGCCACGCATCACGCAATTTGCAAATTTTTTACTTTACAAATTAATTGCAATGCGCAAATATTAGGAATGACAAATCCACTGTCCCTATCCACCCTATCCACAATTCCCTTGGCCGCCCGGCACTGGCTGACTCGTGTCGATGGCGAGTGCGCCTTTCCGGTGGGCGGCGAGGGAAAGGCGACAATTTCCTGTTGCAACCCTTCTGGAGAGGCTCGCTACTGCGGGGCTCATGTTGATGTGATGCGAGGTCCAAGGGTCACGTCGGCCGCGCAGTTTGAGAAAAATATGATGTGGTTTCTGGAGCAAAGGCCATGACCCGGAAACACAAGGCCATCCGAGCATCCGACCCAATGGAAATAGTCCGCCGGCGCGCGGCGGAACGAGCCTCCGGGCGCGACCCCGCGAATTGGGGCTTGGATACCGATAGGCTGCGTCTTTCCGTCAACACGGATGTGGAGACCACGACAGATCAAGCCGGTAGAATTGTGCGCGCCCGTCGCCAGGACATATTCGATCTGATGTGCGGGCGTGGCCGTCTAAGCCCTGCGGCGGTAAATGCGGTTCGTCGGTTGCAGGACGACATCGCCTGCCTACACAGGACCGCGACCGGGAGCATGGCTTTCGCTCCACGGGTCGATCGCTCTCCCGATAACGAAGGTTTCAGCGAAACCCGCCGCCGGGCCGGCGCGCGCATCGAGTCGGTTCTCTCACTCGCCGGCCCGGCCAACGCCCGTCTGCTCGCGGCGCTTTGCGAACCGGAGGTGGTCCTTGGTCGCGCCACCGATTGGCGCGCCGTGGTAAAACGGGAAACAGGCGAAGGACTCTCCGATGCTCAGGGCGCAATTCTGCGCATGGCCTGCGAGAATCTGGCCGGAGCCTATGAAATGATTGATCGCCGAAGAGCGTAGGCGTCCGCCAGTTTTCAGCGGTCGATCTTGGTGGACAGCACGATCGATGATGTCGTCCTTTCCACACCGTCGATCGCGCCAAGGGCGTCGATCACAGCGTCCATGTCGTTGACGGTGGGCGTGACGGCGCGGGCGATAAGGTCGAACGGGCCGCTTACTGATTGCAGCGATCGCACGGCGGACAAACGGCGAACCGCCGATGTGACGGCGGCCGCCTGTTTATGCGACACCGTCATCATCACATAGGCATGGATTTGCCCGCGCTCATGGGCGTCCGACAGACGCACGGTATATCCGGCGATCACACCCTGGCGTTCCAGTCGTTCAAGACGGCTCTGCACGGTGGTGCGCGACAGGCCTAAGGCCCGCGCCAGCGCTGCTGTCGGAGCGCGAGCGTCCTCGCGCAGAGCGTCTATGAGGCGAAGATCGATATCGTCCATGTGCTTAAGTGACTCGGCAATTTGCCGTAATTAGATCGGCGTTTCGTCGGTCTTGCAATGGAAAACGACGGAGCCTGGTGTCATCCTGAGTCGTCGCCAAAATGCGGGAGCTCAATTCATGAAACACGTCGTCGTCATCGGCGCGGGCCACATCGGTTCGACCATCGCCAGCCTGCTTAGCGAAACCGGTGATTACCGGATCACCGTGGCCGATCAGTCCGCCGAACAATTGGCGGCCCTCGGCGATCAGGCCCGGGTGGATCACGCCGTCCTGGATGTCACGGATGGACCGGCCCTTCGGGCTCTTTTGTCCGGCAAGTTCGCCGTGCTCAGCGCTGCGCCTTACCATTTGACTTTTCACGTGGCGGAGGCCGCCAAGGTGGCGGGCGCCCACTATCTGGACCTGACCGAGGACGTCGCCTCCACGCGCAAGGTCAAAGCTTTGGCCGCCGACGCCACCACGGCCTTCATTCCTCAATGCGGCCTGGCGCCAGGGTTCATCTCCATCGTGGCGGCCGATTTGGCCCAGCACTTTGACACATTGCATGATGTGCGGCTGCGGGTCGGCGCCCTGCCGAAATATCCGTCCAATGCCCTGAATTATAACCTGACCTGGTCCACCGACGGCGTGATCAACGAGTATTGCGAACCTTGCGAGGCCATCGTCGATGGTCTGCCGCGCCAGACCCGGGCGCTGGAAGAGCTGGAAGCCTTTTCCCTGGATGGAGTCACATATGAAGCCTTCAACACGTCGGGGGGTCTGGGCACGCTTTGTGAGACGCTGGAGGGAAAGGTGCGTAACCTGAATTACCGCACCATCCGCTATCCGGGGCACGCGGCAATCATGAAGGCTCTGCTAAACGACCTTCGGCTACGCGACCGTCGCGACCTGCTGAAGGATATTCTGGAAAATTCCGTGCCGGCCACGCTGCAGGACGTGGTGATCGTGTTCGTGACCGTCTCGGGCCTGAAAGGCGGCCATTTGGTTCAGGAAACCTACGCCAACAAGATCTACGCCCGTGAAATGGGCGGCCGAGTGGTCAGCGCCATTCAGATCACAACCGCTTCGGCGATCTGCGCGGTGCTGGACATGCTCAGCGACGGCTCTATGCGCACGGTCGGCTTTGTTCGCCAGGAGGAAATCACCCTGAACGACTTCATCGCCAACCGTTTCGGCGCGGCCTATGCGATGGCCGAAACCAACGCTCCGGCCCGGATGTCCGTGGTGGGAGCGGTCGCGTGAACGGCGGGGCTCGCCTTATTGATGAGACCGCCGCCCTGCTGGGGCGGCTAGGCGTCGAAAGTGCGGCTTTCACCGATGGCGACCGGCCCGTGGCGTCGCCGATCACCGGCGAAATCGTGGCCAGGGTGCATGACGCTGGCGAGGCGGATTGCGTCCGCGCCATTGAGGCGGCCCATCTGGCGTTCCTGAACTGGCGGGCGGTTCCGGCTCCGCGGCGAGGCGAACTCGTACGATTGCTTGGCGAGGAATTGCGGACGGTCAAGAGCGATCTGGGCCTGCTGGTGACGATCGAAGCGGGCAAGACACTTTCGGAAGGCCTCGGCGAGGTTCAGGAAATGATCGATATCTGCGACTATGCCGTAGGCCTGTCGCGGCAACTATTCGGCCTGACCATCGCCACGGAGCGGCCGGATCATCGGATGATGGAAACCTGGCATGCTCTGGGTGTGGTTGGCGTCATTTCGGCGTTCAATTTCCCAGTCGCGGTCTGGTCCTGGAACGCGGCCCTGGCGTTGGTTTGCGGCGATGCCGTCGTCTGGAAGCCATCGGAGAAGACGCCGCTGACCGCGCTGGCGGTGCAGGCGCTGTTCGATCGGGCGGCGCTGAGGTTCGGTGACGTTCCGGCCGGCCTTTCCACAGTGCTGATCGGCGCGCGCGAAGTCGGCGAGGTTCTCGTGGCCAACCCGCTCGTCCGGCTGATTTCGGCCACCGGCTCCACCGCCATGGGACGGGCCGTCGCGCCCATTCTGGCCGCCCGGTTCGCTCGGGCTCTGCTGGAGCTGGGTGGCAATAACGCCGCCATCGTCTGCCCATCCGCCGATCTGGATCTCACACTGCGGGGCGCGGCCTTCGCGGCAATGGGCACTGCAGGCCAACGCTGTACAACCCTGCGACGATTGTTCGTGCATGGCAGTATCTATGACGCGCTTCTACCCCGCCTGAAGGCCGCCTACGCCTCCGTGCGTATTGGCGATCCTCGCGAGGCCGACACTCTGGTGGGGCCGCTGATTGACGCCGCCTCCCACGCCGCGATGGAACGAGCCTTGACCGACGCCCGGACCGAAGGTGGAACGGTGCATGGCGGCGAACGCGCCGGCGAGGTGGGAAAGGGTATCTATGTGCGCCCCGCCCTTGTCGAGATGCCTGGCCAGACCGCCGTCGTGCTGCGCGAGACTTTCGCGCCAATTCTATATGTGATGCGCTTCTCCAACCTTGATGAAGCCGTAGCCTTGAACAATGACGCGCCTCAGGGGTTGTCATCCTCGATCTTCACCAATGACGTGCGTGAAGCCGAGCGTTTCTGTTCGGCGGTGGGTTCGGACTGCGGTATCGCCAACGTCAATATCGGCCCCTCGGGCGCCGAGATCGGTGGGGCGTTCGGCGGTGAGAAGGAAACCGGCGGAGGCCGCGAGGCCGGTTCGGATTCCTGGAGGGCCTACATGCGCCGGGCGACCAATACGGTGAACTACGGATCCTCGCTGCCTCTGGCGCAGGGCGTGAGGTTCGACATCTGAGGTGTTGCTCGTGTTGATGGTCTTTTGACCGCCGCCACGTTAGCCTTTGTTCCGGATGGCCCCCAGAGGCTCGCGGGAGAAGAAACTTTATGAAAGACTTGGCGGGCAAAGTCGCCTTCGTAACCGGGGCCGCTTCGGGCCTTGGCGTGGCCACGGCCTTGGCTCAGGCTGGGGTCAAGGTGATGCTCTGCGACATCGAGCAGGCGGCTCTGGCTAAAGCGGTCGAGGGGTTGAAACTGACCAATGCCGACGTTGACGGAGTGCGGGCCGATGTCTCGCTGAAGTCCGAACTCCAGGCCGCCGCAGAGGCCGTGATCGCTCGCTTTGGCAAGGTCCATATCGTGGTGAATAACGCTGGTGTTACCGGCGGTGGTGGCTATGGGGCCTGGAGCGACTCCTCCTGGGACTGGACCATCGGAGTCAATCTCATGGCGGTGATCTGGGGCGTGGAAATCTTCGGGCCGCTGATGGAGAGCCATGGCGAGGGTGGGCAGTTCAACAACACGGCCTCGATCGCCGGCATGATCTCCGGTAACGGCGGCCCTTACAACGTGACCAAGTACGGTGTCGTCGCTTTGTCCGAAGGGCTACGCAACGAGCTTGGACCCCGGGGAGTCGGGGTCTCCGTTCTGTGTCCCGGATTCATCCGGACCCAGATTATCGATTCCACGCGTAACCTTCCTGATCGGTTCGCGGGCGTCACGGACGCGAGCCCGGCTGCGGGCCCAGCGCCCGAAGCGTTGAAGATGATCCGCGACCGGATCGCCAGCGGTATCGACCCGCTCTACGTCGGCGAACTGGTGCGCGAGGGCGTGGAGAATGACTGGCCCTATATCTTTACCGACAACGAGTTCGAGCCGTTCATCGAGGCCCGGTTCGCGCGTATCAAGGAAGGCTTCGACCAGGTCCGCGGGCGCGAACCGCGACGGTAGAAACGCAGGTGAAGGACGCGTCGTCGCGGCTTCTGGCCTTGATTTCAGCCTTCCGTCTTCGCGCCCGTCCGATAGTCCCCGAAGGTGGAATCCCGCGCGTCCAGCGCCGCCTTCACCCCTTCGCGGAACTTGCCCATATAATCGCGCGACGCATTGGTATGCCAGCCGAGCGCATGAAGGTCGGTGCCGGCGCGCAGGCCGGCGCGCATCCCCATGGCCTCCATCTGCCGGTGAACGAGGCGCTTGTTGAGCTGGGCCAGCTCCGGGTCCACCTTCGCAATGCGACTGGCCATGGCCAGGGTCTCGGCCTCTAGTTTCTCCAGCGGCCAGGCGCGATTGGCATAGCCCAGACGGACGGCCTCCAGGCCGCTGATCGAATCACCGGTCAGCATCAGCTCCATCGCCGCCCGCATGCCCATGATCCACGCGTGGTACTGATTGTCGGGCGGCGACATGGTGCGCACCGCCGGATAGCCGATCTGGGCGTCCTCGGCGACGTAGACTAGGTCGCAGGCGAAGGCGAGTTCGCTGCCGCCGGCCAGGCACCAGCCATGGACCTGAGCGATAATCGGCTTGGCCAGGTCCCACATGCGAAAACAGCCCTCCACCACATGCCGCGCCCACTGGCCCTGATTTCCAGCGGTGTGGAAGGGCAGGCGGCCCACGCCAGCCAAGTCATAGCCGGAGGAAAAGCAGGTCCCGGCGCCGCGGATCACGGTCACCCGCACCTCGGAATCCCGATCAGCCGCCTCCAGAGCCGCGAACAATTCGCCGCGCAGGGGGTTTGAGAGAGCGTTGCGCTTGGCGGGGCGGTTGAGGGTCAGGCGGCGCACATGGGGCGCCGGATCATCGGCAAGAATCAGGGCTTCATCGGTCATCAGACGTTTCCTTCGGTTTCCGCGCCGCCGTCGAGAGGAACGACTCGGTGCGTTTCCTCCGGCTTAGCGAATTTCCAGCCCTCTTCAATGATAAGCGGGAGGCAGATCCGTCGGGTGCAGGTAGCGGTCGCGCAGATCCAGATCACGGCTGCGCAAGGGTTGTTCCACACCTTTGATCATGATCGCGGTTGGGGCGCTCAAGGGTTCGAGAGGGTCCCCGCTCCAGATCACGATATCGGCGTCCTTGCCGGGTTCCAGAGAGCCGATGCGATCCGCCACTCCCCAGATTTTGGCTGGATTGATGGTGATCGAGGCCAGGGCGGCGGCGAACGGCAGGCCGTGAGCAACCGCCCTACCGGCGTCGATGCGCGGGGTTCGTCCGCCTTCGTAGATCGGCGGGTTCTCGATGCCGATCAGAACCCCGGCGGCGTTCAGACGGGCGGCGTTCTCCAGCGTCGAACCGATCATGTCGAAGCTCTGGGGCAGGTCGGCATAGCCGCTCAGAAGCACAGGGACCTGGGCGGCGGCGATTTCCGGAGCCAAGCTCCAGGCCTCTTCGGCCCCTTCCAGAATGATCTTCAGTTTTTGTTCCTTTGCCAGCCTGAGAACCTGGCGAATGTCCGCGGCGCGGTGGACGCTGATCATCAGCGGCTCACGGCCCTCGACGACCGGTATCAGGGCCTCGAGATCCTGGCGGGACAACCCGTAGGCGCGGCTATGGCCGAGGTCATAGTTGGCCAAATTGTGAGCATAGGCGCGCACATCCTCGACAAGGCCGGACAGCAGGACGAACTCCGCGGCCCTGGAGCCGCCGGCGATGCGCGCGCCGTCTTCGCCCATCACCAGCACCATGCCGGCATGGGTTTTTTCCAGCAGGTCGGGTCCCTGGCCCAGATGAATCACTGCCGCCTGACCAGCGAAGATCATGTTCTTGCGCTCATGCCGTCCGCTCAGCGTGGGGGTGATCACGGCGTCGGTGACGCCGCCAAGGCGAGCGATAGGGATCAGAACCGAATTGGGGTTTACGGCATATTGAACGTCGAACGCGGCGCTGATCACGCTGCTGGCGGTGGCGTTGTCATTGGTTTCCTCGACGCCCTCCGCGATCTCAACCGTTGATAGGGGGGTGTTGGTGGCCAGCAAACCTGGGGTCACGACGCCGCCGTGGGCGTCGATGATCCGCGCGCCATCGGGGATTCGCGCCGAGGCGCCGATCGCGGTGATCCGACCGCTGGATACGACCACCACGCCAGATGCGATCTCGCCAGACGAGCCCATCGAATAGATGTGGGCGTTGGTGATGGCCAATGTCTGGGCCCGGGCTATCGCCGGAGGAGCGGCGATAGCCAGCATCACCAGCACCGGGGCAAGGAGCCGCACCATCAGCGTTGACCTCCGACGGCGGGCTGGCCGAGCATGAAGTCGGACTTGGGCTGGTGACCGGGGTCGTGAGCGTCCCAGGCCAAGCCGCCATCGATATAGACCTGTTCGGGAATTGCGTAGACGCTGAACGGATCGGCGCTCCAAAGCACCACATCCGCCATCTTTCCCACTTCAAGAGAGCCGGTCTTGGTGTCTATGCCCAGGGCCTTGGCGGGATTGAGCGTTATCCAGCCGATCGCCTCGGGCCGGGTGATGTTCAGCCCGGCGCGGTTGCCCGCCGCCATGGCCAGAGCGGCCTCCACATTCAGATGCTGCACCAGGTTCTCGTCGTCGGAGGACAGGGTCGCGCAGGCGCCGGCGCGCTGCAGCATGGCGACGTTCTCCTCGATCCCGTCGAAGGACTCCATCTTGAAGCCCCACCACTCGGCCCAGGTCACTGAACAGACGCCTTCGCGCCGCAACAGGTCGGCGATCTTGTAGCTCTCCGAGGCGTGGTGGAAGGCGGCGATGTGGAAGCCGAATTCGTGTGAAATGTCGATCATCTGGGCCATTTCATCCGCGCGGTAGCAATGGTTCTGGATTCGGATCTCTCCGCGCAGGACACCGCTCAGCGTATCCATTTGAAGGTTACGCAACGGTGCGTCGGCCTTCTCGCCCTTGGCCGCCTTGGCGCGGTAGTCGTCCCATTTGCGCTGATAGTCGCGGGCGGCGATCCAGGCGGCGCGGTAGCCGGCCACGTTGCCCATGTTGGTCGAGGGTGAGCGGCCCTTGCCGCCATAGACTCGCTTGGGGTTCTCGCCGCAAGCCATCTTCAAGTCATAGGGCGCGCCTGGAAATTTCATCGCCTGAACCGTGGTCGCAGCGACATTCTTCAGGACCACCGATCGGCCACCGAACAGGTTCGCCGATCCAGGCAGGATTTCGAGGGTCGTGACGCCGCCGGCGAGAGCGTGGGCGAAGCCCGGGTCCTGGGGCCAAACTGAATGTTCGGCCCACACCTGGGCCGTATTGGGGTCGGTCGCTTCGTTCCCGTCCGACATCGCTTCGACACCGGGGGAGGGGTAAACACCCAAGTGGGAGTGCGGATCAATGATGCCTGGCGTGACCACGCGGCCATGGGCGTCGATGATCGTGGCGCCGGGCGGTGGTTTGACGTCGGCGCCGATAGCGGTAATCTTTCCACCGTTCATCACCAGCACGCCTTGCGCAATTTCCAGCGCGCCGGGAGACAGAATACGGGCGTTGACGATCGCTGTCGTGCCGGAGGGCAGAGGCCGATAGGTCGATGGATAGGGATCCAGGTTGGTCGACGGGTCCAGGCCCGGTGGCAGGACCTTAGCTTCGTTATTCTTCTCGGCCCCGGCCCCGGCCCCTGCCGCCGCGGGCTTCGATTTCGCGGCCTGGGTCTTTGGCGCTGGCATCTGAGTGGCGCACCCCGTGGCGCACGCCATCGTTGCCGCGCTGACCAAAACCACAACAAACCTTCTCACCGCACCTCCTGGATGGTCCCGCTGAAAACGCAAACCCACATCAGTACTTGAACCTGGATCGCCTCGCCTGTCCATCACCCCAGCCCCCCGTCATGACGGGGGGTGCGATAATTGGACTTTTCAGTGGCCAAACCGCAATGAGGGGCTAGACAGCGGCTTTCGAAAGCTGAGGATTGCTGATAGTTAAAGGTAACATTTGGTCAAAAAGGGCTGAATCTGCCGGGGGGCGTGCGGGTGGGGACGTCAGTTGCATTTCTCAATAGAGGGGGTTGGTTAGAGCGGCTGTGGGCCGGTTTGGTCTTGTTCGTCCTCGCGCTTGGTCTTCCGGTCGCCGCGATATCGGCCGATGCCGGTCAGATGCATGTCCACGAGGGTGTGGCGTCATGCGGCGGATCGGCTTGCCACGGCCGGCAAGTCGCCACTCCGCCAGACATCCGTCACAACGAAATCCTAACTTGGCAGGACGATAGCGGTCCAGGGGGCGCCCATAGCCGGGCCTGGCGTGTCCTTGCCCAACCGCGCGCCCAAGCCATAGCCACCCGGCTCGGTCTCGGCCGGGCTCAGGATGCAATGGCTTGTCTTGGATGCCATTCGGAGCCCGCGGCGATGCGCGGCGAGTTGTTTCAGCGATCCGACGGCGTGGGCTGCGAAGCGTGCCATGGCGGATCCGGCGGGTGGTTGGCCAGCCACTACGCCGCGGGTGTCAAACACTTCGACAGCGTGGCCAAGGGCATGATCCCGCTTGAAGACGCCAAGGCCCGCGCCGGCGTTTGCCTCGACTGTCATTTCGGCGGCTCGTCCAACGGCCAGTTCGTCACCCATGAGATCATGTCGGCCGGGCATCCCCGGATCGCGTTTGAGCTCGACCTGTTCAGCACGCTTCAGAAACATTACGACCTGGGCGAGAACTACGCTGGTCGCAAACCCATTCCCTCTGGGGTGAAGCTGTGGGCTGTCGGTCAGGCCATGGCGCTCGAGCGCTCACTGAACCTGTTTGGCGATTCCCGGCACGGTCAGGAAGGAGTGTTCCCGGAGTTCTACTTCTTCGACTGCCACAGCTGCCATCGCGCGATATCCGATGATCCCAAGGCCCGGCCGACCGCGGCGATGAATCCTGGCAGGCCGATCCTCAGCGGCATGCCGCCCTACAACGACGAGAATATGATCATGCTGTCGGCGGCGGCGAAAGTTACGGCGCCGAAACTAGCCCCGACCTTCGAAGCCAACAGCCGCGCTTTCCATAAAGCCCTGACCACCGACCGCGCCGCCGCGGTTCGCGCGGGGGCTCAACTGGCCGGCTCTGCGAAGGCTCTCTCAAATACCTTCGCCAGCCATGATTTCACCCGCGACGAGACGCTCGCGATCCTGGGTCAGGTGGTGGGCGACGCGCAGGCCGAGCGTTATACCGACTATACCGGCAGCGCCCAGTCGGTGATGGCCATCGACACTCTACTAAACGCGCTGGTGACCGCCGGCCAGGTCGATCGCGCCAAGGCCGCCGCCATGCGTCCTGATATCGATCGTGCCTACAAGGCGGTCAGTGACCCCAACGCGTATCGGCCCGCCGAATTTCGGGGTTCGATAAGCCGCATCGCCGCGACCGTCAGGGCGCTTCGCTGATGGCGCGGGTCAATCCCGTTCTGGCGGTCGTCGCCAGTCTGGCCCTTGCGCTTGTCGGTTGCGGCGGAGGTGGGGGCGGCAGCAGCGGCTCTACACCCACGCCACCGACGACTCCCGTCAGTGTCTTTACCGCCCCGGCTCAAGTTGCCTTGAGTGTCGCGGACGTGAAACAGGTCATCGCCCAGTCGGTGGCCGAGGCCCAAGCGCGCGGGACGCCGGCGGTGATTTCCGTGACCGATCGCGTCGGTAACGTCCTGGCGGTCTACCAGATGACCGGGGCGCCCACGACTTTGCTGATCAAGCATGGGGCCGGCTACACACCTCCCAACGGCGGCGAGTTCGATATCCAAGGCATCCTGATCACGCCTTCGACGACACCCGGAACCCCAGGTCCCCGGGAGATTCGCACTCCGCTAGGTTCGCCCGCGGCGCTCGGCGCGATCGCCAAGGCCATAACCGGCGCCTATTTGTCCTCGAGCGGCAACGCCTTCTCCACCCGCACCGCTAGCGAGATCGTCCAGGACACCTTTCCGCCCAATCCCGCCACCGTCGGCCTGGGTAGCGGCCCACTGTTTGGCGTGCAGTTCAGCCAACTCCCCTGCTCGGACCTCGAGATTCCCGCGCTCGGCAAGCCGATCGGTCCACATCCGTCGCCGCTTGGCCTTTCGGCCGATCCGGGTGGCTTTCCACTCTACAAGAACGGGGTTCTGGTCGGCGGCATCGGTGTCAAGACCAATAGCGACTACAGCCTCGATCCCGACGTAACGGTCAATAATCCGACCCAGGTCGGCGAGGAAGCGATCGCTCTGGCCGGCACCGGGGGATTCGATCCGCCCGCGGGCGTCACCGCCGACTTCATTACCGCCGGTGGTAATTCTCTTATCTATACCGTGGCGACCAAAGCGATCCTGAAATCCTCGCCTGGCGCGGCGCCCGGCTTCGATACGCTAGGGGCGGGTGTCGGCGCCTTGATCCCGGTCCTGGCTTTCTATCCCAACCCGACGATCCTCACCGGTCAGGCCTATGGGTCGGAAGCTTCCGGCATCAGAAAATCCACCACCGCCGAGTTCAACAATCCCGACACCTTCATTCTGACCAACGGGGCGGGAGCCAGCCGCCTGCCGGTCATCGGTGGAACCGATTCGCCTAGTGGCGCGGCGCCCTTGACCGCAACCGAGGTGCAGTCAGTGCTTGCGAACGCCTTCAACATCATGAGCAACGCCCGAGCGCAGATTCGTAGCCCGCTCGACAGTCGCGCCCAGGTCAGCATCACCGTGGTGGATACCAAGGGCGTGCCACTGGGATTGGTTCGATCTCCAGACGCGCCGATCTTCGGCATCGACGTTGCGCTGCAAAAGGCGCGCACCGCCAACTTCTTTTCGCATCCGTCAGCGGCTTCCGACCTGATTAACAACGTCGATCCCGGTCCGAATCCAGACAGCTCGACGGTGACCCGGTCACAGGACTTGAAAAATTTCGTCACGGCTATGCGGTCGTTCCTGGGAGATCAGACGGCCCTGACCGGCAAGACCGCCTATAGCAATCGCGCCGTCGCCGGTTTCGCCCGCCCCCGGTTCCCCGACGGCCAAAAGGATGGCGCGCCCGGCCCGCTCTCACGACCTCCGGCCAACTGGAGCGTGTTCGCCACTGGCCTTCAGACGGCGCTTGTGGACACCAATCTGATCCACGCTCTGCTGGGAGCCCCTGATAGCCGCTGCACGTTTGTGCCGGATGTCACCGCCGGGCAAAACCGTCTCCAGAACGGCATTCAGATCTTCGCCGGCGGTGAACCGATCTACCGCAATGGCGTGCTGGTCGGGGCGATCGGTGTCTCTGGTGATGGCACGACGCAGGACGACATGATTGGCTTCCTGGGTGCGGATGGCGCTCACAATGCCTTGGGCACGATCGGCAATGCGCCGGTGGTGATCCGCGCCGACCAACTTGCGATCAACCAGGGCGGTGGCGTGAACCACGTTCTTTATGTCAGTTGTCCGCCGAAACCCTTTATCGGCAACAACGACCTTCAAGATGCCTGTACGGGCAAATAGTTGATGAGGCTCGCGGCGATCCTGCTGGCTTCGGTTGCGGTTCTTGGGCCGAGCTGGGCGTTCGCCGCCGATCCGCCGCCATCTTGGGCGACGTTTCCCGCCGTAACGCCGGTGATCAAGGCGGCGCCCCCGGCGAAGGACTCTGAACTGATCGAAGGCAGGCAACGGCCGGGTCTGCAACCGTCCTACCCGCTGGGCTTCGTGCAGACCAACCCCGGCGCCGTGCCGCCGCCCCAGGCGAGTTCCTTTCCCACCGATCAAATTCCGGTACCCGACCGGTGGCGTCTGTCGGCCGCCCTCGGGTTGGTGCATCCCCGGCGGTTCGATCCCTATAACCAGAATACGCTCAAGGGCGACCGGCCATTGAAGGGAACCGAGGACTGGTTCCTGGTTCTGAACGGTATCTCCGACACCGTCGTCGAGCCGCGATCCTTTCCCACGGGCATCACCTCCCAATCAACCGAGCGTCCCGGTACGCTGGACGCCTTCGGTCGGTCGAACAGTCTCGGCCTGTCGCAAACCTTCATTGCCGGCGCCTCGCTGATCAAAGGCTCAACCGCGTTTAAGCCATCGGAGTGGGACTTCACGGTTTCGGTGGCGTTCAATTTCAATTTCGCCTCGGCTTCCGAGCGTCAGCTGCTATCCGTCAATCCCAGCAAGGGGCTAGAGCGCACCGACGGTTTCGTCGGCCTTCAGGAATTCTTCGTCGAGCGGCACCTGCGCAATGTTTCGGATCGCTACGACTTCGACGCGGTACGAATCGGCATCCAGCCGTTCACCACCGACTTTCGGGGCTTTCTGTTTCAGGACAACCAGCTGGGTATCCGCCTGTTCGGTGACCGCGACGGCAACCGGTGGCAGTACAATCTGGCGTTCTTCGACCGGCTGGTGAAGGACACCAATTCCGGCCTCAACGACGTCGCCCAGGCGCCGCGCAAGGACTATGTCGCGATCGCCAATGTCTATCGCCAGGACTTCCCGTTTCCGGGCCTCACCTCCCAGCTGACAGTTGTCTACAACGCCAGCCGCGAGGGCGATGACGTTGTCTTCAACAAGAACGGCTTCCCGGTGATCCCCGCCATCATCGGCAATGATAGGGCGCGCGACTACGACGTGGTCTATCTCGGCTATAACGCCGATGGCCATATCGGACGGTTCAACATTACGGCGTCGACCTATCTGGCTCTGGGTCAGGATCGCAACAACATCTTCACCGGCAAGCCGTCCGATATTCGGGCTTGGTTCGCCGCGGCCGAGCCCAGCTACGACTTCGACTGGTTCCGGGTTCGCCTGTCGG
>JAYVYH010000009.1:0-3096 GCA_043784385.1 Caulobacteraceae bacterium | reverse complement strand
GACGCCATCGGCGAAATAGCAAAGCGCGCCCAGAAAGGCGATCACAAAGCTGATCAGGCCCAGAACACCAAGCCGCGCCTGGTAGGCAGCGTAGATCGTCACCAGTCCGAGGGCGCCCATGGCCGCGGCGGCAACGTGAAGCGCCTGGGAGACATTCCACAAAGGATTGAGCGCCGCCGAGGCGCCGACGAATGAGCCAATCGTCGCGGCGAGAAGCCAGAAAACCACATTGGCTACGCCACCCGCGACCATCGCCGGCGCTCCAAGCTTCGTCAAAAACGTTTCGGGCATGTCACCCACTCCATTGAAAATCACGGCCTCGCCAGCCGCGGAGGTTGCATGGGGCGCCGCTTGACATACGTCCAATGCATGTTTGACATAGACATCATGCACGAAGTGAATTTATCCGGACTGGATCTCAACCTGTTGCCGGCGCTGGAGGCGCTGCTGCGACGACGAAGCGTGACCCGCGCGGCGGTGGACGTAGGGCTTAGCCAGCCGGCGATGAGCCGGGCGTTGGGGCGCCTACGCGAGGTGCTGGGCGATCCGCTGTTGATCCGAGGGCCGGGAGGACTGACGCTCACCCCCCGCGCCGAGGCGCTCACGCCCGCTCTAGCGGCGGCCCTGGCGGAGGTGAAAGGCATTTTCCTTGAGCCTGGGTTCGACCCATCGACGGCGCGCCGTCAAATCGGCCTGGCCTCCACCGACGTGCACACAATCCTGCTGGCGCCCGGGATCATGGGGCGGCTATCGGCGGAGGCGCCGAACGTCAATCTGCGGATTGAGCCGGTGGGGCCAAGCCTGCCGGCGCGGATGGCCGAGGGGCGGGTCGACCTGGCCTTCGCGCTGGCCACAACGGCGTTGCCCCCCGGAGCGGCGAGCGAGCCCCTGGTCGACGACCAGTTGGTGGTGGTGGTTCGGCGCGGACACCCGGCGGCCGGCCGGGCCTGGACCCTCGAAGATTATGGCCGGTTCGACCATGTGGGGGTCTCGATCCAGGGAGATCGGGGCTCCGACCTCGACACCAAACTGGCGGCGGCCGGCGTAACACGACGCATGGCCCTGGTGACACCGCACTTCATGGCCGCCCTCAGCGTAGTCGAGGCGACTGATCTAGCCACCACCCTGCCCCGTTCCTTCGCCCGACAGTTCGCCGACGCTCTCGGCCTCACTCTGCTCAAGACGCCGTTCAGCGACAACGATGTGCCGATGATCATGGTCTGGAGCCAAGTCCGAGCACGCGATCCGATGCTGGCCTGGTTTCGCGCCCTGGTGCGCGAGGTCGCGTGGAACGTCACCAAATGAGCCGCGGCCCTGGCGTCACGATGGTCAAACGGCCACTACCCCTCGAACCTGAACGCGTTTCCATCCGTCTTCACATGCCCCGCCGTGGGCGCGGCGTAGTGGGTGCCGATGACCAGGATCGGCTTGTCGGCCCATTGCGCGAACATCGCCCGGCGCATCTTGGCGGCGGCGATGGGGTCGCTGTCGAAGGGCGGGGACCAGTCGGGGTGAGCCATCTGGCAAGGATGGTGGGTCATGTCGCCGGTGATCACCGCAGTCTGGCCCTGCGACTCGATCATCACGCTGACGTGGCCAGGAGTATGGCCCGGGGTGGGGGTGAGGCGGATTTCGGGGGAGATGCGGTGGTCCATCTCCACCAGTTCGGCTAGGCCCGCGTCGAGAATCGGCTGCACGGAATCGGCCAGGATGTTCTGGTTTTCCTGGTCAGGCTCGCCCTGCCAATGCGCCAGTTCGGTCTTGCCCATCAGATAACGGGCGTTGGGAAAGGTCGGCACCCATTTGCCGTCTTCCAGCATGGTGTTCCAGCCGACGTGATCGACGTGCAGGTGGGTGCAGACCACGGTGTCGACACTGTCGCGACTCCAGCCGGCGTCGGCCATATGGCCGAGGAAATTGGTCGACAGCGGCTTCTTGCCGATCAGGCTCGGGCGGATCTTGTCGTTGCCGACGCAGGTGTCGACCACCAGCCGCACGCCCGGCGCCTCGACCAGCAAGGCGTGGATGGAGAGCCGCATGCGGTCCTCCTCGTCGACGAAGT
Organism: Caulobacteraceae bacterium; assembly: GCA_043784385.1. Taxonomy (GTDB): domain Bacteria; phylum Pseudomonadota; class Alphaproteobacteria; order Caulobacterales; family Caulobacteraceae; genus Acaudatibacter. The sequence continues at coordinate 1,034 of JAYVYH010000009.1, read as the reverse complement.
TGGGATAGAGCCAGGGCATGGTGCGCAGCGCTTCGGGCGTGGCGTCGGCCAGGAACGGGTGTTCGGCGTTGTAGACCACCGGCATTTCCAGTTCGACGATACGGGTGATCTTCACCGCGCCCACGGTCCAGCTCAGCATCTTGATTTCCTCCCTCTGGGTTGTTGGGGTCAGACTAGGGGTTCACTATCCAGATCGCCAGGGGCGGTTTGCTCGGCGGTCACCCCTCAAGGCTTGGTGGCGTAGCTGACCGCCATGCCGGCGCGGACGTCCTGTTGGACGCCGTATTGCGGGAAGGGATAGCGGAAGCCGTTCTTGGCCAGGGCTTTCATGCCGGCGATGGCGGTGATTAGGTATTCCGGCGGGGTGGCCATTAGCATCTCGTCATCGAGCACCCCGCCATAGCGGCGCTCGGCGAAACACGGGATCGACAGGCTGGGCTGGCGCAGGGTCAGGGCGCGGCCCCAGGAGTCGGCGCAGGCGCTCTCGCCCACGACGCTAAAATCCAGGCGCTTGTAGCCCGACCACTGCAGGCCGTTGATGAAATAGATCATCGCGCCGGGGGTGGCGTAGAACAGGGCGATGTCGGGCGTTCCCAGGCGGCCGGCCGCCAGGGGACCCACGGCCAGGGCTTCATAGCGCCCGTCGGGCACGCAGTGCATCGCCTCCTGGTGGGCGCGAGCGTCCTCCCGGGTCTTGAACCAGACGCCGGTCATGTGTTGGCCCGAGGTCCACTCCTCGGTCTTGGCGGCGCCTAGCCCAACCACCGCGCGGCATTGAGCGCCGACCAGATCGTCGGCGGTGATCCCCACCGTCCAGCCCAGACGCGAGGCTTGGCCCACCACCTGATCAAGGGTGTGGATCGAGCCGGGCCGGCGGATGCGCGGAATCGCCTCCATATCCTCGCGTCGCTCGTAGAGCTTCATGGCGAAGGGGATCGAGCGCAGCTTGAGCAGGGATTCCAGTTCATCGACCATCGAGGCCCAGTCAGTCTGGTCGGCGGGGGTTTCGGTCATGGCATGTCTTCCCAGTCCAT
>JAYVYH010000008.1:0-3210 GCA_043784385.1 Caulobacteraceae bacterium | reverse complement strand
GGGCATGGCTCGCTGCGAAGTGGCGCCGGACGGCGCCCTGACCGGCTGCGTACCGATGCCCGGTGACCCCGACGGCCTGGGCTTTTCCGAGGCGGCGGTGAAACTGGCCGGCGTAATGAAGATGAACCCTTGGACCGCCGACGGCGCCCCCGTGGACGGCGCGGTGATCAGGGTGCCGATCCGGCTCAATCTAGCGGCGAAGAAATAGGAAACCTGCGATGATCCTTAGCCTCCTGGCCGCCGCTGCGACAGTAACGGCTTCGACGCCCGCCTTGCCGGCGGACTTTACGCCAGCCGTGTTGGTCAGACAGCCTGCGGCCGAAGACATACATGCAGCATGGCCGGGGAAAGCTGAAGCTCAAGGCATTGGCGGCAAGGCTCTGGTGGCCTGTACGGTTAACGTCCACGGCGTGACCGAAACCTGCCATATCGAATCCGAAAGCCCCCCCGATATGGGTTTCGGCGGCGCGGCTCTCCTGCTGACCCCGGCGTTCATCTACAAGCCTGCGACCCGGGCAAGTGAACCGGTGTCGTCGCCTGTGCAGATCAGGGTCAACTTCGTCTGGAGGGGCACACCCGGACAAGGTGGACCGCCCACCGAGACGTTCACCCTGGTCAACAATCCGACCTGGGTCGCGGCCCCCACTTTCGCGGCGCTGGGAGCAGCCTATCCGAAATCGGGCGGCGGCGCGGTTGGCGTAGGGGTCTTGCGTTGCCGCGTCGCGAAAACGGGCCGGCTGAAGGGATGCGAATCGGTCCGCGAAGAACCGGAGGCCCGGGGGTTTGGCGCCGCGGCCAGGAGCCTCGCCCCGGCGTTCCAACTTGCCGTCGATCCGGAGTTCAGCAGCCTGAAAGGTTTGGCTATGGTCAATCTCACCATTCGCCTGATCGACCCGGCGAGCGAAGACTTCACCCGGCGGCGCCTCGCCTCGCCGGTCTGGACCGCCGGCCTTGATGCGGGTCGCGCCCAGAAACTGTTCCCCGGAACGGCCGCCGCCCAGGGCCTGAAAACTGGTCTGGGCGTGGCGCGGTGCGTGGTCGCCGCGGATGGAGGCCTTGTGGACTGTGCGCCTAGGCCGGCGACCCCGGAGGGCGTGGGTTTTTCGGAGGCGGCCGTCGATGTGGCCCGGGTGATGAAGATGAGTCCGTGGACCAGCGGCGGCGGCCCGGTGGATGGAGCGACCGTCAATCTCCCGATCCGCTTCAACCTAGTGGATGGTGCGCCCAAGGAGCGTTAGCCAGAGCTCCGAATTTAGTGTCCGCCGGCGCCCTCATAGACCCCGGGAGCCAGCCGTTCGTTCTCAGGAACTTCGTGGTCGGCCGACATCACGAAGCGGCGGTCGCAGTAGGGGCATTCGACGAAATCGCTCTCGCCCATTTCCAGCCAGACGCGGGGATGGCCCAGGACGCCGCCGACTCCGTCGCAGGCAAGGCGCCGGGACGTGACCGTGATGATTTCCGGGGCCGAAAAATCGGGGGTGGACAAGGGCGCTCGCTTTGCAGGTCCTGGGGGTGGGGCGCGGGCAACTAGGGCGCCGACCATCGCGACGTCAACCAGAGAGTCCGCCGGAGAACGAAGCAGCTCTCGATATTTTGAACTTCATCGCCAAGATCCACCGATTCCGCTTCTTGCGAAGCGCGCCGGACAAGCGCAACTTTCGGAGCCTGTGGGGCGGCCTGCGGGAGAGGACCTCGGACCGTCGGTTTGGACAAGGCCGGAGGCGATCTGATGACGTGCACCTGTTTCATCATACCCAAGAGCGTTCTGGAACGCTTCGCCGCCGACGAGACCCTGACCGACGCATCCCGGGCGGCGTTCGCCGAAACCGCCAGCCTCGAGCCGGTGTGGCGCAAGCTACGTACGGCGCATAGTGAGGCCACCCAGGAGCGCTTGGCGATCGCACCCGATGTGGAGACTTTGGCGCCCGCGCCCGCGACCCCGGTTTTCGACTGCAAGCACAGCATGTCCCTGCCTGGGACGGCGATCCCCAACCCCGCCGGCGATCCGACGGCCAAGCGCGCCAGCGACGAGGCTGCGGCGGTGGCCAAATTCTATCAAGACTGCTTCGGACGTAATTCGGTGGACAACGCCGGCAAGACGCTGGTCTCATCGGTCCACTATGGCAGCCTGTACAATAACGCCTTCTGGAACGGCTCCCAGATGGCCTATGGCGACGGCGACGGCAAAATCCTTATCGACTTCACCCAGTCAAACGACGTGATTGGCCATGAACTGACCCACGGGGTCACACAATATACGCTGGGACTGGGTTACGCCAATCAACCGGGCGCCCTGAACGAGGGCATATCAGATGTTTTCGGCTCGATGTTCCGCCAATGGCAGAACGGACAGTCCGTGACAGCTGCCGACTGGCTGATCGGTTCGGGAATCATGGGTCCTACCGCAAACGCCAGGGGCTACACCTGTCTGCGCGACATGGCCCATCCGGACGCCGCTCACTGCCTGTCCGCCCAGCCGGCGGACTTCGCGCACTATGTTCCGGGGGGCGATCCGCACGTGAACAGCGGCATCCCCAACCGGGCCTTTTACCTGATGGCCATGGCCATCGGCGGCAACAGCTGGGAGAAGACCGGCAAGGTCTGGTATGCCGCGCTCACCGCCGGCTCGAGTCCCAAAATAAGCTTCAAGGCTTTCGCCAAACGCACCCGGACCGCCGCCGCGCAGCTCTTTCCAGGCGAACCTTTGGTGCTCGCGGGCGTTAACGCTGGGTGGAAAGGCGTGGGCGTCTCCTAGTCAGCCCCCGTCCAGTATCGGCTGGAGGCTGTGTTGGATCGTCTGAAGATCGAACGGCGGGGCGGTTTCACAGGCCTGCCGGCGCGGGGAGAGGTGGAAACCGCCAGCCTGTCACCCGCCGACCAAGCGGCGGTGGAGGCGCTATTTCGCCGCAAGACACCACCGGCTGCGTCGCCAGGCGCCGACCGGTTCACCTTCAGGCTTACCCGGCACGGCGACGCGGGCGCGCAGAGCATGGACGTGCCCGAGCATCTTCTGCCCGCCTCCCTGGCCCTGGCGGTCAAGGACGAACTTCCCTAAGCATCGACCCGGGCCGGCGGCTTGGCGTTCACGCTCGGCGCGCCTAGAAACGGGGGATGACTCTCCCCGACAACGCTATCGAAGCGCGCGGCCTGGTGAAAACCTATCCGGCCACCAAGACCACGACCGAAATGCGGGCGCTGAAAGGGATCGAT
>JAYVYH010000007.1:0-1669 GCA_043784385.1 Caulobacteraceae bacterium | reverse complement strand
ATCGATCCCTTTCAGCGCCCGCATTTCGGTCGTGGTCTTGGTGGCCGGATAGGTTTTCACCAGGCCGCGCGCTTCGATAGCGTTGTCGGGGAGAGTCATGCCCCGTTTCTAGGCGCGCCGAGCGTGAACGCCAAGCCGCCGGCGCCCCGCGATATGCGCCTGATCAGGGAAGCTCTTCCTTCACCGCCCCAGCCAGGGCGGCCGGCAGCAAGTGCTCGGGCACATCCATGGTCTGAACGCCAGATTCCCGGTGACGGCTGAGCCTGAAGGTGAACCGGTCCGCCCCCAGAGACGGCGGCGGCGGTGTCTTGCGGCGGAACAGGGCCTCCACCGACGCCAGGTCAGCGGCCGACAGGCTCGCGGTCTCCACCTCGCCCCACGCCGGCAGGCCGGTGAACCCGCCCCGCCGTTCGATCTTCAGACGATCCACCATGCTCTCCGGCCTTGCACCGGCGCCGGCGCGATCAGGCCACGCCGACACCCTTCCAACCGGCGTTAACGCCGGCTAGCACCGCTGGATCCGCCGGAAACAGCTGCTTGGCCGCGGCGCGGGTCCGCTTGGCGAACGCCTTGAAGGACATCTTCGGGCTCGATCCGGCGGTGAGCGCGGCGTACCAGACCTTGCCCGTTTTTTCCCAGCTGTTGCCGCCGATCGCCATGGCCATCAGGTAGAAGGCGCGGTTGGGGATGCCGCTGTTCACGTGCGGGTCGCCCCCCGGAACATAGTGGCCGAAGTCCGCCGGCTGGGCGGACAGGCAGTGGCCCGCGTCGGGGTGAGCCATATCGCGCAGGCAGGTGTAGCCCTTGGCCTTGGCCACCGGACCCATGATCCCCGAGCCGATCAGCCAGTCCGCCGCCGTCACGGCCTGGCCGCCCTGCCATTGGCGAAACATCGTCCCGAACACATCGGATATGGCCTCGTTCAGCGCGCCCGCCTGGTTCGTGTAGCCGAGGCCCAGGGTGTACTGGGTGACCCCGTGGGTCAGTTCGTGGCCGATCACGTCGTTGGACAGGGTGAAATCGATGAAGATGTTCCCGTCGCCGTCGCCATAGGCCATCTGACTGCCGTTCCAGAAAGCGTTGTTGTATTTGGTGCCATAGTGAATCGACGACATCAGGGTCTTGCCGGCGTTGTCGACCGAGTTCCGCCCGAAACAGTGCTTATAGAACTGAGCCACCGCGGCCGCCTCGCCACCCGCGCGCTTACCAGTGGCGTCGGTGGATGTACTGGGCAGAGCCGTTCCCGGCAGCGAAGTACTGGAGTTGCAGTCGAAGACCGGAGTCGCCGGCGCCGCCGCGAGGGTCGTCACGATCGGCGCGATCGCCAGCCGACTCTGAGAGGCCTCGGTATGGGCCGATCGGAGCGTGCGCCAGACCGTCTCAAGGCTGGCGGTCGCGGCGAAGGCCTCCCGGGAGTCGGCGGGCAGTGATGTGTCGGCGGCGAAGCGGTCCAGAACACTCTTGGGGACGATGAAACAACTGCATGTCACAGGTTTGGTTCCTTATGCTTTCCCGAACGCTGCGCCGGTCCAGGCCCATTCGCAAGCATCGACGCAAGCGGTTTGGGCCTCTGGTCGTTCAACATTTCGGGAGGGGGCCTCGCGGCGAACCGCCAAGCCGGTTGACGGCGCGATTGGCGGCGCCATAGCTGATAGCGCCACAGACGCGG
>JAYVYH010000006.1:0-31871 GCA_043784385.1 Caulobacteraceae bacterium | reverse complement strand
GCCGGCCTGGGCGCGGAGCTGTCGCCTGGCGAGTTTGAGGACATCGCGCTGCGGGTCGCCGTGGCGGCTTTGAAGTTCGCCGATCTGGTAAACTTCCGGGGCACGTCATACGTCTTTGACCTCGACCGGTTTTCCAGCTTCGAGGGCAAGACCGGTCCCTACCTGCTCTATCAGGCGGTGCGGGTTAAATCCCTGCTGCGCCGGGCGGCGGCGGAGGGCGTCGAAGCCGGGCCGATCCAGGTCGAGGCGCCGGCCGAGCGCGAGTTGGTGCTGCTGCTCGACGCGTTCGACCACGCGGTTATCGAGGCTTACGACAAACGCGCGCCCAACCTGATCGCCGACCACGCCTTTCGGCTTGCCCAGACCTTCGCCCGCTTCTACGCGGCGTGCCCCGTGCTGATCGCCGAGGGTCCGGTGCGCGCCTCGCGCCTTGGCCTCGTCGCCTTGACGCTCAAGCAGCTTGAGCTGGCGCTGGACCTGCTGGGCATCGCCACGCCGGAGCGCATGTAGAGCCGATGATTGGCTGTCAGGCCAGGGTCATGGGTTGGTGCTCAAGGCGGGTCAGCCAATAGTCGGCGTCGAAGTCCGGATCGTCGGTCAGATAGCGCCACAGCTTGATCCGATTAACGAATTCCAGCCGCCCGGTATCTTGTTCAAACCACGGCTCGGGGGTCATCAGGATCGCGGCGACGGTGTCCGCCGGTCTATGTCCCTTGACGTAAAAGATCGGGCGCTGGGATTCGGAGGCCGGGCGATCGGTGATGTTCCACCGGCGTTTCTGCGAGCCACTGGCGTGCATGCGGATCTTGAACATGGTCCGGGTCTGGTCCGACACATTGACGCCGCCGCCATGCCAGATCCCATGGTGGAGGAACAACAGCGTCCCGGCCTCGCAGACCATGTGCTGCTGGCCACGGATGTTCTGATATCGGCCCAGCGCCACCTCGCTGACCTTGCGCAGGTGGGTTCCCGGGATGAAGCGGGTGCCACCCATGTCCCGGGTGACCGCGTGCGGGTAGTACATGACCTGCACATCGAAGGCTAGGCGCGGGTCGATGGTCGAGTCTTGGTGGGTGTGCTGCGAGACATTCTCGCCGCCGCCGGCCTCATTATAACGCGGCGTGAAGGTCACGTGCAGGAAGTGGTGGTCGAACACCGGATCGTCGCCAAGCAGGCTCTCGATCGCGCCGCGCACCAGCGGCAGGTCCAGCAGAAGCGCCACGGCCCCGCCGGCCGGATAGGCCTGGAACAGCAGCGCGCCCGGGGCGATCTCCGGAATGGCGTTTCTGGCCATCAAGGCGGCATAGGTGGCCCATGGTTTGCCACCCGGCGTCGGGTCCGGGGCTTGCCCCGCCTCGGCCAGGAACGCCTGATTGATCTCGGCCGGCACGGCGGCGTCGAACCGCAGGAAGCCGCGCGCCACGAAACGGGCCATCTGTTCGTCGGACAGCAGGGGTGGGGCCTGGATCGCAGTGTTTTCGGTCACGGAGTTTCGATCCACTGCTCGAAAAAGAATTCATACTTCAAATAGGCGAGGTCGAATTCCTCACCACGGGCATGCGGCAGCAATTGCGCCGCCTGCAACAGCCGCCACCCGCCTCTCAGGGCCGCCAAGCCGGTGGCGTAGGGCGGCGTGTCTCTGTCACCCGCCATATGCAGCGTCTCGCCCGTGCCGTCATACTGCGCCCAACCCACCACGGGGGAATCCAGGGCCGAATTGGCCAGATAGAGCACCAGCACCTTCTGACGCCCGCTGGTCATTCTTGATCGCCCCCCTTGGATCGGCGCTCTCCGGCCGCACCCGCATCGACCGAAGCATAAGACGCCGCGATCGTCCAGCCGCTCAATTTCACGGCGCCGCCAACAGCGGTCACCCGCGGCGCACCGCGCGGCTTGACTTGCCCCGAACCCTCCCCCAGACAAACATCGACTCTCGCGGGAGAGGCCGGACAACAGGTTTCAGTCCGGCGCCGAAGGCGCAACCGCCCCGGAAACGCTCAGGCAAAAGGACCGCGAAAGCCACAGAAACGCTGGAAAGAGACGTGTCTGGGTTCCCAGGGACGACTCGCCGAAGGAGCAAGGGCGCGCGGCCCGGAAACTCTCAGGCCCAAGGGACAGCGGGGGCGCGCGATGACCGGTGGACCGTCCGCCATTGTCGCCCGTCCGTGTGTTCCCTGGAGACCAAATGACCGGCGAATCCCCCAAATCGACACCGCTCTCGGCAAGTCACGTGACTCTCGGCGCGCGCATGACGCCATTCGCGGGCTACGGCATGCCGGTGCATTACCCAGCCGGTATCCTGAAAGAGCATCTCTGGACGCGCGCCCACGCCGGCCTGTTCGACGTGTCGCACATGGGTCCGGCCTGGCTGGAGCTGACCTCGCCCTCCGGCGACGGCGAAGCCGACCACCGGGCCGTCGCCGCCCTGATCGAGCCCCTGGTTTGCGGCGACATTCGCGGGCTGAAGCCTGGACACCTGCGCTACACCCTGCTGCTGAACGACGAGGGGGGCATGTTGGACGATCTGATGATTGGCCGGCCGGCCGATCCCGAGCTTCAAGGTCGGCTGTATGTGGTGGTCAACGCGGCGACCAAGGATGCCGATTTCGCCGCTATCGAGGCGTGCGCGGGCCCCGCCGGGCGCCTGGTTCGTGCCGATGACGGCGCCCTGATCGCCGTCCAGGGGCCAGAGGCCGCCGACCTGCTGACGACCCTGATTCCGGCTGTGCCGGACCTCGGCTTCATGACCTTCACGACCCTGACTTTCGAGGGCGCGTCCCTGACGATCTCGCGCAGCGGCTACACCGGCGAGGATGGGTTCGAGATTCTGGTCCCCGCCGACCTGGCCGAACGTCTTTGGGCCCGACTGCTGGCCGACGGCCGCGCCGCGCCAGTCGGTCTGGGCGCCCGGGATTCGCTGCGGTTGGAGGCGGGCTTGCCGTTGTACGGCCACGACGCCGACGAGACTGTTTCCCCCATTGAGGCTGGCCTGGGTTTTGCTGTCTCCAAGCGCAGGCTGAAGGCCCGGGATTTTCCGGGCGTCAAGCGGGTTGCATCCGAGTTGGCTGGTGGCCTGATGCGGGTGAGAATCGGCCTACGGGTGCTAGAGGGTGCTCCTGCTCGGGAAGGCGCGCCGATCGCTGGTCCCTCTGGTGCGATCATCGGCGCGGTGACCAGCGGCGGGTTTTCCCCAAGCCTCAGGGCCTCGATCGCCATGGGCTATGTCCCGCCCTCTTTCGCCGAACCGGGGACTGAACTGAAGGTTCTGGTGCGCGGCCGCACCCAGGCCGCGGTGGTCGTCGCCCTGCCATTCGTCCCCCACGGCTACGTCCGCAAGCCAAAATCCTGAAGCCGAAGTCCTCAAGGAAAAACAACATGATGCGATTCACTAAGGATCACGAATGGGTCGATCTGGTCGGCGATACGGCCACGATCGGCATCACCGCCTACGCCGCCGAACAGCTTGGCGACGTGGTGTTCGTAGAGCTGCCCGAAGCTGGCAAGGTGATCAAGACCGGAGAGGCCATGGCGGTCGTCGAGAGCGTCAAGACCGCTTCGGACGTGTTCGCGCCGATCAGTGGGGAGGTCACGGCGGCCAACGGCGAACTGGGCGAAAATCCCCAGACCGTCAACGATCAGCCGGAGAAATCCGGCTGGTTCGTGAAGATCAAGGTCGCCGACCCCAACGAGGTCGAAGGCCTGATGGACCGGGCGGCCTACGAGACCTTCCTGGCGGGGCTCTGATCATGCGCTACCTGCCCCTGACCGCCGCCGACCGCGGCGAAATGCTTGCCGTGATCGGCGCCGCCGACATAGACGCCCTGTTCGCCGATGTGCCCGCCGCCGCCCGGCTGTCGGGGCCGGTGGACATGCCGCCGCACGCCAGCGAACTGGCCGTGGAGCGGGCGTTGGGCCGGCTGGCCAGCCGCAACCGCGCGGCCGGGTCTGGGCCGTTCTTCTGTGGCGCCGGCGCCTATCGCCATCATGTGCCGGCCAGCGTCGATCACCTGATCCAGCGTTCGGAGTTCCTGACCAGCTATACGCCGTATCAGCCGGAGATCGCCCAGGGCACCTTGCAGGTGCTGTTTGAGTTCCAGAGCCAGGTGGCGGCCTTGACCGGCCTGCCGGTTGCCAACGCCTCAATGTACGACGGCTCGACCGCGTGCGCCGAGGCGGTGCTGATGGCGACGCGGGTCACCCGGCGGCGCAAGGCGGTGCTGTCCGGCGGGCTCCACCCGCACTACGGCGAGACTACCCACACCCTGGCCCACACCGCCGGGGTGGAGGTTCTGCGGTTGCCGGCGGCGGTCGACGCCGAGGCCGCCGTCGTCGCCGCGATCGATGCCGAAACGGCATGCGTTGTGGTGCAGACACCCAATGTGTTCGGCGTGGTGACCGATGTCTCGGCCATCGCCGAGGCGGCCCACGCGGCCGGAGCCCTTTTGATTGTGGTGACTAGCGAGGCGGTGGCCTTTGGCCTGCTCAAGTCCCCTGGCGAGATGGGCGCGGATATCGCCGTGGCCGAGGGCCAGTCGATCGGCAACGGCCTCAACTTCGGTGGTCCCTATGTGGGCCTGATGGCCTGTACCGAAAAACTGTTGCGCCACATGCCGGGGCGGTTGTGCGGCGAGACCGTGGACGCGGCGGGGCGGCGGGGTTTCGTGCTGACCCTCTCGACCCGCGAGCAGCACATTCGCCGTGACAAGGCCACCTCCAACATCTGCACCAACTCGGGCCTCTGCGCCCTGGCCTTCTCAATTCACATGTCGATCCTCGGTGGCGCCGGGCTCGCCACGCTGGCCAGGATCAACCACGCCCGGGCCAAAAGAACGCGGGACGCCCTGGCGGCGATCCCGGGGGTGGAGATCCTGACGCTCCGGTTCTTTAACGAATTTGCCGTCCGGCTGCCCACGCCCGCTGCGCCGGTGGTCGAGGCCCTGGCGGCGCGTGGCGTGCTGGCGGGGGTTCCGTTCTCGCGCCTCGATCCGGACGCCGGGCTGGACGACGTGCTGCTGGTCTGCGCTACCGAGACCACCACCCCCGACGATATCGACGCCCTTGCGAAAGCCCTCAGCGCGGAGATCAACCCATGACCATGCTGAGTGTGGGTCGACCCACCAGAGCCAGCGAGGCGCTGGACTCCGGAGCGCCGATCCCGGCCGGCCGGGGCCTGCTGCAGGACGAGCCGCTGATCTTCGAACTGGGCGGTTGGGGACAGACCGGGGTCGATTTCGAGATCGGCGACGGCGATCTCGACGCCGTCGATCTGCCCGGCCTGACTCGGGCCGCTCCGCCCGAGCTGCCCGGCCTCTCCGAGCCCGAGACCATGCGCCACTATGTGCGGCTGTCGCAGAAAAACCACGCCATTGATCTGGCGCTGTATCCGCTGGGGTCGTGCACCATGAAGCACAATCCGCGCCTGAACGAGAAGCTGGCCCGGCTCCCGGGCTTCCTCGACATCCATCCACTGCAGCCCCAATCCACCGTCCAGGGCGCCCTGGCGGTGATGGATCAACTGGCTCATTGGCTGAAGACACTGACCGGTATGCCAGCCGTGGCCCTCTCGCCCAAAGCCGGCGCCCAGGGAGAGCTCTGCGGTCTCCTGGCCATCCGCGCCGCGCATGAAGGCCAGGCGGCGCGGGATGGCGAGGCGGATGCACGCCGCGTGGTGCTGGTTCCCACCTCAGCCCATGGAACCAATCCAGCCACCGCCGCCCAGGCCGGCTACCAGGTGCGGGAGATCGGCCAGACGCCCGATGGCCGCGTCGACCTTGCCGATCTGGCCGCCAATCTCGGACCCGACGTGGCGGCGGTGATGGTCACCAACCCCAATACCTGCGGACTGTTTGAGCGCGACATCTTGGAGATCTCGCGGCTGACCCACGCAGCGGGGGCCTATTTCTACTGCGACGGGGCGAACTTCAACGCTATCGTGGGCCGGGTCCGGCCGGCCGACCTTGGCGTCGACGCCATGCACATCAACCTGCACAAGACCTTTTCCACCCCCCACGGCGGCGGTGGGCCTGGCGCCGGGCCGGTGGTGCTCAGCGCCGCCCTGGCCCCCTTCGCACCGATCCCCTGGGTGGTTCACGACGGTGAAACCCTGCGGCTTGAGGAGCATGCCAAAGGCGGTCCGGCGTTCGGCCGGATGTGTGCGTTCCACGGCCAGATGGGCATGTACGTGCGGGCACTGTCCTATATGATGAGCCACGGCGCCGACGGGCTTCGTCAGGTGGCCGAGGACGCCGTCCTCAACGCCAACTACATCAAGGCTAGGCTGTCGGGGGTGATGAGCGCCGCCTTCCCGGACGGACCGTGCATGCATGAGGTGTTGTTCGACGATTCCTGGCTGGAGGGCACTGGGGTCACTACTCTCGATTTCGCCAAGGCGATGATCGACGCGGGGTTCCATCCGATGACGATGTATTTCCCCCTGGTGGTGCACGGCGCCATGCTGATTGAACCCACCGAAACCGAGTCGCGTCGAGAGTTGGACCGGTTCTGCGATACCTTGCTGGCTCTGGCCGCCGCCGCCAAGGCGGGCGAGGTGGAGATGTTCAAGGGCGCTCCGTTCCATGCTCCGTTGCGGCGGCTGGACGAGACCCTGGCGGCGCGCAAACCGCGGCTGAGATGGACCGCGCCGGCGGCCTGATTCGTAGTGTTACCTATGGCCGAAATGCAACGGTCAAATCGTTCGTATTGACTGTGCGTTTGGCCACTATCGCCCGGAGAATTCTGGGCCATATGAGTGCTCCGTCGCGACCGCCTCCAGTTCGGGGGCCGGCGCGAAAAGCTCGCGATCATGTCCCTGTTCAGCGTCCGCCCGCCTAGCCTGCTCCGCCCGCCGATGTCCCGCCAGCGTCGGTGGAGCCGCTTGGCGACCGAGGCCGCAGGCTGGGTGTTGATCGGCATTGGGCTGCTGGGGGCGGTCCTGCCTCTGCACCTGGGCATTCCCGTGCTGGTTTTGGGGTTGATCATCGTGCTGCGCACTTCCAGGCAGGCGCGCCGCAGGTTCATCGGTCTGCAGCGCCGTCACCCGCGCTTCGTTTTCCCGATCCGCCGTCTGCTGCGCCGTGACCCCGAGGTATTCCCGGTCGCCTGGCAGCAATTCCTGCGCACAGAACGCTTCTTCTTGCCCAAGGGCTGGCGGTTTGCTCGGCCCCTCAGGCGGCGCCTTTTTTCCAGACGCCGCCGGGTCTAAAACTTCGGCATGCCGGGCATGCCCGGCATTCCCGCCAGGGGGCCGGCGACTTCGCGCATCACTTCGGTCTGCCTCGCCTCGAGTTTTCGTCGGGCGTCGGCGTGGGCGGCGATGATCAGGTCGACGACGATCTGGCCCTCTCCCGGGACCATCAGGCTCTGATCCAGGGTCAGGCGCGCCAGGGCGCCTTCTCCCGTCAAAGTCAGGCGCACCATGTCGCCGCCGGAAACGCCCTCGACTTCGGTCCGGGCCAGCTCCGCCTGGGCGGCCTGCAGTTTCAGCTGCATAGCCTGCGCCTGTTTCATCAGCTCAGTGAGGTCTTTCATCGCTGGTCAGTCCTCATCATCGTTTTGGCTATCATCGGCTTGGCCGTCCTCGCTTGGCGCCGCATCCAGCAGAGTTGGATGGCGGACTTCCAGGATCTCGGTTCCGGGAAAGGCCGACAGCACCGCCAGCACGAAGGGTTCGGCCATGGCCGCCTCCTGGGCTTGCGCCGAGGCGCGCTTCTGGCGCTCCGCCAGAGTGTCGGCGCCGCCACCACCGTCGCAGGCCACCAGCCAGGCTTGGCCGGTCCACTCCTTCAGCCGGGTGACGAGGCGTTGCGAAAGGTTCGACGGCGCTCCAGGTTCGGCCTCGAAGGCGATCGCGCCGGTCTTGAAGCTGATCGGCCGTACATAGCGCTCCAGATCGATCTTCAGGCTGACATCGCGTTTTTCGTCGGCCAGGCGGACTAGGTCGTCGAACGACTGAGGGTGGGCGAAGCCGTCGGCGCGCGCCTGGATCGCCATCTGCGGCGCCGTCCGCGCCATCTGCGCGCCGCCGCCGCGCGGCCCGCGCTGCGACGGACCGGTCGGAGCGCCCAGCGCCGGGGCGCCCTCCTCGCGCAGGGTCCGAAGGGCGTCTTCCGGCCCCGGCAGGTCGGCCGCATATGCCAGGCGGATCAGCACCATGTCGACCGCCGCCGCCGGGTCGGGAGCGCGGCGGACCTCGTCGAGCCCCTTCAGCAGCATCTGCCAGACCCGGCTGAGGGTTCCAGGCGAAATGGACGAGCCCAGGGCCGCCAGCCGGGCGGTCTGGTCTTTGGGCAAAGTCAGGGCTTCCACTCCGACAGTCTTGGCGATCAAGGCCCCGTGAGCGTGCTCCAGCAGATCCAGAATCACCGTGGCCGGGTCGGCGCCGACCGCATAGAGCCCGCGAAAAGTCTCAATCGCAGCCGCCGCGTCACCGCGAACCGTAGATTCGAACAGGGCGATGGTCTGGGCGCGATCGGCAAGGCCCAGCATGTCGCGAACCACGGCGCCGCTGACGCTTTGGCCGTCCATGGCCTGGACCATCGCCTGATCCAGCAGCGACTGGGCGTCTCGCACCGACCCTTCCGCCGCCCGGGCGATCAAGGTCAGGGCCTCGGGCTCGATCCTCGCGCCCTCGGCGGCGGCGATCGCAGCCAGGCTGGTGATCAGCACCTCGGGCTCGACCCGCCGCAGGTCGAACCGCTGGCATCGGGACAGGATGGTCACCGGCACCTTGCGGATCTCGGTGGTGGCAAAGATGAACTTCGCGTGCGGGGGCGGCTCTTCCAGCGTCTTCAACAGCGCGTTGAAAGCCTGGGGCGATAGCATATGCACTTCGTCGATGATGTAGACCTTGTAGCGTGCCTCGGCGGGGGCGTAGCGCACCCCATCCAGCAGCTCGCGCATTTCATCGACCTTGGAGCGGCTGGCGGCGTCCAGCTCCAAAACATCCAGATGACGCCCCTCGACGATCGCAGTACAGTGCCGGCCCTCGACCGCAAGGTCGGCGATGCTCGGCGCGTGAATCGTGTCGCTCTCATAGTTCAGGGCCCGGGCCAGCAGACGGGCGGTGGTGGTCTTGCCGACGCCCCGCACCCCGGTCAGCATGAAGGCGTGGGCGATCCGCCCAGTGGTGAAGGCGTTCCTTAGGGTTCTGACCATGCCCTCCTGGCCGATCAGGTCCTCAAAGTTCTGAGGCCGGTATTTGCGGGCTATAACGGTGTAGGGCGCCGACGTCGCCGTGGAAGACACGACGGGCGCGCCGAACATGTCGGCCGTGGCCTCGTCGCGCTCGGCGGGTTCACTGTCGAGCGCGGAGTCGAGATTGGTCATCGTGCCTGGGGGCTAAAGACAGCCAGCGGAAGCGGAAACAGGTGGAGACCGGCGGCGACCCGGAGACTATTTCGTTACGGCTGCTTCCTTCCGGACCTGACCGGGTTGGCGAGGCCTCCGCCCATCGCCGATCTCCGTCCCCTATATCGCGTGACGGAGGGCCCGATGCAAGTGTGGCGCGCGCCGTCTGCCGGACAGGGCGCATGGAAGACCGTCAGACCGCCGTCATCCCCCCGTCTACGGTGAATTCGGCGCCGGTGACGTAGTTTGACTCGTCGGAGGCGAGATACAGAATGACGTTGGCGATATCTTCCGGGTCGCCCACCCGCCCGAGGGGGAGGGATGACGTCATTCGCTCTGCCGCCTAGTGGGTCCCTCCGCCGGGGCCGGCCTGCATGTTGGTCCAGATCACGCCGGGATGGACGGAGTTGCAGCGGATGTTCCGCTTGCCCAGCTCCGCGGCCAGGGCTTTGGTCATCAGGCGAACGCCGCCTTTGGAGGCGGCATAGGCCGGACGTCGACACACCCGCACCCGCGCCCGCCGTAATCGATCCCGCAGCCAAAAGCGGGATCGGGACAAGACTGCAAAACCTGTTTAACTTGCTCCGTCAACTAACGGTTTCGTCAGTGGGAGCGGGTGACCGCGAGGTTTAGTCTACTTGATAAGGCGTCGATGAACGTCCCGACCCTCGGGAAGGCGCCCGCGGAGGTTGGTTGCTGAAGCGGGAGCCAGGGAGGCCAAGGACATGCTTGATTGCTTCCGCCTTGACGGAAAGGTCGCGATGGTCACCGGCGGCGGTAAGGGGATCGGCCGTGGCATCGCCTTGGCCATCGTCGGCTGTGGCGCGGATGTAGCGATCCTGGCGCGCCGCCAGACCGATGTGGACGCGGTCGCCTCGGAGATCGTCGCGCGCTGGCGATTGCCGGTGATGTCATGGAGGACGCCGTCATTCCCTCCGCTCTCGGCCGGGTTGTCGCCGAACTCGGCGCCATCGACATCATGGTCAACAACGCCGGCGGCAATCTGGACCGCAGGCAGCATGCCCTGCCGGATATCACCCTGCAGAAGTGGGACGAGCAGATTGCCCTCAACCTGCGGCACAAGTTCTACGGGTGTCAGCAGGCCGCCATCCGCATGAAGACCGGCAGCCGGGTCATCAACGTCGTTTCGGTCGCGGCCCTGGGGGCCAGTCCCGTCTACGGCGCGTACTCCACGGCAAACGCCGCCGCGATCGCCATGACACGCACTCTGGCGGTCGAAATGGGCCCCCGGGGGATCACGGTCAACTGCATCGATCCAGGCGTGGCTTGCACCGAAATGTTGTCGGAATCGATGCGGATGGATCAGGGCGCGGTGGAGAAGGCGTTCACCCCGTCGATTCCGCTGGGCCGGGTCGGCATGCCCGAGGACATCGCCGCAGCCGCGGTTTTCTTCGCCTCGCCGGCCGCCGAGTGGACCACCGGTCAGTGCCTCAGCGTTGCGGGAGGCCCCTGATCCGGCGCCTCACCGGCGGGCCAGACAATCGGACGCTGACTTTGATTCGCTGTTTTGCAAAGAAAATATCCTTGGGAGGACCTAATGAAGACCATTCCTAGCCGCGCGGAGCGCATGCTGCTTGCGGCGTCCATTCTCCCTCTTCTCACCCCCGGGGTCCTGCTCGCACCGGCCGGCGCGCAGGCGGCCGCGGCCTCTGCCGCGAGCGGGAAAGCCGACGGTGGCGACCTGCGGATCCCGGAGGTGATCGTCACCTCCCGCAAGCGCGAGGAGTCGGTTCAGAAGGTGCCGATCGCCATGACCGCCATCACCGAACAATTGAAGACCGCTGATATCCGCGACATTCGTGACGTCGTCGCCTACACGCCCAACGTGCGGATCGACGGCTATGCCCAGCGCGCCAACGCCGCCAACATCACCATCCGCGGGATCAGTCCCTCCCGATTGGATGACAACTCGATCGACTCGCCCATCGGCGTCCTGATCGATGGCGTCTATCTGGGGTCCCTCCCCGGTCAGATCATCGACAATTTTGACCTGCAGCGGATCGAGATCCTGCGCGGGCCGCAGGGGACCCTGTTCGGTCGCAACACGATCGGCGGGGCTCTGAATGTCATCCGCACCGAACCCACTGGCGACTGGGGCGCCAAGCTGCAATACACGACCGGAAGCTGGAATGATCAGGAGTTCCGGGCCGTCTTTAACGCCCCTGTGATCAAGGATGTTCTGGCGCTGAAGCTGTTCTGGCACTCGCAGAACCGCGATGGGTATCTTCACAACTCATATCTGAACATCAACCAGCCGCAGAAAAACTATAAGAATTTCGGCGGTGTGTTGAAGTGGACGCCCAATGACTGGTTCAAGGCGGTTCTGACCGTCGAGAAGTATGAGGATCGCAGCCAGGGCGGGGCCTTCCTGACCAACTATAACACTGCGCCCGGCGTCCTGCAGCCCGCGCAGACGCCCAGCGATATCAATGCTGTCGGCTCCGCCCTCGGTCCGGGAGGGGGTTTCATCACCACCTTCCTGCCGGGGATATTCGGCCTGCAGAACGTGCCGGCGCGCACCAATTTGGCCCTCCCCACGACGATCTCCGACAATTTCGCCAGCCCTGGGGATGTCCAGACCGGCGCCTACACCCTCAACATGTCCGCCAAGGTCAACAGCAACCTGAAGATCGTCTCGGTAACGGGTTATCGCAAACAGCATGAGCTGGCGTCGGAGGATTTTGACGGTAGCAGCGCCGACCTGATCACCATCTCGACAGACGCGCACTATCATCAATTCAGCCAGGAATTGAGACTTGAGGGCGACTGGGACACCAAGGCCGGGAAGGTCAATCTCGTGTTGGGTGGGTACTATTTCAACAACTATTTCACCCGCCGGTGGGTCACGGGCGGCCAGTTCTGGACACTTGTGCCGGAACTGAGCGGGTACAACGTCGCCAACAACACCTGGGCGCGCCCCGCTCTGGCCGCGTCGTCTGGGTTCACGGATCCGATATCGGCCTGCCTGGCATCGCGTGATACGACGCCAGTTCTGGCGAACCAGGCCCCGACCCCCGCGCAGTCTCGCGCGGCCATATTCGGGCGTGTGCAGTGCGACCCGGGGGTGCCCGGAGGTGG
The DNA here is from genome assembly GCA_043784385.1 of Caulobacteraceae bacterium. GTDB lineage: Bacteria > Pseudomonadota > Alphaproteobacteria > Caulobacterales > Caulobacteraceae > Acaudatibacter. The sequence continues at coordinate 19,427 of JAYVYH010000006.1, read as the reverse complement.
GGCCGGCTACGGCTCCAGTGTCGTCAACAAGCTCTATGAGTCACAGAATACCGACTCCCTGGCTTTCTTCGCGCACGGCGATTGGGAATTCTATCCCAAGTTCACCCTGACCGCCGGCGTTCGCTACACCTACGAAAAGAAGCATTTCATCGGCTATCAGTCTTACCTTCTGCCGCTGGCGCGGGTCGGTGTCGACGACTTTCCGAGCAAGGCGGATCTGACCAAGAGCTACTCGCAGGTGACGCCTACGGTGGCCCTCGCCTATCAGATGACCGATGATGTGCTGTTCTACGGCTCTTTCTCTGAAGGCTGGCACTCCGGCGGATTCTTTGGGGTCAATCAGAACACCGCCGACTTCCTGTCGAACCAGTATGCGCCGGAGACGACGCAATCCTACGAGATCGGCATGAAGGGGCAATTCTTTGACCATCGACTACAGTTCAATATGGCCGGCTTTATTAATGAGTTTCACAATAAGCAAGAATCAGCAATCGCTTTTGACAATACAACAAATACAGTAGTAACTCTATTTACTAATGTTGGAGGTCTCGAATACAAAGGTGTTGAAGGTGAATTGCAATGGATTGTCACGAAGCATCTCAGTGTAGCCGGCTCGTTCGGCTATCTGAACGCCCGCTACACCAGTCTGATGATCGGCTATCCTGGCAATCAGGCCGGGCCCGTGAAGATCCAGGACGCTTCGTTCCTGATCCCACGCAACGCGCCGGATCTGACATTGGGCGGCTCGGCGACCTATACGATGCCGGTCGGGCCCGGTGATCTGTCGCTCAACGCCAGGGCGACCTGGGTCGATAAGGAACAAGGCGACCTCTACAACGAGTCGCACCAGGTTATCCCCTCGCACGCCGATCTGGCCGCATCGGCCAGTTACAGCTGGAAGGACTACAAGTTCACGGTGTTCGGCCGGAACCTGACCAACTGGCGCCACGAGCAGCCGGTCTTCATCGCGCCGCTGTTCGCCGCCGGCACCCTGGGGCCGGGCGCCAGCTGGGGCGCCGAGATCCAGGCGAAATTCTGAACCTTCTGCTATTCGCCTAACGATTCGGCACGGGTGCGGTCATGAACGTCACGGCAAGACCTGTTCCCCCGGAGGCGGCGGTCAAGAAGGCCGTCGCCCACCGGTTCCCGGGCGGGGTCTACACGGTCGAGCACTGGGAAAACTTCCAGCTGACCGAATACACCAGCGCGGAGTTCCTGCCGGATGGCATGGTCCATCCGGTGGTGTTGTTCATATGCCAATCCTCGGCAGCGGCGCCACCATCGCCGAGATGTTCGCCCTGGGTCCTGCCGAATCCGACTTTTCCATCGGCATCGACAGTTACGACTGGGAGATGTTCAAGCCGCTGATCGAAATGCGGCCCTACAATGTCAACGGTCATGTCATCTCGGTGGAGCGTAGGCTCGAGGGTCAGCGTGGCCCCCACGATCGTATCCAGTTCCAATTCACCGTGGTCGAACCCGACGGGACGCTGGCGGCGCGAACCACCATCACCTGGCACTATGGCCGGAGCAGATTGCCCTGAAGGTCGATGTCGGCGACACAATCCCCGATCGGGTGGTAGAGCGCGTGCGACCCGAACGCATGCGAACCATGGCGGCGATGCTGCGGGATCCCAATCCGGTGCACTGGGACCGCGACGCCACCGCCGCTCAGGGCTTCGGCCACTGGACGATCAACCAGGGGCCGCTCGGCCTCAGCTTCATGGTCAATATGCTGCATGCCAGGGCCGGTCCGGGCTGTATCACACAGCTGTTCATGATCTTTCCGCTGGCGGTGCTGGACGGCGATCGCATCACCGCCCCAGGGCGGGTGACCGCCGTCCGCGAGGGCTCTGCCCATCCGCTGGAGGGTCGGGCGACGGTGTGCCTGGCGGACGAGTCATGAACGCGATCAACCGGCAGATGACCCTAAGGCGCTATCCGGAGGGCATGCCCCGCCCCGAGGACTTCGACGTGGTCGATGGCGCGGTTCCGGATCTGGCGGGCGTTTCCGATTCGCGCCGCGCAACCTGCCTCAGGCCAGGGCGCGAATCATCCCCAGCTGACACGCGACCGCCGCCGCGCGTGTGCGATTGTTGACCCCCAGCTTTTCAACCGCGCTGTCGACATGGAAGCGCGCCGTCGAGGGGGACCGGCCGATCAGTTCGCCAATTTCGCCATCCGTCTTGCCCAGGGCGACCCAGGTCAGGCACTCGAGTTCGCGTTCGCTGAGCACGGCGCGGGGCGCCTTGCCGGTGGTGTCGGGCCTCTCGCGGTAGAGGTGGTCCATGAACAGATAGGCCGCTAGGCGCAGCTGGCTGGACCAGGTGACGATGATGGCGTCCAAGTCCGCAGGATGACCAACTGCCAGCCAGCCCACCGCCCCCACGCGGGACAGTGGCATGTGCACCGGCACGGTGATCCCGCCGACGATCCCCAGACCCGCCGCGTGCTCCCAGAAGTCCTTCGTCCGCTTGTCCCATGAGAAGGCCGCGCAGCCGATCTCGGCGGCTCGCCACACGAAGGGCTGCATAGCCACTCGGCAGGCCTTGCCGATCGGACAGACGTGGTGCAGCGGGTCCGTCGGCGGGCCCGGCGCCTGGGCGGGAAGCCACCCGAAGATCTCACCCAGCAGGCCGCCCTCGCGGCTCATCGTCAGGCCTTCGTTCGAGAAGTCGGCGACCACGGCCGGACGATCGAGACCTACCGCCCGGCCGATATCGACAAGCGGTTGCGCCGCGTCCGCGAGGCTAGCGGCGCGGGACAACAGGTCGATATGGTGATCGACCGAAAGACCCATCATCGGCGCAGTCCTCCCGCAAGGTTCTCTCTTTGGAAACCTTTGCCTGGGGATGGTCGCAGATCGCGAACCGTTTGCAAGTGACTCTGTTTGACCTAACATCGTCATTTGGAGGCGATCCTTCGGATCACACCCGGTCCCAGTCCTGGCGCCGGGCCCAGACCTCGAGTGGCGTAGGTTTAATCGGCAGTTTGGCCAGCACAGGCTCAAGGTCCACTTCCAGCGGCGAGACCGGCTGCGCATTGTACCAACGATAGAACTGGGCCATCCGGTCATACATGCCGTGGGGCTCCACCTCGGCCGAGCCCGTCACTAGAAGGCTCATTTTCGAGGCGAACTCGTCAGGTGTGAGGCTTTGGAATCGAATGGTGCGCCCCGCCGCCCTGGACAGCCGCTCGGCGACCTCCGCGCCCACCAGGGTTTCCGGCCCGCCGACGAGAAACCTGTCGGCAATCAGATCGTCGCGCCCGAGGGCGCAGGCCATGCAGGCTGCGACATCCTCCAGACAGATCCAGTTGATCCGCAGGGTGTTCGCGGCCGGGTAGGCGAACACGCTGTTGTTGACGATCGACGGCTTGGACCAGATGCGGATCATGTTGTCCATGAATACGACCGGCCGTATCACAACATAGGCGGCCCCACTGGCGGCGACCGCCGCCTCGATGTCGCGGCGGCCGTCATGGGCGCTCAGCCCGAGGTCATGGTCGGCCACGAAGCAGCTGGTGTTGAAGACGATCTTCCTGACGCCCGCCCGCCGAGTGGCGGAACCGATGCGCGCGCCGAAGCCCGCCGCCCGCGCCCGGTCGAATTCGAATGGCAAGTGCATCGCCAGGGCGTCCTGGCCGTCGAGGGCGCGCACGAGGGAGTCTTCGTCCATCAGGTCCGCGGGGACGGTGGCGATGGCCGCATGCCGCGTCCCCGTCATGGCGTCGGCGCGACGCACCCCGGCGGTCGGCCTGAAACCCGCGCCCAGAAGGCTATCGAGCAACGGCAGGCCCTGATCGCCCGAGGCGCCCAGGACCAGAACACTCTTGATCGCTGTCATGGCGGGGGTCCTTCAGGCTTGGAGGGTGGGGGCGTTGGCGCGCTGCGCGGCATGCCGGCCAGCGATGCAGCCGAAGGTCAGGGCGGGACCCAGAGTGCCACCGGCTCCGGCGTAGACCTGGCCGGTCGGCGCGGCCATGACATTTCCGACCGCATAGAGCCCGGCGATCACGCTACCGTCCGGGTCCAGGGCCCGCCCCAAAGCGTCGGTGCGCACCCCGCCGTTGGTGCCCAAGGCCCCCATCGTGATTGGAATCGCGAAATAGGGCGCGGTCTCCAGCGGCCCCAGGGTTCCCGCAGCGCCAGAGCGCGAGCGGTCACCGTAAAAGGTGTCATACGGGCTGACGCCGCGCTGGAAGTCCGGATCGTGTCCGGCCCGGGCATGGCCGTTGAACCGCGTCACCGTCGCCTCGAGGCCCGGCGCGTCGCAGCCGACGATTTCCGCCAGGGCGGCCAGGCTTGGCGCGCGCGCGATCCAGTCGGGGGCATCGGTTCCCGGTGGGACCTGCCCTACCATGTATCGGTCCTTATAGGCGCCGTCGAAGATCAGCCACGCCGGCAGATTGGCGTAGGCGTAGCGGTTGGGGTCGAACCGATGAAATGCGCCCGCGAGGGCTGAATAGTTGGTCGCTTCGTTGCAGAACCGCTCGCCGCGCCGGTTTACTAGGATCGAGCCGGGAAGGGTGCGTTCGATCAGCACGGGAGAGGATCGCGCCTCGCCGCTCGGCCAAGTCTCCAGGCCGCTGGTCATGGTCGGCGCCCACCAGGCGCTGGTCATGTTGCCCAGATCCGCACCCACGCGCTGGGCCAGCTTGAGGCCGTCGCCGGTGTTGCCGGGGGGTGACGCTGGGTAGGTGAGAGGCCCTTTGAGGAAACTCGCCACCAAGGCCCCGTTCCATTCGAAACCGCCGGTGGCGAGGATCACGCCACGCCGGCCGAACAGCCTGCGCGGAGAGTCGACCGCCCCGGCCTCGACACCGACGATTACGCCGTCGTCCACGATCAGTTTTCTCGCAGGCATTTTCAGCATCGGTTCGATGCCTCGTTCCAGACACGCCGCCAGGAGGGCGCCGACGAGCGACTGACCAAAGCCTCGCAGATCCGCCCGTGCGCGAGAGGCGAACACCGCCGGGTCCGGCAGCGTGTCGGCGCCGCCCAAGGGTGTTTCGCGCAGCATCAGTCGCGACACCGGTCCAGAGGTGAACACCTTGTCGCGCCACGCGCCCAGCCGGTTGAAATCGAACAGGTCCGTATCCAACGAACGGCCGCCGTGTCTGAGCGCGCCGGGCCTGTCCAGATAATAGTCCGGGTAACCGTCCAGGCTGGCGAAACGTAGCGGGGTGACCTCTTCGAGCCACGCCAGCGCCCCGCCGGCCTCCTCGACGAAGGCGCGAAGAACCGGTTCATCGAGCGTGTCGCTGAGTGAATGAAAATAGGCGAGTGCCGCCGTCTTGTCCTCGGCGGAGTCCGCGCCGGTCATGTGGCGGTTCGCCGGAGCCCACACGACTCCGCCGGAAATCGCCGCCGTGCCGCCGATGGTGTCGGCCTTGTCCAGAAGCGCGACGGTGGCTCCGCCATCGTGAGCCGCGATCGCCGCCGCCATACCGCTCGCGCCGGCGCCGACGACCACCACATCGAACCCGTCGTTCATCCGGCGCCTCCTCCCCAAATCGCCTGTTGGCGATGGCCACTATCAATGCTGTGTTCAGGCCACCAGAGACAACTGTCCAATATGGGAGGGCCAAGGCCTATGGATCCAGCTGTGCGCGCGCTGGTCGATCGCGCTGAAATATCCGAGGTGCTGACGCGGTACTGCCGGGCGATCGATCGCCTGGACGCCATGCTTCTGGGGTCCTGTTTCCACCCGGATTCGCAACACGACCACGGCTATGTCGGACCGTCCGAGACGTTCGTCGGCTTCGCGCTCGATGTCCTGCGAGGGTGCGTCGCGACCCACCATCATCTGGGAAACATCTCGATCGCCGTGCGCGGCGACGAAGCCGAGGCCGAGAGCTATTTCACGGCTTATCACCGCGTGGCCGACGACCCGCCCGAGGCTTTCGCGGACGCCGCCGGCATGGACGTCATCATCGGAGGCCGATACCTCGACCGGCTGGAGCGCCGGGGCGGGGCCTGGCGGATCGTGCGCCGGGTCGGCGTGCATGATTGGCGTCGCTACGAGCTTCCCGCTGACCGCGGGTTCTATGGCCTTCAAGAGTCTCAGAGGGGGCGTCGAAACCATAGCGACCCCGTCTACCGCCTGGACCTATAGCCCACGGCAGGCTGAATTCGGACAGCGTCAACAGCTACGCCTATGACTCGGACAACAATCTCACCACGTTCAGCACCACCGCCACCCTGCGCAGCGACCCGGTGGGACGGCTGATGGAGGTGACCGACCTGGCCGGGGGCGTCGCCACGACGGGCAGTCGCTGGTTTCGTTATGGCGGTTCCAGCCTGCTGGCGGAATACGGCATGACGGCGCAGGACAACGGCGTGCTCTATCAGCGCTATGTGCCGGGTCCCGGCGTCGATGAGACCATCGTCGCCTATGCCGGACCCGGGACGACCAGCCGCCAGTGGCTGCTGGCCGACGAACGCGGCTCGACGATCGCCTACGCCAACGCCTCGGGCGCGGCGACGTCGATGAACAGCTATGACGAATATGGCGTGCCGGCCGGGTCGAACACCGGGCGGTTCCAGTACACGGGCCAGATCTGGACCCCGGAGGTCGGTTTCTATCACTACAAAGCCCGGGACTATTCGCCGACCCTGGGGCGGTTTCTGCAGTCCGATCCCATCGGATACAATGGCGGGATGAACCTGTATGCCTATGTCAGCGGTGACCCGATCAACGGCATAGATCCACCCGGGCTGGATGATCAATCCATTGGCGACATATTGGTAACCAGCTGTGGATGTATCGGACGCGACGCCGCGTCCGTCGTCGTCTCTCAGACAATCGCTTCGCTGTCCAAATTCCTTCCAGCATTGAATTTCAGTTCAGGTCCGCCGAACGGGCTGAGTAGTGAACATGTTGGAACAAAGGATAGCAATAAAGAAAAACCAAAAAATTGCTCCGATATCGCTGCCGCTTTTTCGCACGCAGGCGATAGTATGCAGCGTTATAGCATCGATTTTGGTTTGGGCGGGCTCGCCATTACTGCTATAGCCCCGGAGATTATGGTTGGAGAATTGGCAGCTGGTGCAGGAGGAGCAATGTATATTGTAGGTACGGGCATGAAAGATTCTGTTAGTATAACTAATCTGATTTTTAGCAATAGGAACGGAAGTGGTTATCTTTTGGGAAAAATTAATGAATTTCTTTTGAATGATATTCCCGCAGGTCCCGTACGCGATTTGGTCGCATCAAAACTGGACAGTACGGAAGAAAATGTTGGATTATCAGGAGGTGATAGCGGTTTATGCAAAGAAAACTAATTAGAATGACCTATTATCTAATTTTGTCGGTATCGACGGTATTTTTTGCGATAAATCTGCTGTATTTATTCAATAATTACTCGAAGATAAACCCATTTTTGATAAAAAACACCGCTGTTTTGGTGCTGTTTACCGGAATATACATCACAACTATCGATAAAAAATACCTAGTTAGTTCAATTTTATTGAGATTGATACTTTTTTCTGCTTCTGTACTGGGGTTGGTTTCGTTTTTTATTTCTGATCCGCAAGTGTGACCGCAACAATCCAGCTTCCTGTGACGATGCGAATGGCGCACCGGGTCGCAGTGGCAGCGCGCCGAATTGGCGCGCCTTCGGCGCCAACGGCAATCTCGCCATTGATATCTACGACGTTTTCGATCGGCGTTCGAAGGTCGAGTAACGGACTCGATCGAGTTTATTGTTGAGTTCGACGACGAACTAAGGACGGCTCAACATCGATTCCGCCGCGCGCCCGCCATCTGCACATGGCCAGCCTTGGCGCTAACTGGCCGCTTGGCCTCGAAGCGTCGCCGGGCCGGGTGACGTTCGCGAAGGGGGCATGACGGATCGGCCTCGGCGCCCTAGAGACAGGCCATGACCCTGCAAGCCTTCACCAACATCTTCGCCGGCAACCCGCTGGATCGTGTCAGCGAACATCGCGCCGATCCCGAATGGATCGCCGGCCAATTGACGGCGCCTGACGCCCTGGGACTGGCGCTCTGGAACGGAAAGCCGCTGGTCGAGACCGCCAAGGGGGGCGGGACCCAGATCGCCTATATTCCCGCCGGCATGGCCAAGGAACTGGCCGGCGGGCCGGAGAAGCTGCTGTTCCTGGGCCTGTGGCAGGGTGTGGCGGTGTTCGCCGTGGATCTGGACGGCCGCGCCGACCCCGCCGATGGGCCGTTGGAGGGGTTGGGCCGGTTCGAGGACCTGCGCGTGATCGCCATGACCATGCCGGGTACCGAAGCTGCGATAGTCGCCACCGCCAAATCGATGTTCGAGTGGCGCCGCAAGCACCGCTTTTGCTCCGCCTGCGGCCAGCCCTCGGAGGTCGCGGAGGCCGGTTGGAAGCGGGTCTGCCCGTCCTGCGAGACCCAGCACTTCCCCCGCACCGATCCTGTGGTGATCATGCTGGCGGTCAAGGGCGAACGTTGTCTGGTCGGCCGCCAGGCGGCCTGGCCCAAGCTGATGTATTCAGCTCTGGCCGGATTTCTCGAGCCCGGCGAATCCATCGAGGAGGCCTGCGCTCGCGAGCTCTGGGAGGAGGCCCGCCTGAAGACCCGATCGGTGCGCTATCACTCCACCCAGCCTTGGCCCTATCCGTCGTCGCTGATGATCGGTCTGATCGCCGAGGTCGAAAACGACGACGCGGTGGCCGACCAGATCGAGCTGGACGAAGTCCGCTGGATGACCCGCGATGAGACCCGCGCCATGCTGCGCGGCGAGGTGGCGGATGCAAAGGCTCCCGGCGCCCTGGCCATCGCCCACCAGCTGATCAAGGCCTGGGCCGAGGAAACGCCGACGTAATTCAGCCAGGCCCGAGACAGCATACGGTCAGCGCCGTCGCGATAGCTTCGCCCGCGTGCTCGGGAGTAAGCCTCTCATAGTCGTTGAAGAAGGCTAGGCTAATTCCCTTGTGGCCCGTCGCCGCGAGCGCAAAACCGTACCCAAGCCCGCGAAGCCGATTAGGATCATCGCCCAACTGGCGGGTTCGGGGACTGCAGAAGGCGAGGCCAGGCTCAGTGAGGCCTGGGTTGGAGAGGCCGTAGATGGCTCCACGACCGCGATCTTGACCTTGGTCGACTGTTTGTAGATCAGTTGGCCACGGCCCGGCAGGTTGTATTCCCACCAGATCGTCCCCTGCACAACCGAGTTGCTGACCAATGAAGTCTCGGCTCCTGTATCAACGTCAAGGGCCGATATAATCGGCACGAGATAGCTGTAGGATTGACCTGGACCGATCAGGTGAAAATGTTGATCCAGTACCGTACTGGTGGGGCAATCGGCGCCACAAGACCTGGGATTAGTTGTATTAATGGCTTTGAAAACATTGAGATAAATCCCAGTCGCCGTATTGTCCGTAAAAGTATAGACGAGTTGGGTTGAGTTTCCTTCGACCAGGGTGATCGGCGAAGGGCTGGCGGTGAGGGGCACGAATGGGAGAACGTTCACGGGGGTCGGAATAATCGTCCCGCCCACGGCTGGAAACGATGTCAGCAGGAACGCCGCCGATAAGGCGAGCCCGGCCGCGGAGAAACCTTGGGTCAACAGGGTAGGCATATCACTACGGTCCAGTCTCAAAAATTGTTTCCCGATCGCCGACTTTCCCATAGTTCGAATGAGCAAACACTCCCTTTATGGCAATGTTTTTAACAAAAGCCTCAATGGAGAATCCTTGCGGTGTGGCGGTTTGTCGCACTGTTCGGATGGCGGCGGCCATCTTGGTCAGCGGCTGTCGTTTCCGACACGTCCAGCCACAACGCCGCCACCGTATCATAGCGCAGAGATCCAGGACGGCGGCCCGGGGGCCGATCAGGCCCGATGTGACCCCGCGTACTCTGCAATCCGACCAGTTCGTAGCCCGCAAGACCCGCTGCGCCGAGAGCCGCGGGAACCGCCGGCGCAAGCCTAGCGAGTTCAGATGGCAATGGCGTTTTGGTGGCGGAACGGATCAGCGGCGAAAACGCCGAGAATCTCGAAATGGTCACTGAAGAACGACAATTCCTCGAAGGCGCGGGTCAGGGCGGGCTCCTCGGGGCGGCCATCGACCTCGGCATAGAACAAGGTAGCCGCGAACACCCCGTTTTCCATGTAGCTCTCAAGCTTGGTCATGTTGACGCCGTTGGTGGCGAAACCGCCCATCGCCTTGTAGAGCGCGGCTGGAATGTTGCGCACGCGGAACGTGAAACTGGTTACGCAGCCGATATCCGGCGCCGGCGGTTGAGGGTTGCGATCGGCGGTCATGATCAGAAAGCGAGTTGTGTTGTGCGCCTCGTCCTCGATGTCGCGCATCACGATCTGAAGGCCATAGATATCGGCGGCCAGGGCCGGGGCGATGGCGGCCTTGGCGGGGTCGGGATGAGCGGCCAGGGCCTTGGCCGAGGCGGCGGTGTCGCCCGACGGCTCGATGGTCACCCCTAAGGTCCGCAAGGCGCGCCGACACTGGCTGGCTGCGAAGGGCATGCTGATCACGGTCCGGACATCCGCCAGCCGGGTTCCCGGATTGACCATCAGATGGAAGTGGATGGGCTTGAAATATTCCCCGATGATCTTCAGCCCTGACGACGGCAGCAGGTGATGCACGTCGGCGACCCGGCCGACGATGGAGTTCTCCACCGGTATCATCCCCAGCGCGCAGTCGCCGCTCTTGACCGCGTCGAAGGCCTCGTCGAACGCCGCGTGCGGAACGGGCCGGCATCCCGGGAAATAGGCCCGGGACGCTTCGTCGCTGTTGGCGCCGGGGTCCCCCTGGAACGCGATTCTCAAGGCGGTGTTCATCAAGGTCTGCTTTCGGCGAAGGTGCGGGCAGCGGCCAGATCGGCGGGCGTATCCACCGAGACCGGCGCTACCGGGGTTACGGCCGCCCAGATCGACAAACCCAGTTCCAGGGCGCGCAGCTGTTCCAGACTTTCTCGTCGCTCCAACGGCGACGGGGGCGAGGCGTTGAAGCGCTCCAGCGCCGCGCGTCGATAGCCATAGATGCCGACATGACGCCAGATTGGTCCGTCGCCCCACAGGACGCCGCGCGTGAAATAGAGCGCCCGGCCGGATTGGCGGTCGGGCTCCATGGCCAGCACGGCCTTGACTACATCCGGGTTGACGCGGTCGCTTTGGCCCGCTTCCGGCGCGACAACCGTGGCGATGTCGCACGACGCCTGGCGGCGCAACACGCCGAGACAGGCGGTCAGAACTCGCGTGTCCACGAACGGCATGTCGCCCTGGAGATTGATCACAACGTCGTGCCGACCCTTGGGATCAAGCTGTTCCAGGGCCGTCAGGATCCGGTCAGAACCCGAGGCGAGGGCCGGGTCGGTGACGATCGCGGTTCCTCCGGCCGCGGCTATCGCCTCGGCGATCTCGGGGTCTCCGACCGCCACGGCCACCGGACCGACACAAGCCTCCGTCGCCTGACGCCAGACGCGCACGATCATCGGCGTGCCGCCGATATCCGCCAACGGCTTACCGGGCAGGCGCCGGGCGGCCATGCGAGCGGGAATCAGGACAATGGGGTTCATCAATTCAAGGATCGGAGGGCGACGACGGGCGCGCCGGTTGCACGTGCGCCGGTAGCGTGTAAGAGACCGCGACGCAACACGAGGCTGGTTTCAGGCGATCTAGACGCTGGATGCCGGCTCGATTCCCAAGGACTTAGGCTTCCAGATGAGCGACCTCACCGGCAACAAGATTTTCGGCGCTGGGCTCGCCACGGCCCTGACCCTCGTAGGCCTCGCGATCATAACCCCGAAATTCTTCGAGCATGCCCCACCGTCCAGGCCGGGCGACCTGATCGCGGTTCCCATTGAGGCCACTGGCGGCGGCGCAGTGGCTGAGGTCGATACCCCGCCTGATTGGGGTACGGTGCTTCCGGCCGCCGATATCGCGGCCGGCGAAGCCAAGACCTCGGCCTGCAAGGCCTGCCACATGTTTGACGCGGCCGGTACGAATAACATCGGCCCGGGGCTCTATGGCGTGGTCGGCCGCAAGCCGGGCAGCCACCCGGGCTTTTCCTATTCGGCCGGTATGACCGCGTTTAGCGGCAAGCAGTCGATATGGGATTACCAGCATATCTATGAATTTCTGAAGGGGCCTCAGGCCTATATCGACGGCACCAAGATGAGTTATCAGGGGATGAAGGCGCCCCAGGATCGGATCAACGTGATCGCCTATCTGCACAGCCTTGGCTCCAACCTGCCAGTGCCCGCGCCCAGGGCCGCTGCGGCGGCCGCTCCCGCCGCCGCCTCGCCCGCCAAGGCGGGCTGATTTCGCCGTTGCGAGTCGCTCCCGGCCGGGCCTGGGTGCTTTCCGCCGCTCTGGTCGCTAGCTTTTTGGTTGTAGAAGGAACGCCGGTCGCCTCGGCGGCCCCAGCGCCCGTTGTGCATATCCGGAGTCTCGCCGAGCTGCCTACGCCGTTGCCCCTCCCCTATGACCACGCCGCCGTCGCCCGCGATCAGGTGGCGCGGGCTCAGTCCCAGGCCCGCGCCAGCGGAAAGTTGCTGCTGATAGATCTCGGCGGGAATTGGTGCGCCGATTGCCGTCTGCTGGCGGCGGTGATGCAATTGCCGGAGGTCGCCGCCTTCGTCGACGCCCATTACGTGCTGGTGCTGGTGGATGTAGGCCGCATGGACCGCAATTTGGATATTCCGACCCACTGGGGGGTGAAACGCGTGGATGGCGTGCCCAACCTGCTGGTAGTGGACTCCGGCGACCATCTGATCAACGGGGGCCATCAGGAAGCCCTGGCCGACGCCCGCTCGATGAGGCCCCAGGCGCTGGCCGATTGGCTAGCCCACTGGACACCGTAAGGCTATTTCCTCGACGGACTAGAACTTTTTACTTGACCCATGGTGGCCACGAAGCTTGCCACCAAGTCGAGCAGCACGATCAGTGTGATCAGAAAAAACGTCGAGTTGGCGAAGGCCGGGGCCAGCAGCATGGCTGTCAGGCAGGCCACGAACAGCACGATCGACAGGGCATGGTTGGCGATGATCACCCGCCGGTCGCTCATGCCCTTGAGCAGTTCGATGAAGGCGATGATCAGGGCGGCGGCCAGAAGCAGATCGGCCGCACTGACGGGCCAGACCCCGCCTGAAGCGGTGTTGAAGCTGAACAGCGCCTGGGTCAACCGCGCGTGGGCGTCCGTGGAGTTGAGCCCGCCGCCCAGGATCAGGGCCAGAACCGCGTAGGCGGCCACGGGGAGAACGAGCAGGGGGACAGCCGCCAACATGTGCCCAAGGTTAGGCCCCTTCGCGCGATGCGGGAAGCGCCGCTTCATCGACGCCGCCCAGGTCGCGCGCCCGGCTGTTCAGCCACACCACGCCGCCCAGGTCGAAAACGGCGACGCCCAGGCGGCCGAGGTTGGAGTATTTGGAACGCCCGGCGCCTCTCGGTCGGTGGCCCACCGCTTCAAAGGTCACCGCATAGCCCTCGCGGATCATCAGGGCCGGCAAGTAGCGGTGCAGATGGTCGAAATAGGGTAGGGCCAGAAAGGCCTCGCGCCGGAATGCCTTGAGGCCGCAGCCGGAATCCAACGCGTGGTCATTCAGGAGCCGACGGCGCACGGCGTTGGCCAAGCCCGATGCCCAGCGCTTGGCCAGGGAGTCGCGCCGCACGCGCCGCTCGCCGCCGATCAATCCCAGGCTCGGCGGGGCGGCCAGCAGAGCCTGTGCCAAACGCGGGGCGTCGGCGGGGTCGTTCTGGCCGTCGCCGTCCAGGGTCACGATTATCGGCGCCCGGGCGGCGAGTACGCCGGTGCGGATGGCCCGGCTCTGGCCGGCGTTGCGGCGGTGGGTGAAGATCCGCAGATTGGGAATCTCAGCCATCAGCCCGGCAAGGCGTCGGCCGGTGGCGTCGCGGCTGGCGTCGTCGATGAACAGGATCTCCGCCCGCCAGTCGCGGAAGGCCAAGGCGATTTCCCGGACCAGCGCCTCGACCGCGCCTTCTTCGTCGAACACCGGCACGACGATCGAGACTTCGGGAGTCGGGGCCAGTGGTGAGGAAGGTAGTGCAATCATGCTTCGTCTTAGCCTAAAATTGATCCGTGGACCTCGCCCTGCAAAACGGGCGGGTTCGTGCTAGCAGACCTCATGGCGCCCGAGACCGTTTTCGACCGATGGGGCCGCGGATGGCGTGGTCCGGTGCTGGCCGCGCTGCTGGCGCTGATCGCTGGCCTGCCCGGTGTGATCGGCCTGCCGCCTCTCGATCGGGATGAATCGCGCTTCGCCGAAGCCACCGCTCAGATGCTGGAAACCGGCGATTTTGTCAGCCCGCGATTTCAGGACACGCCGCGCTTCAAAAAACCGGTCGGACTCTACTGGCTCCAGGCCCTGGCCGTAAAGTCTGTCTCCCAGGTCGAGGACAGGGCCATCTGGGCCTATCGCGTCCCCTCGCTGCTGGGCGCCATGCTGGCCGCCGCCGCCTGCGCATGGGGCGCGGCGGCGTTCCTGTCGCCGGGGTCGGCGCTGCTGGCGGGATTGCTGCTGGGGTCGAGTTTCATGCTCTCCATGGAGGCTTCGATCGCTTCCACCGACGCGGTGCTCTGCGGGGCTATCACCCTTGCCATGGCGGCGTTGAGCCGGGTCTATCTCGTCGCGTATGGTGGGCCTCGCGCTGGTCGGCGGGTGAAAGTGGTATTCTGGGCCGCGCTCGCCCTTTCGATCCTGGTCAAGGGACCGATTGGACCGATGGTCGTGGGCCTGGCCCTGATTTCGCTCTGCATCTGGGACCGGCGGGTTTCATGGCTGGGTGGGCTCGGCTGGGGCTGGGGCTTGATCGGCCTGGCCGCCGCGCTGGGACCCTGGGCGCTGGCCATCACCGTGGCCACCGACGGGGCTTTCTGGGGTGCGGCGTTGGGTGGCGACCTGGTTCCCAAGCTTGCCGGTGAAGCAGAGGGGCACGGCGCGCCGCCAGGCTATTACCTGCTGCTCTCGCCTATCCTGCTGTTTCCGGCCACTCTGCTCCTGCCCGCCGGCCTGGTCGCGGCTTGGCGCGCCCGATCGGAACCCGCAATGCGATTCGCCCTGTGCTGGCTCATACCGGGCTGGCTGGTCTTCGAGGCGACGCCGACCAAGCTCATTCACTATACGCTGCCCCTGTATGGGGCTTTGACGTGGCTGATGGCGCGGGCTCTCGAACCCATCGATGATGATGCTCCGGCGGCCGGCCGTGTTTCCCGCGCGATCGGCGCTGGACTGACGTTGATCGTTGGCGCGGCGTTCGCCGTGGCGGGGCCGGCGGCCATGGCCAAGACAGGCGATTTTTCGGCCGTCCCATGGGCGGTGCCGGCCGCGTTGCTGTTCCTGGCGGCCGGAACGGCGGGCGCGCCAATGCTATGGCGCGGACAGCCAACGCGTGGGGCCGCGGCGGCGACGGGGCTTGCCGCTCTAGCCCATGGTGTGATGGCCGGCGCCGTTGCTCCGGGCCTTCACCCGCTGTGGCTCTCCAGCGCCGCCGCACGCGCGCTGACAGCCGCCGGGGCATCGCCATGGCAAGGCGTGGCGCCCGGGCCAGTCACCGTGGCCGGCTACGCCGAGCCCAGCCTAGTCTTCCTGCTGGGCGCCGACACCGAGCTCGGTCATGCCGACGACGCCGCTGTCGCCCTGGCCGAAGGCCGCCCGGCGATTGTCGAGGGCCGGGAGGACGCCGCCTTCCGGGCCGCCCTGGTCCGCAACGGCGCCGCGGCGCGGCCAGCGGGATCAGTGTCCGGACTCGACTATTCCACGGGCCGCGCCGACATATTGCGCCTGTATCTGCCTCCACTCACCCCGCGAAAAGGCCGAGGTCCATGAGCGAAGTCATCGAAATCGTCGAGATGGGCGCCCGGGATGGGCTTCAGAACGAAAAGGCCGTCCTGGATGTGGCCGACAAGGTCGATTTTATCCGCCGGCTTGAGGTTTGCGGCGTCCGCCGGATTGAGGCTGTGTCCTTCGTCAATCCCAGGCGCGTGCCTCAGATGGCCGGGGCCGAGGAGATCATGGCCGCCCTGGTCCACGAGCCCGGACGAACGCGGGTCGGCCTGGTGCTCAACGAGCGCGGCTGGGACCGGGCCATCGCCTCGGGCTGTGACGAGGCCAATCTGGTGATCTGCGCTTCGGACGGGTTCGGTGTCCGCAACCAGGGCGCCACTGTCGATCAGCAGGTGGAGGCTATGGCGTCCATCGTCAGGCGGCGCCGCGAAGGCGGCGGCCCGCTGATCACTTTGACGGTGTCGGTGGCGTTCGGGTGTCCGTTCGAGGGCGAGGTCCCGGTCGCGCGGGTCGCGGGCATCGTGGCGGCGGCGGCAGAGTTGGGGGTGGAGGAGATATCCTTGGCCGACACCATCGGCTCCGCTGATCCCTGGGCGGTCAAGGTCCGCATCGCGGCGGCCCGGGCCGAGGCGCCGACGGCGAGGCTACGCCTGCATTTTCACGACACTCGCGGCGCCGGCCTGGCCAACGCCTTCGCCGGCGTCGAGGCGGGCGTGCGCATTCTGGACGCCAGTTGCGGCGGGCTCGGCGGCTGCCCGTTCGCGCCGGCAGCCACCGGCAATATCGCCACCGAGGATCTTGCGTGGATGCTTCATCGCGCCGGGTTCGAGACCGGGATCGACGTCGACGCGATGATCGAGACCGGCCGCTGGATCGGCGGCAAGATCGGCAAGGCGCCGGTGTCTGCGTTGAGCCGGGCCGGGACCTTCCCCTAAACCGATCTCAGGTTCCCTAGCTGTAAAGCACTCCTGCGGCTACGACGCTGGCCGTCAGGACCAGGAACACCGCTACATTGAGGCCCGTGAACAGGGTTGTCGAGAGGCGCTCGCGCTCGGTCGGGGGCCGGCGGCGGCGGGTCGAAAGATCGTCCATATCGGCTGACATGCTTCAAAATACTCCGGCGCCGTCGCGCAAAAAAGCTAAACGCCGATTATGTCCGTAAGGTTTCGTTTCCTAGACAGCGGCGCCATGGGCTCAGCCATATTCCTGTTTGGTAAATGACGCTTTCAGCGACGCTTGCGCGGCGATCGTTGCATCGCTAGGTTCCGCGCCTTCGCTCGCCGGGACCGTCCGTCCCGATCCTCAAGGCATGGAGAGGTGGCTGAGTGGTCGAAAGCACCGCACTCGAAATGCGGCGTACCTTTATCGGTACCGTGGGTTCGAATCCCACCCTCTCCGCCACAAGCCTGTTCTTAGGCGTTCGCCCCTGTTCGCTGAGAACCGCTTAAGCCCTCTAAAACCTGCTTGTTTAGCCGCTTCTCGCGTCCCCTAATGGTCGCTTGCGTCCGCCCTCGTTCGCGTGTTTGATTAGGGGACGGAATAGGGGACGAAACCAAATGGGTCGCAAGGCGGACGGGCTGACAGCCCTCAAAGTCAAGAATGCAAAGCCCGGCCGATATGGCGATGGGAACGGTCTGTATCTGTTGGTTCGGTCCGTTGACGCCAAGTTTTGGGTTTTTCGCTACACGCGGGAAGGTCGGATGCGCGAGATGGGTTTAGGCCGCGCGGGCGACGGCGATGAGGCTGTGACGCTCGCCGAGGCGCGCGACAAAGCGATAGACCTATTCCGGCTCGTCCGCTCTGGCGTCGATCCGCTTGCTCAGCGCGAAGCGGAAGCCAAGGCCGCCACCGCCGAAGCGCAGAAGGCGACCATTCGCGGGATCACATTCCGGACAGTCGCCGAGCGCTATCTCGACGCCCACGAAAAGACCTGGCGCAACCCCAAGCATCGGACGCAGTGGCGCAACACGCTCGAAGCCTATGCGCATCCGCATTTCGGTGCGTTGTCCGTCGCCGAGATCGGGACCGAGCATGTCCTGGCCGCGCTTGAGCCGATCTGGCGCGCGAAGCCTGAAACCGCCACCCGCGTTCGTGGGCGCGTCGAGAGCGTTCTGGACTACGCCACGGCGCGCGATTGGCGGACGGGTGAAAATCCGGCGCGCTGGCGCGGTCACTTGGCCAACCTGCTGCCGGCGCGCGGCAAGGTCGCCCCCGTCGAACATCATGCCGCGCTCCCCTGGCATGAGATTGGGGCCTTCCTGCCCCTGCTGACGGCGCAGGCGGGCGTCTCGGCGAAAGCGCTCCACTTCCTCATTCTGACGGCCGCGCGGACCGGCGAGGCCCTAGGCGCGCGGTGGAGCGAGATTGATCTTGTGGCGAAGCTCTGGACCGTTCCGACCGCTCGAATGAAGGCGGGGCGCGAACATCGCGTTCCTCTCTCAGAACCCGCCCTGGCGATCATGGCGGACATGAAGGAATTACGCATGGTCGATAGTCCCGATGCGTTTGTGTTTCCTGGCGCCCAAGCCAACCGCCCGCTGTCGATCATGGCGATGACGATGGTTCTCCGCCGCATGAAACGCGGCGACCTGACGGTGCACGGCTTCCGTTCCACCTTCCGCGATTGGGTCGGCGAAGCCACGGGAACGCCGCGAGAGGTCGCCGAGGCGGCCCTGGCCCATACCCTGGCCGACAAGACCGAAGCCGCCTACGCGCGCGGCGATCTATTCGCAAAGCGGGTGCGTCTGATGGAGCATTGGGCGAAATTTTGCGCCCTGCCTCCTCGCAAGGGTAACGTCACGGATTTCAAAGCTACCGCATAAATTGTGGGTAACTGCGAAGGCGCGGAACAAATATAGAACCCTTGCTTGCCAGATTCACGAACACGATAGATATGAATGGCTGTCCTTGTTTCAACGAACGAAAGGCAGCCCGTTTGAACACCTCATCGCCCATTCTCGCCTACCCAATACGAGAAGCCTGCACCGTCTCAGGTATCGGTCGAACGAAGATTTATGGATTGATTGCCGAGGGCAAACTAGAAGCCCGGCAGTGTGGCGGTCGGACACTTATACCGGCCGAAAGCCTCAAGGCTTTTCTTGGCAACCTCCCAAATGCGCCGATCCGGAGAAAGGCCGGCGAGGTGGCCTGATGGGCGAGGTTCTCCCCTTCCCTTTGAGCCGCCGTCGCGCCTTCGTCATGCGGCAAGCGGCATGGTTCGCCGAACAGCGCCACCAGCCGGCCGAGGCGGACTTGCGGCGGCAACTTAGGGTTCAGGCGGACGCACTGAGGCGAAGGGGTGTCGATCATGGACGCATCGACGCTGAGTGCGCAGCCCTCGAAAGCGCTATCCGAGCCCAAGTGTTACGGTGGTCTATACCGTCTGGTGGCGCAGCATGAGCCGCCAGAACGCACGGCCTGGGCAAACTAGGAGCCTTCGACCGCCCGAAGGACAGCCCTGGACGTGGACAACGAACACCATGCTGGGCTCCATCACGTTTAGAGCCCTCGGCATCCACGCTCGGCGGATTATGGACTTATTGAATTACGAACACGCCAGCCACGCCGGTAGGGAAAACGGCAACCTCGCCGCGACCTACCGCCAGCTTGGAACCTGGGGCCTGACGGCGGCAGACGTTCGCAAAGGCTTCGCCGAATTGATCGCAACCGGCTTCGTGG
>JAYVYH010000005.1:0-8649 GCA_043784385.1 Caulobacteraceae bacterium | reverse complement strand
GAGGGTCTGAGCGTCGAGCTTAGCCGCGAAGCCTCCTGGGCCACCGTGCGCGACAAGGTGGCGATCGGCGCGCTGGACGGCGCCCATATGCTGGCGCCTCTCGCCCTGGCCATGGCCCTGGGGGTGGGCTGCGAGGCCACCCCCATGATCGCGCCGTTCACCCTCAATTTCGGTGGCGCGGCGATGACTGTATCCACCCGGCTGGCTGCCGCCGTTGGGCTCGGTGGCAGGGCGGAAGGCCTGGCCAAGCTGATCGCGCGCCGGCGGGACCAGGGGGCGAGCCCTCTGACCTTCGGCGTCGTCTTCCCCTACTCGACCCACAATTACCTGCTGCGCGACTGGATGGCGCGGGGCGGTATCGAACCGGATCGGGAGGTTCGCTTGACCGTGACGCCGCCTCCGAGGTCAGCCGAACTGTTGTCCGAAGGGGTGATCGAAGGATTCTGCGCCGGAGAACCCTGGAGTCAGGTAGCGGTGCGGGCCGGGGTTGGACATATCGCGATGCGGAGCGCGCGGTTCGCGCCCGACGCGCCGGATAAGGTCTTCGCCACCACCCACGTCTGGGCCGAGGCTCATTGCGATGAACTTCAGGCTCTGTTGCGAGCGCTGCTACGGGCTTCGGCATGGTCGGAGGATCCCGCCAATCGTGCCGAACTGGTGGCGATTCTGGCGCGGCCGGAGAACGTTGGAGTGGACGGCGAGGCGATCGAAGCGGGTCTTGGCGACATTCGTTTCCATCGGGACGGCGCCAATCGGCCGGACGTGGTCCAGGCGCTGTGGATTCTGCAACAGATGGCTCGCTGGGGCCAGGTCAGGATCGATCCCGAGACCACTCGCACGGCCTCCAGGGTCTACCGTCCCGACCTGTTCGATCAGGCCATGAAGGCCGCCGCGGCCTGATTTCGCGGCACACATCCCATGCGGGCGCCGCAATTTTGCACGCCAAAATCAAAATGGATCGCCGCTCACGGTTGGAGGGTGACGCGCGGCGGAACATGTCGGCTCTGGGGGTCAGGCCCAGGACAACGGCGTTCGCGGCTCTTCGGAAGGCTCGATGAAGAGCCAAACCAAACCAGCGACGCCGCATCTCTCTCCGTCTATCCGAAAGGGCCTGCTCACAATGCTCGACCGTTCATTCCTTAAGTCGGGGAACACTCCGACTCTGTTCTCGGCCTTCATCTATTTCGATCTGAGTTTCATGGTCTGGGTGATTCTGGGTCCGCTCGGTGTCGCCATCGGCAAGAGCTTCCACCTGGATCCCGTGCAAAAGGGACTGATGGTCGCGGTGCCGGTGCTGTCGGGCGCGTTGCTGCGTCTGGTCGCCGGAGTCCTGGTCGATCACATCGGCCCCAGGCGCACCGGACTGCTTGCTCAGGCCATCGTTCTGGTCGGCCTGGGTCTGGCCTGGTTCCTGGGTGTCCATAACTACGATCAGATCCTGATCCTGGGCGTGGTACTTGGGGTGGCGGGGGCTTCGTTCGCCATCGCCCTGCCGCTGGCGTCGCGCTGGTATCCGCCGGAATATCAGGGCTTGGCGCTCGGCATCGCCGGCGCGGGCAACTCGGGGACCGCCCTGGCCGCGCTGTTCGCGCCGAGCCTCGCCCAGGCCTATGGCTGGGGCAATGTCATCGGGCTGGCGACGCTACCCCTGGCAGTGGCCTTCATCGTGTTCGCGATCTTCGCCAAGGACGCGCCGGGTCGGCCTCCGGCCAAGACGCTAGCGCAATACCTTGAGGTCCTGCGGATGCCGGACGCCTGGTGGCTGATGCTGCTTTATTTCGTGACATTCGGCGGCTTCGTCGGCCTCTCCACTTCGCTGACCATCTATTTCAACTCTGAATATGGCCTGCCGGCCGTGATCGCCGGCTTCTTCACAGCCGCCTGCGTCTTCGCCGGCTCGTTCGCCCGGCCGATCGGCGGCGCCCTGGCCGATCGCTTCGGCGGCGTGCGCACACTCAGCGTGGTCTATGTGCTGGCCGGCGCGGGGCTCGCGGTGGCCAGCTTCAAGGTCCCGAGCGCGGCTGCGGCACTGGCCGTGCTGATGTTCAGCATGATGGCGCTTGGCGCCGGCAATGGCGCGGTGTTCCAGCTGGTTCCCCAGCGGTTCGCCAAGGAGATCGGCGTGATGACCGGCCTGGTGGGCATGACTGGCGGCGCCGGCGGCTTCTATCTCGCCGCCAGTCTCGGGTGGGCCAAGCAGGTCACCGGCTCTTACCAGGCCGGACTGGCGGGCTTCGCCTGTCTCGCCCTGCTGGCGGTGATCTGCCTGACGAGCGTCAAGGATCACTGGCGGCGGACCTGGAATCTCGGCGCGGGTTCGGCGCTCGCGCCGATCCGGCTATGAGTGGAGAGGGCCTCATGCAACGGCAAAAACTAGTTGTCATCGGCAACGGCATGGCCGGATGCCGCGCGGTCCAGGAGGTGCTGAAGCGGGACGCCGGCCGCTACGACATCACCATCTTCGGCGCCGAGCCTCGGGTGAACTACGATCGTATTTTGCTCTCACCGGTGCTGGCGGGGGAAAAGACCTTCGCCGACATCGTGATCAACGACGAGGCCTGGTACCGCGACAACGACATCACCTTGCATAGCGGCCGGGCGGTACTGGCTATCGATCGCGAGACGGGGTGCGTCCGAGCCGAGGGCGGCCTGGAGGTTCGCTACGACCGGCTGATCCTGGCCACGGGGTCCGATCCCATTCGCCTGCCGCTTGCCGGAGCGACCCTCAAGGGGGTGGTCACGTTCCGCGATCTCGACGATGTGGAAGCGATGATCGGCGCGGCGAACAGCAACTCGCGCGCCGTGGTGATCGGTGGCGGGCTGCTGGGCATCGAGGCGGCCTACGGCCTGGTCAGACGCGGCATGGCCGCCACCGTGGTGCACCTGATGGATGTGCTGATGGAGCGCCAGCTCGACACCTCGGCCGGGTTCCTACTGGCTGGCGCCCTGGCCGAGCGTGGCGTGGAAACCGTGCTCGGAGCCGTCTCCGAGGAGATCGTCGGCGTGGACGGCCGGGTGACGGGCTTGCGCCTCAAGGACGGCCGCTTCCTGCCTTGCGACCTGCTGGTCATGGCCGTCGGCATCCGGCCGAATACAGCCCTGGCAAAGGAAGCCGGCCTGACCGTGAACCGCGGTGTCATCGTCGACGACGCCATGAACACCAGCGATCCAGCCATACTGGCGGTGGGCGAGTGCGTGGAGCATCGCGGTCTTTGCTACGGCCTGGTGGCGCCGATCTGGGACATGTGCCGCACCGTGGCCGACACGCTCACTGTCGGCGGCAGCGGCTATCAGGGCTCGGCGCTGTCCACCCGCCTGAAGGTGTCCGGCGTGGACGTGTTCTCGGCTGGCGATTTCGGCGGTGGCGAGGGGTGCGAGGACATCGTGTTCCGTGACGCCGGACGCGGGGTCTACAAGCGCGTCGTGCTGCGACAGGGACGCCTGGCGGGCGCGGTGCTGTTCGGCGACGCCGCCGACGGCGCCTGGTATTTCGATCTGATGCGGTCGGCGAAGGATGTCGCCGACATCCGTGAAACCCTGATCTTCGGCCAGGCCATCACGGAGGGCCTTCGAGGCCTGGACCCTAGCGCGGCCGTTGCGGTCATGTCCGACGACCAGGAGGTCTGCGGCTGCAACGGCGTCTGTAAGGGCCAGATCACTCAGGCCATAGCCGGCCAGGGCCTGGCCACACTCGACGCGGTGCGCGCGGTGACCAAAGCCTCGGCCTCCTGCGGGTCCTGCACGCCCCTGGTGGAGCAACTGCTCAAACTGGCCCTGGGCGATGGCTTCCAGGCCCAGACCGGGCCGGCACCAGTCTGCAAGTGTGTCGGCCACAGCCACGACACCGTCCGGCGCGCCATCGTGGCCGACCAGCTCAAGTCGATCCCGGCAGTTATGCAGGCCCTGGAATGGAGCACACCCGACGGTTGCGCCGCCTGCCGGCCGGCCTTGAACTACTATCTCATCTGCGCTTGGCCGGGCGACTATCGCGATGACAAGCAGTCGCGCTTCATCAACGAGCGTGTGCACGCCAACATCCAGAAGGACGGCACCTTCTCCGTCGTTCCCCGCATGTGGGGCGGCGTGACCTCGGCGGCCGAGCTTCGGGCCATCGCCGATGTCGTCGACAAGTTCGCGATTCCCACCGTCAAGGTCACCGGTGGCCAGCGTCTCGATCTGCTGGGGGTCAGGAAGGATGATCTTCCGGCGGTCTGGGCCGATCTGAACGCCGCCGGCATGGTCTCGGGCCACGCCTACGCCAAGGGCCTACGCACCGTGAAGACCTGCGTCGGCACGGACTGGTGTCGGTTCGGAACTCAGGATTCGACCGGCCTCGGGGTTCGGCTGGAGAAGTTCATGTGGGGGGCGTGGACTCCGGCCAAGGTCAAGATGGCGGTGTCGGGCTGTCCCCGGAACTGCGCCGAGGCTACCTGCAAGGACGTCGGCGTGATCTGCGTCGACAGCGGCTACGAGATTCACGTGGGCGGCGCGGCGGGCCTGCATATCCGGGGCACGGAAATCCTCACCCGGGTCGCCACCGAGGACGAGGTGGTCTGGACGATCTGCGCGCTGGTCCAGCTCTACCGCGAGCAAGGCTGGTATCTTGAGCGGATCTACAAATGGATGGCCCGCGTGGGCCTGGAGGTCATCAAGGCGGCGCTGGCCGATCCCGCTGACCGGCGGACCTTGTACGACCGGTTCTCCTACTCCCAGCGGTTTGCCAGGATCGATCCCTGGGCCGAGCGGGTCGCGGGCCGCCACACCGAAGAGTTCAATCCCCTCAGCCGCCGCCTGGAGTTCGCCCCCGCATGAACGCCCCCTTTGTGGAGGTTCTTCCCTTGGAACCCGCTCTGACCTGGATCGACGTCGGCGCGGTGACCGACATACCGATGCGCGGAGCCAGGCGGACTCCCAGTCCGGGTGGCGATATCGCGGTCTTCCGCACCGGCGACGGCCAGGTGTTCGCGCTTTTGGACGTTTGCCCGCACAAGGGTGGACCACTCAGCCAAGGCATCGTCCATGGTCGCTCGGTCACCTGTCCGCTGCACGGCCGGGTCATCGATCTGGCTACCGGTGAAGGGATGGGAGCCGACCGCGGCGCGGGCTGCGCGCCGACCGCGCCGCTCCGGGTCGTGGATGGTCGGGTGCTGCTCGGGCTATCCCAAACCTGACCATGGCCGATGGTTCGCTCAGCCCGTTGATCCGCACGACTTGTCCCTACTGCGGCGTGGGTTGTGGCGTGTCCGCCCGAGCGTTCGATGGTCGCCGGTTGGCGCTGGGCGGCGATGAAGCGCATCCGGCGAATTTCGGGCGTCTGTGCTCCAAGGGCGTGGCGCTCGGCCAGACGGTCGGACTGGCGGGACGGCTGCTTTCCCCGATCGTCGATGGCAAGCCGGCCTCCTGGACCGCGGCGATTTCGCTGGTAGCGCGACGGTTCTCGGAAACCATCGCCCGGCATGGACCAGATTCCGTCGCCTTCTATATGTCGGGCCAACTGCTGACCGAGGACTACTACGCCGCCAACAAGCTGATGAAAGGCTTCATCGGTTCGGGCAACATCGACACCAATTCCAGGCTTTGCATGGCTTCGGCCGTCGTCGCCCATAACCTGGCGTTCGGCGCCGATCTGGTTCCCGGCTGCTACGAAGACCTCGACTTGGCCGATTTGGTGGTGTTTTCCGGGCACAACGCCGCCTGGACACACCCGGTGCTGTTCCGTCGGATGGAGCAGGCCAGGGCGCGAGGCCAGCGGCATGTGGTCATCGATCCCCGCCGCACGGACACGGCCGAGGACGCCGATCTGCATCTGGCCATCGCGCCGCAGACCGACGTGCGGCTGTGGAACGGCTTGCTGGCCGACCTGATCCGGCGCGGCGCGATCGATCGGGTCTTCATCGATCAGCATATCTCGGGATTTGCCGAGGTCGTGGCGCAGTTGGATGGCGACGATCAGTCCCCGGCCGCCGTGGCGGCCGATTGCGGTGTTCCGCCGGCGGACCTCGAGCGCTTCTTCCGGTTGTTCGCCGAGACGCCCAGGACGGTCAGCCTGTTCTCGATGGGCGCCAACCAGTCGGCCCAGGGCGTTGCCAAGGGCCTCGCCATCCTTAACGCTCACCTGGTCACCGGCCGCATCGGCAAGCCGGGCGCCTGTCCGTTCTCGATCACCGGACAGCCCAACGCTATGGGCGGGCGCGAGACCGGCGGTATGGCCACCACCCTGGCGGCGCACATGGGTTTCGACGCCGCCTCGCGTGGTCGCCTCGCCAGGTTCTGGGGCGCGCCCAGGGTCGCGGAGCGGCCGGGTCTCAAGGCCGTGGAGATGTTCGACGCCGTGGCCGATGGCCGGATCAAGGCGATCTGGATCATGGCCACCAATCCCGCCGTCAGCCTGCCCAATTCCGCGAGCGTGCGCGACGCCCTGGCGCGTTGCCCGTTGGTGGTGGTGTCCGACTGTATGGCGCAGACCGACACCATGCGCCTGGCCCATGTGAAGCTGCCCGCCCAAGCCTGGGGAGAAAAGAACGGCACGGTCACCAATTCCGAGCGGCGGATTTCCCGGCAGCGGTCGCTTTTCACACCGCCTGGAGAGGCGCGCGCCGATTGGCGCATCATCGCCGATGTCGCCTCGGCGATGGGGTTTGGCGACGCCTTCGCTTGGCGATCGCCTGCCGCCGTGTTCCGCGAATGGGCCCGGTTGACCGCCTATGAAAACCAGGACCGACCCCTGAACCTGGGCCCTCTGGCGACGCTCGGACCGGTGGCCTATGAGCGCCTGGAACCGATCCAATGGCCGGTGTCGGCGTCAGGAGGAACGGCCCGCCTGTTCACGGACGGGCGCTTCGCCACCGCCGATGGCCGGGCGCGGATGGTCCCAAGCAGCCCAACCGGCCCGGCCCGGGCCACCAGTCCCGCCTTCCCCCTGGCTCTTAATTCCGGCCGCGTGCGCGACCACTGGCATACCATGACCAGGACCGGTCTGACGGCGGGTCTCTGTCGCCATGTCCCCGAACCCTACATCGATATCCACCCGGGCGACGCCGCCGCCATCGGGGTTTCGGAAGGCCAGCTGACCCGCATTCAGACCGCGCAAGGCGAGGCCGTGGTGGTGGCGCATTTGACTGAGCGGCAGAGGTCCGGCGAGATTTTCATGCCGATGCACTGGACCGACGCCTTTGCCCCCAGCGGCCGGGTCAACGGCCTGCTGGCCTCAACCGTCGACGCGCGCTCGGGTCAGCCCGAATTCAAGCACACTCCGGCCCGCGCGCGCGCTTATCGCGAAACCTGGAGCGGCTTCCTGATTTCGCGATCCGTCGTCGAGGCGCCCGAGATCGACCTGATCTGGCGTCGGATCCCGCAAACCGCCTGCCACCTTCACGAATTCGCCGGACGCGGCGACGAGCCGGAACGGCGTGCTCTGCGCAAGGTCCTGGTGGCCGATGGTATCGGCGATGCGCTGCGGTTCGAGGATCCCGCCACCGGCGCGACCCGCGAAGCCTGGCTGGAGGGCGACCGCCTTGAGCGCGTGCTGTTCACCGCGACCACGGGCGTTCTGCCGCCGCGGGACTGGCTCGTGGCGCTGTTCGAGGTCGAGGCCCTCACTCCATCACAGCGCGCGGCCTTGCTGGTCGGTCGCGCGCCGGGGGCCTCACGCCCGCTAGCGCCGCTGGTCTGCGCCTGCCTGGGCGTGCGGGTCGACAGGATCGGCGAAGCCATTCTCCAGGGCGCCGCGACCGAGGATGAGATCTCCGACGCCACCGGCGCCGGGTCGAACTGCGGATCCTGCCGTCCAGAGATCCGCCGATTGCTCGCCGCTTCAGCCAGGTCGGAGATTTTCCATGCCGCATGACATCATGCCCGGAACCGTGCGCCTCGTTGGCGCGGGGCCGGGGCCGGCCGAACTCCTGACCGTGCGCGCGGCCCGGATAATCGGCGAGGCCAAGGCCTTGCTCTACGATGCCCTGGTCTCCGACGATGTTCTGGCCCTGGCCCCCTTGGCCTGCCTGAAAATTCAGACGGGCAAGCGGGCTGGCCGCCCCAGCATGCGGCAGGAGACCATCAATCGCCTGATGCTCCGCCTGGCGCGCCGTGGAACCGACGTGGTGCGGCTGAAGGGCGGCGATCCCTCGATCTTCGGACGGGTCGGCGAGGAAATTGATTTTCTGGAGGCGCATGGCGTTCCGGTCGAGGTGACGCCTGGCGTCACCGCCGCGTGCGCGGCCGCGGCCCAGTTCCGATTTCCGCTGACCCATCGCGGCGAGGCCCGGCGCGTAGTGTTCACCACGGCCAGGATGGCGCGCGGCGAACTGGTCGGCGACTGGCGAGTGGCCGCCGATCCCGAGGCCACGGCGGCGATCTATATGGGCGGCGGCTGCGTGGCTGTGATCGCCACGCGCCTGATCGAGGCAGGGCGTCCGCCCTCGACGCCGGCCCTGATCGCCGAAAGCGCCGGCGGCCCCGAGGCGCGGATCGAGGTCTCGACGCTGCTGGATTTGACACGCCAAGCTCCGACGGCAGCCGATGGGCCGGTTCTGATCATCGTGGGCGAGGTCGCCGCCCGCGCCGACGCAAGTCGCTTCTCAATAAAGGAAACGCGCGAAGCACTCCAAGCCTGAACCCGGTCAGGCGCGTGACTGATGTGTCAATACGACC
>JAYVYH010000004.1:0-2474 GCA_043784385.1 Caulobacteraceae bacterium | reverse complement strand
TTCGGATCGGGCCGGCTAGAACCGTCCGCTCGATATGCTGGATGCGGCTCCAAGTTTCCTCGCCCTCGTCGGTCTCCTCGTCGGCTTCGCTGTCGGCCTTGAGGGCCTGAGGGTATTGGATCCAGAGGTTGGCGAGATCAGATGAGGGGTTCGCCGCCGCGACGACCGGCAGGGCCAGGGCGGCGGCTGTGGCGGCCCCTGCGGTGAACAGGCTCCGGCGGGTCGCGCTCGCCGGGCAAGGTCCCTGCCGGGTCATGCCGCGCCCCTGGCCAGGAAGTCGATCAGCCCCCGGATCGCCGACATTTCACACCGGTCGGCCCAATAGACGTCCTCGCTCACAAAGTCTTCGCGGTGGCTCAGCAACCACGCGGCCTTGACGCGGGCTCCGGTCAAGCCGGCGGCTGGCGTCGTCGCGATCAGTTCCTCGAAGTGGCCGGCGCGGTCCATAAGAGCGTCAAGCTGCTCGTCGGTCTTGGGCTGGCTGTCGTTGCTGGCGGTGCTCCAAAACCGAGCCTCGGAAGCCCATTCGACGAAACGTTGGTCCGGATCGGATTGGAGGGCGGCGCAACCGGCCGGCGCGGCGATGACGGCAACCGCAGGGGCGGCAACGCCAAACATGGCGCGGCGGGTGGTGACGTGATCGGTGGTGGTCATGTTGGTTTCCTCGCGTTGTTGGTAATGGGGGATCAGCGACCGATGGCGTTGATGGACACCCCGGCATGGCGATCGAGCGTCCAGCCGTGGCAGGCACCCTTGAAGGCATTGGTTGACGGCGAGCGGATCAGGGACGGGCTCAACGAGACCGAGCCCCCGCGACGCAGGGCCTTGATCATCCGGGCGTGAGCCTTGGCGCGCTTGGCGATGTCGGCCTTGACGGCGACCCATGCAGTCCGGAGGCAGTCACCGAAGGTGCGGGCGGGGTTGGCGCGCTTAGCGTCCCAGGCCGCGATCATCACGCATTTCCGGTTGTAGTTGGTGATCGGCTCGGCGCGGGTTTGGGTGGTGGTGGTCATTGCTCAATCCCCTTCGGTCTGATACCTTGGGATCAATATAATGATCCTTTCGGATCAGGGCAACTGATCTTTTCGGATCAATCGAGGGAAAATGAAGGCTGAACAATTGCGGGCGGGCCGGGCACTGGCAGGGTTAAGCCAAGCTGATCTGGCGACGGCTGCGGGGCTCTCCATCCCGACCATCAAGAGGCTTGAGAGTGGCAAGGGACCCAACGTCACGGACGACGCCCGCCGCCGCTTGGCTGACGCCCTGACGTCGGCCGGCGTGATCTTCATCGACGAGAACGGCGAAGGTGCAGGCGTCAGACTTAGAAAGGCGTAGCGGCCCGCTCTGCAAGAATTGGGGGATAGGAAAACACAATGACGAGAAAACTATACATGAGTATCGTCGTCCGGTCTTTCGTATGAAAATTAAATATCTACATAAGTTAGTAACTTTTCTTGTTCTTATGGCGGTCACTACTTATACTATAGTTGTTAAGACCATTAGGCGCGTTCGCCCCCACTTATATTGGGAGTCCCTTGCGAGACAGAACCCGGCTTTATATCTGTCTTTGTATTTTATTGCAGTTATAGGTTTTGGTTTGGGCTTTATGTGTCTACCAGAAGGTGATTTCTATTCTCCCTACGAAAAATTGGAGCCAATATCTGTCTTTAAAAACATTCATTTATCAAAACTTCTCTCATTACACGTAAACGAAAATCGTGATCTGTATGAGGCGGACCATGGTCACAGTATGCCGACCGATAAAATAAAGATCCGAGTGGGGGATGTGACGGAAAAAGAAATCACATTGTATCTATTTTTAGCCGGCGGCCTTGATCATCAGAAGTTATTTATGAGTAGAGAATCTACTGAAAACCACGAAAATTCCGAACAAAACTGCCACGAGGTGAGGTTCGATGATAGTTTTGCAGACAATTATTTCTATCCCCAGTTATTGAAATCCGCGTTATTTGGTAGAGGAGACAAATATTGCCCTTATAATTATAAAATTATAATGACCAAGCAAGAAGACGAAGAAGTACTTCATTATATTCAAGCTTATGAAGGGCATTCCTCTTGGAAAGATGGATTGAATTACGTAATTAGAATGTTGTATTTTAGTGCAACTAATATCACGACGGTCGGTATTGGTGACGTTGTTCCCTTATCGACAGAGGCACGAATTTTGACGGGCCTGGAGCCCGTCATCGGTTGGATGCTCTCCGGATTGGTGATCAGCGCGATAGGCTGGCGCGTCGCCAGATTGAGGGACCGGCCGCCGCCGCGCTCTTGAAAGCTGTGTGCGGCGAGGCGGAGCGGACCTTATGTCCGGGATTTGCGGCGACGAGCGCGTGATCAGACTCCAGGCGATCGGCCTGCTGGAGGACGCGATGAGGCGCTACGATCCGCCGGCAACCGGGATGCACTGGCCCGGTTGATCAGGCCGGCTAGGGCAAGGCCGGGGTCTGCCAGAC
>JAYVYH010000003.1:0-13700 GCA_043784385.1 Caulobacteraceae bacterium | reverse complement strand
ATGGAGGCCTGACCGAGAATCGAACTCGGGTGCGCGGATTTGCAGTCCGCTGCGTCACCACTCCGCCATCAGGCCGGGGAGGGCGCTGGCTATCAGAGGTTGCGCGATTGGGCAATCCATCGCCGGTCCCGATTGCGCCGGAAGATACCGGCGACCTATAAGCGGGGGCTTTGAGTGGCCTGGGAGACTTTATGATGAGCGCCGATTTCGCCGCCGCGCGCGCGACCATGGTCGACACCCAGGTCCGTCCCCAGGACGTCACCGATCTGACGATCCAGGACGCCATGCGCGCCGTGCCGCGTGAGGCGCTGATTCCGGCCAGCAAGGTCTCGATGGCCTATGCCGACACCGAGGTGGAATATGCGCCTGGCCGCTGGCTGCTCAGCCCGCGCGATGTCGCCAAGCTGTTGCAGGGGTTAAAGCCCAAGCCGGGCGAGGCGGCCCTGGCGATCGCCGCGCCCTACGCCGCCGCGGTGCTCGAAGCCATGGGGTTGGAGGTAACGCGCCTGAATGGCGCGGATCTCGGCTCGCCCTCGGGCCAATGGCCTCTGATCGTTTGCGAAGGGGCCGTCACCCGGGCGCCTGAATCCTGGCTCGCGGCGATCGCACCCGGTGGTCGGATGGGGGTTATCGAGCGCAACGGGCCCGCGGGGCGCGCCATGATCCACGTCCGCTTGGAAGCCGGTGTCGGCTCCCGGGCTCTGTTCGACGCGGCGCCTCCAGTCATGGCGGGTTTCGAGCTAGAGCCCGGATTCGTCTTTTGAGACGGCGCAACATTCACGACCCATTCCGGCGCGTCATCCCGCTGATCCTGGCCGGAAGCGTGGCCTGGGGAAGCTGCCGGGCCGAAACCCTTGGTGAGGCCATCGCCCTGGCCTACGAGTCCAACCCGACCCTCCAGGCGCAAAGGGCCAGCCTGAGGGCGCTGGACGAGACCTACGTCCAGGCCGGCGCCGGCTACCGGCCCACAGCGACCTTGCAGGGCACGGTAACGACCGACGCCAACAACAACAGCGGCACGTTCACACGCCCGCTGCCAGGTCTCAATCAACCGGTAGTCGATGGACAGTCGCAGACCTCGGGACTTGCGATAAGTGTGACCCAGCCGATCTACACCGGAGGGCGAGTGGCCGCCCAGGTGGATGCCGCCCATGCCAGTATATTGGCCGGGCGCGAGACCCTGCGCGGGACCGAGGAAACCGTGCTGCGCTATGTAATCAACGCCTACGCGGATGTGCGCCGCGACCAGCAGATCGTCGTGATTTTGGAAGCCGACGTGAAGTTGCTGCTGACGCAGAGAGATGAATCCCTCGCCCGCTTCGAGGTTGGTGATATCACTCGCACCGACTTGGCCCAAACTGACGCCAGGGTGGCGGCGTCCCAGTCCCAGCTCTCCCATGCTCGCGCGCAGCTGGCCAACAGCCGCGCGGCCTACGCTTCGATCGTGGGGCGAAACCCGGAAAATCTCGCCGCCGAACCCCCGCTGGCGCGTTATTTGCCCGGCAGTCTGGATAAGGCTCTGGACTGGGCGGAGCGCAACAGCCCACAAATCAGTCAAGCTGACTTCACCGAGCGGGCCAGCGCAGCAAAGCTGGCGGGCGCCAAGGCCCAGACCCGCCCGACACTGTCGTTTCAAGCCACAGCCGGATATTCGGGCGGAAACTCCGGGCTTGGCATTCCATTCGCAAACTATAGCCATGACGTGACCGCCAGCGCCGTGGCGACCATTCCGATATTCACCGGCGGCTTGACTTCGTCGCAGATTCGCCAGGCCGCTGAGAACAACAACGCCGACAGGATCGGCATCGAAACAGCCCGCCGCCAGGTACTGCTCACCGTCGCCCAGGCCTGGAACGAACTTTCCGGCGCCCGCGCTAGCCTCGCGGATGATGAAGCCCAGGTGCAGGCCGCCAATGCTGCCTATGAAGGCGCGCGCCAGGAAGCCCGCGTGGGACTTCGGTCAACCTATGACGTACTTATTTCCGAGGAAAATCTAAGCGCCGCGCAGTTGGAACTGCTCAACGCCCGCCATGATGAATATGTCTCGGGAGCCGACCTGCTGGCCGCCACCGGCGCGCTTTACGCCCAGGATTTCGCCGCCGATACGACAATCTATGACCCCAAGACCAACCTCGATCATGTCCGCCGAGCGTGGCCCTGGTCGCCCTGGGACGCGGCTGTCTCGCGCATCGACGCCCTGGGCGTCCCACACCTCGATGCGGGACCAGCGCCGCCGCCGTGACCGGATTTGCCGGAACTCCGCCGGGCGGGTATCTAGGCTGGCGACATGAAAACCGACTTGAATTTTGGCCCACAGCGATGACCGAAGCGACCCCCCCAGAACCGACAATGGACGAGATTCTGGCGTCCATCCGGCGGATTATTTCCGACGACACAGTCTCGGTCGCCCCATCTAAGGGCGAGACTGAAACCGACGATTCAACGCCCGACGCCGATACCGACGTGCTGCTGCTCACCGAGCGCGCACCGTTGGAGCCTTGGGCTTTCGATCCATCGGCTGAGCCGGCGCCGGAACCAGAACCGGCCGATCAGGTCCCGGCCCTTCAAGACCGGGCCACCGCGCTCTCCCCGGCGACCGTCACTGACGCCGCCGCTTCCTTCGAAAGGCTGTATTTCGTGGTCGAGAACCCCCCGCCGCCGACGCCCCTCGCCGTGTCCGCCGCCGGACCGACGCTTGAGGACCTGACGCGAGAGCTGTTGAGGCCCATGGTCAAGGCGTGGCTAGACGAAAACCTGGACGCCATCGTCCGCGACCGCGTCGACGCCGAGGTCGAGCGGATTTCTCGCGGCCGGCTACGTTGACGCGCTGAGCCGCGGTTCCGGCCCGGCTCACCCTCTTGTCTCAATCGATTCTATCGATCCCTCTTTTTGACGCTCGTTCCCGCGTCCCGGCGAAACAGCCATGCTTGAAAAAACTTTCGACCCCGCCACGGCCGAACCCAGGCTCTACCGCCAGTGGGAAGAGTCCGGGGCCTTCGCGCCCATCGACGATCCCGCGGCCCCGACCTTCACCATCGTCATCCCGCCGCCGAATGTCACCGGCTCGCTGCACATCGGCCATGCGCTGAACAACACCCTGCAGGACGTGCTGACCCGCTTCGCCCGCATGCGCGGCATGGCGGCCCTGTGGCTTCCAGGCACCGATCATGCCGGCATCGCCACCCAGATGGTGGTCGAGCGCCAACTAGCCGCCGAGGGAAATATCGGCCGACGCGACTTGGGGCGCGAAGCTTTTGTCCAGCGAATCTGGGAGTGGAAAGCCAAATCCGGCGGGACCATAGTCAACCAGCTTCGGCGCCTGGGCGCTTCCTGCGACTGGAGCCGGGAACGCTTCACCCTCGATGACGGTCTGTCGGCGGCGGTGCGCAAGGTGTTCGTCACCCTGCACCGCCAGAAGCTGATCTATCGCGACAAGCGGCTGGTGAACTGGGATCCCCACTTCCAGACCGCCATCTCCGACCTTGAGGTCGAACAGCGCGAGATCGAAGGCCACTATTGGCATCTGGCCTATCCGCTGGAGGACGGGTCAGGCGAGATCGTCGTCGCCACCACCCGGCCGGAAACCATGCTCGGCGACACCGCCGTGGCCGTGCATCCCTCCGATGAGCGCTACAAGGCGCTGATCGGCAAGTGCGTGCGCCTGCCGATCGTCGGCCGGCCGATCCCGATCATCGCCGACGACTACGCCGATCCGGAGAAGGGCTCGGGCGCAGTGAAGATCACGCCCGCCCATGATTTCAACGACTTCAAGGTCGGTCAGCGCCATCGCCTGCCGATGATCAACATTCTCGACGCCGCCGCCCGGATCAATGACAACGCCCCCCTCGCCTATCGCGGGCTAGACCGCTTCGAGGCCCGCAAGCGGGTGGTGGTCGAACTCGAGGCCCTGGGCCTGCTGCGCGGTGTCGAGACGACCCGCCACGCCGTTCCGCACGGCGATCGTTCCGGCGTGGTGGTCGAGCCGTGGCTCACCGATCAGTGGTACGTTGACGCCAAGACGCTGGCCGCCCCCGCCATCGCCGCCGTCGAAAGCGGCGAGACCGTCTTCGAGCCGCGTCACTGGGAAAAGACCTACTTCGAATGGATGCGCAATATCGAGCCCTGGTGCGTCTCGCGCCAGCTGTGGTGGGGCCACCGCATCCCGGCTTGGTATGGACCCGATGGCCATATCTTCGTCGCCGAGACCGCCGAGGAGGCCCACGCCGCCGCCTATGAATACTATGGCCACGACGAGGATCTGCGTCAGGATGAGGATGTGCTCGACACCTGGTTCTCATCGGCGCTCTGGCCGTTCTCGACTCTCGGCTGGCCGGCCAGGACCAAGGATCTGGCGCGATTCTATCCGACCCACACCCTGGTCACCGGATTCGATATCATCTTCTTCTGGGTCGCCCGGATGATGATGATGGGCATCCACTTCACCGGCCAGGCGCCCTTCCAGCGGGTGTTGATCAACGCCCTGATCCGCGACGCGGAGGGGGCCAAGATGTCCAAGTCCAAGGGTAATGTGATGGACCCGCTAGAGCTGGTCGACGAATACGGCGCCGACGCCCTGCGCTTCACCCTGACGGCGATGTCCGGCCAGGCGCGGGATATCCGCCTCTCGAAGCCACGTATCGAGGGCTATCGCAACTTCGGCACCAAGCTGTGGAACGCCGCCCGGTTCTGCCAGATGAATGGCTGCGTCGCGGTCGAAGGCTTCGACCCGGCCAGCGTCACCCACACCGTCAACCGCTGGGTGCGCGGCGAGACCTTGAAGGCCGCGCGGGAAGTCACCGCCGCCCTCGAGGCCTGCGCCTTCGACACCGCCACGGCCACCCTCTATCGCTTCATCTGGAACCTGTTCTGCGACTGGTTCGTGGAATTCGCCAAACCGATCCTGAACAGCGAGGACGAGGCCGCCAAGGTTGAAACCCGCACCATGGCCGCCTGGGTTCTGGAGACGATCCTGAAGCTGTTGCATCCGGTGGCGCCGTTCATCACCGAGGAACTGTGGGCCCAGACCGCGCCCGAGGGGCAGCCCCGCTCGGGCCTGCTGATCACCGCGCCATGGCCTGAATTGCCTGACGCCTTTGCCGATGCCTCGGCCGAGGCGGAGATCGAACTCGTGATCTCGGCGGTTACCGAGGGCCGGTCCGTGCGATCCGAACTCAACGTGCCGCCAGGCGCCCGTCCCGACCTGATTGTGACCGAGGCCACCGAGGCCCAGGAACGGGCCCTGCGCGCCAACGCCGCGGTCATCGGTCATACGCTTCGCATAGGGATCCTAAGGTTCGAGCCGACGCCGCCCGATGGCGCGGTCGCCTATGTCGCCGCGGGCGTCGCCATGGCCCTGGACGTGAAAAGCCTTGTTGACCTGCCCGCCGAGCGCGCGCGCCTGGCCAAGGACATCGCCACCCAGGCCTTGGACATCGATCGCACGGCGAAAAAGCTCGCCAACGTCGACTTCATTGGCCGTGCTCCGCCTGAGGTGGTCAGCGAGAACCGCGAACGCCTGGCCGCAGCGGAACGCAACAAGGCGCGGCTGATGGCGATCCTGGCGCGCTTGTGATCGGACGCTGAAAACACCTGGCGGGGGGAACTCTCGGGTCACTGAGTAGTTTCCAACAGTGCGCGGCTTAAGCCGAAGCGCCTACATCCAACAAACTCCCATCCATGGACCGGTACGGTTCAAGGCGCGGCCCCGCAGGGCCGTGGGACCAGCCAAGGAATCGGGCCCACATATGTCGACCGCCACCTTGATCGAGAAACCCACTATCCCTGTTTCCCCGGCGGTTAAGGTAAGTCCACGGCGGGGCGAGGGCGAATCCGTGGCGCGGGTCCGGCGTCTGGCTTTCATCGGCAATTCCCTGCCGCGACTGTGCGGCATAGCGACCTTCACCAACGACCTGCGCGGCAGTGTCGGGGCCGATCGGCCGGATATCCACACCAGCGTCGTGGCGATGATCGACCCAGGCCAGGATTATGTGTTTCCCCGTTCCGTATGCCTCACGGTGCGCGAGGATCGGATCCAGGACTATCGCCGCGCGGCGGCGGTGCTCAACGCTAGGGGCTACGACGCGGTCTGTCTGCAGCACGAGTTCGGCATTTTTGGCGGGGAGGCCGGCGCCGACGTCATGGCGCTGCTGTCGCCCCTGGAGATGCCGATTGTCACCACCCTGCACACGGTCCTGGCCGAACCCACCACCGCGCAGCACGACGTCATGTGTCAAATCGTAGAGCGCTCGGCCAAAGTCATCGTGATGGCGGAGAAAGGTCGGGAATTACTCCAGACCGTCTATCGGGCCCCGGCCGACAAGATCGAGGTTATCCCGCACGGAATACCCGAATCGGTGTTCTGCGAGCCCGACGAGGCCAAGGCCCGCCATGGTTTTGAGGGCAAGACGGTCATCCTCACCTTTGGTTTGCTGGCGCCGAGCAAGGGCGTGGATGTGATGATCGAGGCGATGCCGGAGATTCTGAAACACTGCCCTAGCGCTGTATATATCGTCCTGGGCGCCACCCATCCCCATCTGGCCCGGCGCCAGGGTGAGACCTACCGGAACAGCCTGATCGCCCGGGTCAAGGCGCTGGGCCTCGAAAAACACGTCATGTTCCTCGACCAGTTCGTCGACCAGGCCACCCTGTTGGATTTCATTTGCCTGTGCGATGTCTACGTGACGCCCTACCGGGGCGAGGCGCAGCTGACCTCGGGAACCCTGGCCTACAGCTTCGGTCTCGGCAAACCGATCGTGTCCACGCCCTATTGGCACGCGGCCGAACTTCTTGCCGATGGTCAGGGCGTGTTGGTTCCCTTCAACGACTCGGCCGCCTTCGGCCGCGAAGTCAGCGCGCTGCTGATGGACGAGCCGCGTCGCCAAGCGATGCGCCGCCGGGCCTACGCCAACAGTCGCCCCATGACCTGGGAGCGAACCGCCGCGCGCTATGTCCATGTTATCGAAGCGGCGGTCGGCGAGCGGGGCGCGCGCGGCTTGCTCCCGGTCCCCAAACCGTCCCGTGAGGCCAGCCGGAATTGGCGGGGCGAGCCGACCCCCGAGCCGAAGACGAGCAGTCTGGTGGCGATGTGCGACGATACCGGCATCTTCCAGCATGCCGTCCATTGCGTGCCTGATCGCAACCACGGCTATTGCGTCGATGACAACGCTCGCGCGCTGCTGTTGGCCTGTTATCTCAGCCGGCCAGGCGAGAGGCCGTTGCCGGAAGCCTTGGTCGCGCGGTTCGCCAGCTTCGTGCAACATGCCTGGAATCGCGACACCCGCCACTTTCGCAACTTCATGAGTTTCGATCGGCGCTGGCTTGAGGATCGCGGATCTCAGGACAGCCATGGGCGGACCCTTTGGGCCCTGGGCGAATGCGCCAGATCCGGCCCGAGCCCTCATCTGCGGCGTTGGGCCGCGGGGCTGTTCCGCGATGCTCTTCCCACCGTTGAGAGCTTCGGATCCCCCCGTTCCTGGGCCTTCGCCCTGTTGGGACTCGATGCCTATCTGGCCACCGCGCCCACCGATTGGCGGGCTGACCGAACAAGAGGGATTCTCGCCGGTTGGCTGCTCACCCTGCTGACCCGCAGTGAGAAGCCGGAATGGGTATGGTTCGAGGCGGGGCTGACCTACGAAAACGCCCGTCTTCCGGAGGCCTTGATCCTGACTGGAACGGCGGTCGGTTCACCGGCCTACCTCCAAGCGGGCCTACGTTCTCTACGCTGGCTGGCGCGGGTCCAGACCTCGCCCGCAGGTCCGTTCCGACCGGTCGGCACTGAAGGCTTTGGCGACCAATGGTGTACGCCGGAAGCTTTCGATCAGCAGCCGGTCGAGGCCGCAGCGTCCATATCCGCCTATCTGGCCGCCGCTCGCGTCGAAGGCGGCAAAGCCTGGGGTGAGGAAGCCCGGCGGGCCTTTGACTGGTTTCTAGGCGCCAATGACCTGGCGGTTCCGCTGGCCGACGTCGAGACGGGGGGGTGTCGCGATGGCCTTCACCCGGACCGCGTCAACGAAAACCAGGGGGCGGAGTCTATTTTGTCCTACCTCTTGGGTCTTGCGGATATCCGCCAACTGGAGCGTATGGGATTTGGGGTGGGTCAATCATTGTCGCCCCTAGCCCTCATCGCCTGACCTCAATTCGGGCGTGCATTTCTGGATTGAGCGTATTTTGACGGAAACCGAAAGCCTGCCTCCTCTGGTGGAGCGACAGGCAGTGTACCTGCGTCCCAACGCGGCGCGAGTTATCATCCGCCAATTCAAGCCCGCAACCGAACCTCGGGACCACAATCCCACCGACAAGACTCGCGCCAACCACATCGTGGACCGGGTCATGGCGCTCGACCCCGAATCGTCGGCCCGCCAGCTTGCGGAGGTGCTTGAGAACTTCCAGGATCGTCATCGCGAGTTACCGGAAAAGTGCGAAGAGCGAGCCGGCGACATGGAACTTGTGTTCGATGAACACACGGCCTTCACCCAGATTCAGCGTCGGCTGGTGGGCGCCTATTTCCTCCAGGAATATTCCTACGAAGCCTCCGCCCTGTTCAACCCCAGCATCATCCCACATCTGGACCAGTCAGGGGCGCCGATCGGCGGACTGCGGTTCATCCTGAGTTTGAGGGCCGTGGGAGAGGGGCATGTTTCCTCCCTGACCTTTCGAACCGGGACCATCACGGCCTATGGAACCGTCAGCCTCGACCCCCCGTCGAAACTGGCGGGCATACCGCTCGCCACCGCCCGGGGCTGCGGCCCCGATCGGGACCGCATCGACATAAGCTTCAATCCGGCCGAAGACATCAGTGAACGGGTGATCTTCCCGGTGACCGAAGCCCAGTCCAACGGCATTGAAGACGCCCGGTTCGTGGCCTTCGAGGACGAGGGCCGAACGACCTACTACGCTACCTATACCGCCTATAGCGGCTTCGCGATCCGATCGGAGTTGCTGGAGACCCGCGATTTCGTCTCATTCCGGATGACGCCATTGACCGGGAGGGCGGCGCGTAACAAGGGCATGGCTCTGTTCCCCCGCCGTATTGGCGGCAAGTTCGCCGTGATCGGGCGCCAGGACAATGAGTGCCTCTATTTCCTCACCTCCGATGACCTGCATGTCTGGGAGGAGGGAGTGGCGATTCTGAAGCCGGAATTTCCGTGGGAATTTGTGCAGATGGGCAATTGCGGCCCCCCCATCGAGCTTGACGAGGGTTGGCTTCTTCTGACCCACGGTGTCGGAGCCCTGCGGAAATACTGTATTGGCGTAGCTCTGCTTGATAAGGCCGATCCGACGAAGGTGCTGGCCCGCTCGGTCGAGCCAATTATCCGGCCTGATCCGCTGGAGCGTGAGGGCTATGTACCAAATGTGGTCTATACCTGCGGCGCGATGAGGCATGGCGACAGGATCATTCTGCCCTATGCGGTGTCGGACACCTTCTCAACATTCGCCACGATCAGTATCGCCGCCCTGATGACTAGCCTCGGCGTTTGACCTCGGCGTCAACTTTGTTTGCAGGCGGCCGCGAAAGTTAGAACCTTCCACGTTATCTGTGCTAAAAGATGACAACGATTCCGATACGGCGCCGTTGTGTGGTGAATACAGCAATGCCGGTTCGTCGTCCTGGACTGCCCAAGGCAGCCTGAGCCGTGACGAGCGTCCTGGACGCTGCTGATTTTATTTCGGCGACAGCCGCGGGCCTTTCCGATTGTAGCCATCGGCGCCTTGGCCGGAGGGGGGAGGCGTGCAAGCAACTGTTCGACGCCCTGTCCTCAGGAGCGGACATAGCCTTCATCGTCGTTCAGCATCTGGATGGCGGCATGGACGGGCTGGATCTGTTGCGCTGGCTGCGCGAGGCGGGGGATCCTTTGCCGGCCATCATGACGACGGGCGAGGCGGACGTGGCCATCGCGGTCCAGGCGTTGAAGGCCGGCGCCGCGGATTTTATCGAGAAGCCGGTCACCGACCGCGAGCTGATCCTTAGCATCACCCAGGACATCGAAAAAGGCCAAGGACGCCGGCAAGATGACCACCGCGAGCGCAGAGGCCGCTAGGCAGATCGAAAGCCTTACCGAACGGCAGAGGGAGGTCCTGGACCGGGTGCTCGCGGGCGATGCCAGCAAGAACATCGCCACGATCTTGGGATCAGCCCACGGACCGTGGAAAATCACGGCGCCGCCATCATGCAAAAGACCGGCGCCCGCTCACTTCCGGCCCTGGCCCGCTTGGCCCTGACCGCGGCGCGCGGGTCCGTGTCCGCCCCCCCGATCCGGCCGGTGTGAGCGGTTTACAGACGCGGGGGCTCTATGCTTGGTGGGCGCGTACCACCGCCGACCAATCCGTAGTCTTCAGGAAACGCCCGCATGACCGACCCTTCCGCAGTAGAGCATGCCGCCTGGCCCGCGATGTCCATCGCCGCCGCTCACGGTCTGCTGGCGGCGCCGGGCGCTTCCTTCGAAATGGAAACGGTCGTCATCCGCGACATTCCCACCCGGGTCTGGAAAAATGCTCCGCCGACCTTGCGTGCGGTGGTGGAAGCCGGCCGAGCCCACGGCGAACGGATATTCCTGGTGCACGAAGATGAGCGGGTCAGTTTCGAGGCCTTTTACCGTGCGGTGTCCGCCTTCGCCCATGAACTGCGACGGCAAGGCGTGGAGAAGGGTGACCGGGTCGCCATCGTGATGCGCAATCTGCCCGAGTGGCCGGTGGCTTTTTACGCGGCCGCTTGCCTTGGCGCGATCGTCACGCCGCTGAACGCCTGGTGGACGGGTTCGGAACTTGAGTATGGTCTGGCCGACTCCGGCGCCAAAATCCTGATCGTCGACGCCGAGCGCCTGGAGCGTCTGGCTGAGCACCTGCACAACTGCCCGAACGTGAAGCGGGTTTTCGTGGCGCGCCTGCTGGAAGAGAGCGCCAATCCCCATGTCGTGAAACTCGAAAGCGTCATCGGCGAACCGGACACCTGGGCCACGCTTCCAGACCGCCCACTGCCGGAGGCCGAGATCGCCACGGATGACGACGCCACCATATTCTACACCTCGGGAACCACGGGAAAGCCCAAGGGCGCCCTGGCCACTCAGCGAAACATCAATTCCAATATCATGGCCTCGGGCTGTTCGGCGGCGCGTTCGTTCCTGCGTCGCGGCGAGACGCCCCCTGCGCCCGATCCGACATCTCCTCAGAGAGCGACACTTTTATCGGTACCGTTCTTTCACGCC
Organism: Caulobacteraceae bacterium; assembly: GCA_043784385.1. Classification (GTDB taxonomy): domain Bacteria; phylum Pseudomonadota; class Alphaproteobacteria; order Caulobacterales; family Caulobacteraceae; genus Acaudatibacter. The sequence goes on along the minus strand of JAYVYH010000003.1, from coordinate 2,499 downwards.
ACTGGCTGTTTCGCGATCCTCAACCCCAGCCTGCTGGCCGGCGCCAAGCTGGCGATGATGCGGCGCTGGGATCCGGTACGCGCCTTCGAGCTTATCGAGCGCGAGAAGATATCGTCGGCTGGCGGCGTCCCGACCATCGCCTGGCAGTTGATCGAGCACCCGTTGCGGGCCAACTACGACCTCTCGTCGCTCGAAAGCGTCGCCTATGGCGGAGCGCCTTCGGCCCCGGAACTGGTGCGCAAGATCCGTGAGACCTTTCCCAAGAGCCAGCCCGGTAACGGCTGGGGCATGACCGAGACCTCCGCCACCGCGACCAGCCACGGCGCCGAAGACTACTCCCATCGCCCCGATTCCTGCGGCCCCGCCGTGCCGGTGACCGACCTCAAGATCATGACGGTCGAGGGCGACCGGGAACTTCCCGTCGGGACGGTCGGGGAACTGTGGTGCCGCGGTCCCCAGGTGGTGAGGGGCTATTGGAACAAACCCGAGGCGACCGCCCAGACCTTCGAGGATGGCTGGGTGAAGACCGGCGATCTGGCGCGCCTGGACCAGGAGGGGTTCTGTTTCATCATCGACAGGGCCAAGGACATGCTGATCCGAGGCGGCGAGAACATATACTGTATCGAGGTGGAAAATGTCCTCTATGACCATCCGTCGGTGATGGACGCGGCCCTGGTGGGCATCCCGCACAAGACCCTGGGCGAGGAGCCCGGCGCCGTCGTTACGCTCAAGCCGGGCGCCCATGCCGATCAGGACCAATTGCGAGCTTTCGTCGCCGAGCGCCTCGCGGCCTTCAAGGTGCCCGTCCGGGTGATCTTCTGGCCGGAAACCCTGCCCCGCAACGCCAATGGCAAGATCATCAAGAGCGAGTTGCGGGCGCTGTTCGATGACCAGGCGCTGGAACCTTCGCGCCCTGGCGACGTTTGATTGGGCTCCCTCGGATAGTGATCTCGCCATCCGCAATGATCTCCTGAACGGAAACGACCATGCGACTGCCAACCTCCACCGCTCTGGCTTTGATCCTGGGGCTCGGCGCCATCACGGTCGGCGCGCCGACGATCAGCCAGGCGCAGATCAGTATCGGCATCAGCGTCGGCTTCGCGCCGCCGGCTCTGCCCTTCTACTACCAGCCCCGTATTCCCGCCTATGGCTACATCTGGACTCCAGGCTATTGGGCCTGGGACGGTCAGGTTCAGGATTACTACTGGATTCCAGGCGTCTGGGTGCGGCCGCCCCGGATCGGCCTGCTGTGGACGCCCGGCTACTGGGGCTGGAACAACGGGCAGTATCTGTTCAATGACGGCTATTGGGACACCCGCGTCGGCTTCTATGGCGGTATCAACTATGGTTATGGCTATGGCGGCAACGGCTACGAAGGCGGTCAATGGCGGGGCGGGCAGCTGTTCTATAATCGCTCGGTCAACAACATCACCAATATCCACATCACCAATGTCTACAATCGTCCGATCGGCCGGGCCGGGCCGGGCCGGGTAAGCTTCAACGGTGGCAACGGTGGAGTGCAGGTCCGGCCGAACGCAGCCCAGCTTGCGGTGGCCCGCGACACCCACGTCGCCTATACCACCGATCAACAGCGTCACGTTCAGGCCGCGCGCGCCGAGCCCAGCCTCCGAGCCAAAGTGAATCATGGCGCTCCGACCATCCTCGCCAGCCCCCGCCCCGGCGTTGTTCATGGCGCCGGAGTGGTCACCAGCCCTGGCCGCGCCCAGCCCCAGGGTCAGGGTCAGGGGGCCGACAGGCCCATGCGCCAACAGGCGCCGGATCGTCGCCAGGGCGCCGAGCCGGCCCGCGCGCCGATGCGTGAGGTTCCCCGAGCCGCGCCTGATCGAAGGCCTGATATGCAACAGGCGCCGCCCCGTGGCGGGGACGCCACGCGTGGCGAAGCCATGCGCCCCGATCGCTCAGGTCCAGGTCCTGGGGCTGGCGGCGGTCGTCCTGGGGCCGAGCAGCGTCCTGGTGGCCGAGGCCCGGACGCCGGCCCCCCGGAGGCGAGACGGCCCGCTGGCGGTGAAGGCCCAAAGGGTGAAAGCCCAAGGCAGGGCGGTGGCCAGGCTCAGCCCGATAAACGCGACAAGAAGGGCAGCGAGGGCGGCCCCCAGTAGAGACGTCGACCCGCTCCTGCCCCCCGCCTGTCTCAGCAAGTTGACAGCGCGGGGGGCGTGAGCCTTGATCCAGCGTGAGTGTTGGGGAGAGTGCACACGCCATGGACGCGTTTTTGAAGTTTCAGTCTGTGTCCATCGGCATGGTGTTGCACAATGAACCGCTGCCGGAGGCGATGGTCATCGCGCCGCCGCTGCTGAAGAAATATGTCTGGGCGCTGCTGGTCTGCCTTCTGGTGGCTCTCGGCGCCTTCGGCGCTAAACTGCACAACAATTACGACCGGGCGGTTCGGCTGTCGGTCGAAAACCTGGCGATATTGCCCGCGCAGATCGGCATCGCTGTTTTGGCGCCGGCCGCGATTTTCCTGCTCAAGCTCCAGCT
>JAYVYH010000002.1:0-13297 GCA_043784385.1 Caulobacteraceae bacterium | reverse complement strand
GAACGCCTCCATCGCCAGATCGATATCGTGGATGGCTGACTGTCCCGGATGGATGTTCGGCGCGAAAGCGTCGGACGTATTGTCCACCAGCACAATCTGTCACCAGGCGCCGGCCCCGTTTGGTCCGGTGGATTCGGCGGTACTCCCGCCGTGGCTATAGTCGACCGGCAGCATGTTGGTCGTAAAGCGATCACCGTCGATATTGGCGGAGATCGGCTCGTAACCGCCGGCGTTCGTCCCGTGGGACTGGCCGAAGGTGGCGATGGCGCCGTCACCGTCGAAGGTCAGGGTCATCTCCTAGGGATCGCCCAGCTTGACACCCAACGCGGAGAAGACGCCCGTCACGGTCAGTGGAGTGACCTTGCCGATGGCGGTCAGGGTGCTGGATTGCCAATGGCCGCCGGCCGGCGCGACCAACAGGGTCGCGACCCCAACCCGGATCGCCAGGGGGGTGGATGTCGAGGACTGGGTTCGCATGGTGTGTTCGGTTTCGATCGAAGCGGCGAATTGGCGTTCGACGATAGAGATACGCGTGCGCGCGCCACCGCGGCGGGCGCAACGGCGAGCATGTGGATGCATTGCGATGCACAGTGGTCAGACACCTTAGTGCCTGAACACCCTAACCCCCGTGAAGGCCATGGCGATGCCGGCCGCGTCGGCGGCGGCGATCACTTCGTCGTCGCGGATCGAACCGCCCGGCTGGATCACCGCCGTGGCGCCGGCCTCCACCGCTTGGAGCAGGCCGTCCGCGAAGGGGAAGAAGGCGTCGGAGGCACAGGCCGAACCGTAGGCCAGGGACTGGGGCAGGCCCGCCGTCTCCGCCGCCTCGCCGGCCCGCAGCGCCGCGATGCGGGCCGAGTCCCTGCGGTTCATCTGACCAGCCCCGACCCCGGCGGTCTGGCCGTCCTTGGCGAACACAATGGCGTTGGATTTCACGTGCTTGGCGACGGTAAAGGCGAACAGCATGTCGCGCAGTTCCGCCTCGGTCGGCGCTCGCCTGGTAACGATCTTCATGTCGGCGGCGGTGAGGCGGGCGTCGTCGCGTCCCTGAACCAGGAAGCCGCCGGCCACGCTCTTGAAGGTTTCCCCCGCCGACGTTGGATCGGGCAGAGCGCCAGTCAGCAGCAGCCGCAGGTCCTTGCGCCGCTTGAAGACAGCGATGGCGTCGTCGTCGGCGTCCGGCGCGATCACCACCTCGGTGAAGATCTTGACGATCTCTCGCGCCGCCGCGGCGTCGAGGCGCCTGTTGACGGCCACGATACCCCCGAAGGCGGACACCGGATCGCACTGCAGCGCGCGCAGGTAGGCGCCTTTCAGGTCCTCGCCCAGCGCCACGCCGCAGGGGTTGGCGTGCTTGATGATGGCCACGGCCGCGCCGGCGGCGGGGTCGAACTCAGCGACCAGTTCCACCGCCGCGTCGGTGTCATTAATGTTATTGTAGCTGAGTTCCTTGCCCTGGATCTGGCGGGCGGTGGCTACGCCGGGCCGCGGGCTGGGGAACACATACAGGGCGGCGGCCTGATGGGGGTTTTCACCGTAGCGCATGGTCTGCTTGAGCTGGCCGCTGAAGGCCTTGCGGGCCGGCCAAACGGCCTTTTCCGCTCCGCCGTCCTGGTTGGCGAACCAGGTGGCGATAGCGCCGTCATAAGCCGCGGTGAGGGCGAAGGCGCGGGCCGCCAGAGCGCGGCGCAGCGACAACCGCGTGGCGCCGGCGTTCGCCTTCAGCGAGGCGAGCACCTCGGCTACATCCTCCGACGCGGTGCAGACGGCCACATAGGCATGGTTCTTGGCCGCCGAGCGGATCATCGCCGGGCCGCCGATGTCGATGTTCTCGACGCAGGTATCGAAGTCGCCGCCCCCGGCCACCGTGGCCTCGAATGGATACAGGTTCACATACAGCAGATCGATTCCGACGATGCCGTGGGTTTGCATGGCAGCCGCGTGGTCCGGCGCCGCGCGCACGCCCAGCAGGGCTCCGTGCACGGCCGGGTGCAGGGTTTTGACCCGCCCGTCCATCATCTCCGGATAGCCGGTGACCTCGGCCACGTCGGCCACCGGCAACCCAGCGGCGGCGATGGCGGCGCGGGTGCCGCCGGTAGAGACAATTTCCACGCCCAGGTCGATCAGAGCGCGGGCGGTCTCGATCAGGCCGGTCTTGTCGGAAACCGAAATCAGCGCCCGGCGAATCGGCGATAGGTCGGGGGTGGGGGGAAAAGTGGGCGTGGCCATGGGGGCTCCTTGGATCAAAGGGGGCGCCCAGGCGTGCGGCGTGACGACGAATCGTCGCCGCGCTTCCCGGTGGTCATCCACCTCAATCGCCAGTCACGCGGTGGCCGGAAAATAGAGCCGGGGCGAGTGGAGTCAATGCCGCCGGAATCTGACGATGAAGAAGCCGTCCAACCCGCCTTCGGCGTGATGCGGCAGGATACGCAGCCAGCCTTCCGGGGCGAGACTGACCGCGGGCGAGCCGCCGTCGCCGGGCTCAATCGGTTCAAGCGTGAAATCCGGGTTGGCCGAGAGAAAGCCACGGACCTGAGCTTCGCCTTCCTCGGGTTCTAGCGAGCACACGCTGTAGACCATGCGTCCACCAGGCCGAACACGCTTGGCCGCCGCCGCCAGCAGGCGGGACTGAAGCTGGACGAGGGAGGGAATGTCGCCGGGCTTGGCGTTCCACAGCACGTCGGGGTGACGGCGAAACGTGCCGGTGGCCGAGCATGGCGCATCCAGCAGAACCGCGTCGAACAGCCGTCCGTCGGTCCAGGCGACGGCGTCGGCGGTGACGGTTTCGGCGGAGAGGCCGGTGCGAGCCAGGCCGGCGGTGACCCGGCGCAGACGGCCGGACGACTGGTCCAGGGCGGTGACGGTCGCGCTAGCGCTCGCCAGTTGCAAGGTTTTGCCGCCGGGCGCGGCGCACAGGTCGAGGACGGTTTCGCCCGGCTTGGCCTGGAGCAGGCGCGCGGGGATGGCGGCCGCCCGATCCTGCACCCACCAGCGGCCCTCGTCGTAGCCCGGCCAGGTCGCCACATCGCCGCGCCGGATCAGACGCAGGGAACCTCCGGGCAGGACTTCCGCCTCCAGGGTTTCGGCCATGTCTGTGTCCGTCGGATCGCGCCGCGTCAGGTTGGTGGCGGGCTCCAGGGCGATCTGGGCGGCGATGGCCAGGGCGTCGGCCTCGCCGAACGCGGCGCGCCAGCGCGCCAGTAGCCAGGGCGGGGCCAGATATTCCGGCGATTCATCCGGAGCGGCCTCCCGCAAGACCCCCCGCAGCACGGCGTTGACCAGCCCGCGAAGGGGCTTGGGCGCCAGGCTGACGGTGGTGTCGACCGCGGCGAAGGCCGGGGTGTCGAGCCAAAGGGCCTGGGCGAGGCCCAGCCGCAGCAAGTCCCGGGTAGGGGCCGGGGGCTCGCGCTTGAGTTTGCCGTCAAGCGCCCGGTCGATAGGCCCCAGGCGGCGAAGTGTGGCCATGACCACCGCGCGAGCGAAGCCGCGATCCTGCGGCGAGAGGGCCATATAGCGGCCGTGGCCCAAGGCCTCTTCCAGGCCGCCGCGACGGCCAAGGGCTGCCTGAAGCAGGATCAGGGCCGATTGCCGTGCGAGAAGGGCCGTCGCCGGCGTGGGCGCCGTTGGCGGGGTGTTTGAAGCAGGTTCGTTCACGCGGCGACCCGTGCTCTGTTCCGCGCCGCGCGGCAAGAGCGCCGATCGACGTGGCGCGAACGCCCGACTGGCGGTAAGTTTACCGCCATGGACGACTCAATTCCTCCCAACGCCGCGCCCGGTAAGGCGCTCAGTCCCGCCGCCCGCCGCGCTCTGGAGGAGGCGGCTCAGCGAAGGGCCGCGAAAGAAGAGGCGTTTCAGGTCTCGCTCGAGCGGGGCGGGCCGGCCGGGCCGGAGCCAACGCGCTATGGCGATTGGGAGCTCAAGGGCAAGGCCATCGACTTTTAGGCTTCGTCGCCAGGTCTTGGGATTTCGGCTAAGCAACGTCGATGTCGCTGACCGAATTCGCCATCAATTTCTTCGTCGCCCTGTTCGCGCTGATCGACCCGGTGGGCAACGTGCCACTGTTCGCGGCGGCGACGATGGGGGCCACGGCTGCGGGCCGGCGGCTGACCGCATTCTACGTCGCCGTCTTCGCCTTCCTGTTCCTGGGCGCGTTCTATTTGACCGGCCTGGCGATCCTGCAATTCTTCGGAATCTCCATGGCCGCCTTCCGCATCGCCGGCGGCATTCTGCTGCTGTTGCTGGGCCTGGACATGGCGCGTGGAGACCTCATGCACTCCATGGCCGACGCTGGCGTCGAGACGGCGGTGCTGTCGACCCGGGCTTACGCGAAGGCGCAGTTCGAAAGCCTGATCGTGCCTTTTGGCATCCCGTTGCTGATCGGGCCGGGCGCGATCGGCTCGGCGGTGATCTACGCAGAGGAGGCGCGCGCGTTCGGCGCCGCGGGAACGGCCGTGGGTCTGGGCGTGATCGCCGCAGTTTGCGCGCTGATCGTGGCGGCCTTCTGGTTCACCAATCTGATCTCCCGGGCGCTGGGCAAGATCGGTATGGTGATCGTGGTCAGGGTTCTGGGCCTGATCCTCTGCGCCATGGCCATTCAGTTCATGCTGGCGGGACTGGCCAGTTCGACGATCAATCTGGTTCGTCGCGATACCGCCACGCCCTATCAGTCGCGCGCCCATCCGGGCGAAGCCGGCCGAAGCGGTGGCGCGGCATCACACTCGAGTGTGACGCCCGATCAATCTCACTGAATCAAATCCAAACTGATCTTGATCCGAAGCCATAGACGGCGATCAGGGCGCAAAGCTTAAATCTTCGTGTCCAACGTCGATGGCCGCATTGAATTCGACGGGGAACGGGTGTAACGCGCCCCGCCACCGGCCTTGACCATGGGACGTCGCGGCGGCGTCGTCCCATGGTCAAGGCCCGCGCTGGCCCTGGAGAGTCGCATTTGGGCGTCCACGTCCCGACAAAGCCGAACTCATCAGAGGCGTCATCGGGTCTCGGCGCCGAGATCGGTGAGGTCGTGGCCACGACCGATCGCCGCGGGTTTGCCGCCTTGACCCTGGGCGCGGTGGGTGTGGTGTTCGGCGACATCGCCACCAGCCCTCTCTACGCTCTGCGTGAGGCCCTGGCCCACTCGCGCCCAGTCGGGCCGCCGCACATCGCCGTTCTGGGGGTGGTCTCGCTGATCTTGTGGACCCTGACCCTGGTCGTCACGGTCAAATATATAGCCTTCTTGATGCAGGCCGACAACAAGGGCGAGGGCGGCCCTGTGGCTCTGATGGCCCTGGCCCAGCGCGCCTTAGGTCGACCCTCGGGGGGGCTGTTCATCCTGGGGATCGTCGGGGTTTCGTTGTTCTATGGCGACGGCATCATCACGCCGGCGTTTTCGGTGCTGTCGGCGGTGGAGGGCCTCAAGGATGCGCCCCACCTTGGTCTAGCGCCTTATGTCCTGCCCATCGCGGCGGGTATCCTGGTGGCGTTGTTCCTGGTCCAGGCGCGAGGCACGCGCAGCGTGGCGGCCCTGTTCGGTCCGGTGATGACCCTGTGGCTGCTGACCCTCGCGGCGCTGGGCATACTGCACGTCAAGGATGACTTGTCGGTCTTGCGCGCGTTCAACCCCTATTGGGCGATCCGCTTTCTGGTCGAGAACGGCTTCGTCGGCTTCGTGATCCTGGGCAGCGTGTTCCTGGCGGTGACGGGGGCGGAGGCGCTCTACGCCGACATGGGGCACTTCGGAAAGAAGCCGATCCGGGCGGCCTGGTTCGGCCTAGTCTTTCCCTGTCTAGCCCTGAATTATCTGGGGCAGGGCGCGCTGGTGCTGCATCATGGCCACGCCCGAGCGAATCCGTTTTTCGAAATGGTGCCCCACTTTGCCTATTGGCCGGTCCTGATCCTGGCCACGGCGGCGGCGGTGATCGCCAGCCAGGCTGTGATCTCCGGGGCGTTCTCGATGACCCGCCAAGCGGTTCAGCTGGGTCTGTTGCCCCGCATAGACATCAAGCGGACCTCCGAAACCCAGTCGGGACAGATCTTCGTGCCGGCCGTCAACGGCATCATGATCGTCGGCGCGCTGGTGCTGCTGGTGGTGTTCCAAAGCTCGCACAGGCTGGCCTCGGCCTATGGCGTGGCGGTCACCGGAACCATGTTCATCAGCACCGTGCTGGCCTATGTGGTGGCGCGCCACATGTGGCGCTGGAACGGCTTTCAGCTCGCCGCGCTGCTCATCCCGATCCTGTCGCTGGATTCTGTGTTTCTGGCTTCCAACCTGCTGAAGATCGCCGACGGCGCCTGGCTGCCCTTGGCCTGCGGAGCCGGGTCGGTGATCGTGATGTGGACCTGGTCCCGAGGTGTCAGAATCCTCACCGATAAGACCCGCGCCGACAGTCTGCCGCTGACCGACCTGTGCGCGATGCTCGCCAAGCGCCCGCCCTTCCGAACCGCCGGCACGGCCATGTTCCTGACCGCCAATCCGGATCTCGCCCCGGTCGCCCTGATGCACAACCTCAAGCACAATAAGGTGCTGCACACGCGCAACGTGATCCTGACCATCGAGACTGCCGAGACACCGAGGGTCAAGGACATCGACCGGGTGCGGATCGAACCGATTAACGGCGACTTCAAGCGCGTGATCCTCACCTACGGCTTCATGGAAAGCCCCAATGTGCCCAAGAGCCTGACCAAGTGCCGGGCGCTAGGGCTGAAGTTCGACATCATGTCGACCAGCTTCTTCATGGGCCGCCGCTCGATCGTGCCCGACGCCCGCTCGGGCATGCCGCTATGGCAGGATCATCTGTTCATCTTCCTGATGAAAAACGCCGCCAACCCCACAGACTTCTTCAAGATCCCCCCCGGCCGAGCGGTCGAGTTGGGGACGCAGGTGACGGTGTAATCCGTTCCACCATGGCGTGATCGGCGGTAAGGGCTTATCTTCAGCTGCTGTTCAGGAAAGCCGCATCTCTATGGTGTTCGGAATTTTCACCCTCGCCGCCTTGTTCCTGGCGTTGTTCCTGGCCGTTTCGGCGATCAAGATCGTGCCCCAGGGCTACGAGTTCACCGTCGAGCGGTTCGGCCGCTACACCCGCACCTTGAAGCCCGGCATCACCATCCTGATGCCGTTGATGGAGGCCATCGGCCGCAAGGTCAGCGTGATGGAACAGGTGCTCGACGTGCCGCGCCAGGAGGTGATCACCAAGGATAACGTCACGGTGCAGGTGGACGCCATCGTGTTCATTCAGGTGATGGACGTGGCCGCCGCCGCCTATCGCGTGGCCAATCTGAATTTCGCCATCGGCCAGCTGACCATGACCAACCTTCGCACCGTGGTCGGCTCGATGGAGCTGGACGAGGTGCTGTCGCAGCGCGACCAGATCAACACCCGCCTGTTGACGGTGATCGACGAGGCCACCGGCCCCTGGGGCGTCAAGGTGGCGCGCATCGAGATCAAGGACCTGCAGCCGCCGCCTGACATCACCAACGCCATGGCCCGGCAGATGAAGGCCGAGCGCGAGAAGCGCGCGGTGATCACCGAGGCCGAGGGCGAGAAACAGGCCGCAGTCACCCGCGCCGAAGGGGCCAAGTTGTCGGCCATCCTGCAGGCCGAAGGGCGCCGCGAAGCCGCCTACCGCGACGCCGAAGCGCGTGAACGCTCCGCCGAGGCGGAAGCCGCGGCCACCAAATCGGTGTCCGACGCCATCGAGGCCGGCAGTGTCAACGCCCTGAACTATTTCGTCGCCCAGAAATATGTCGAGGCGTTCGCCAAACTGGCCGATTCGCCCCAGCAGCGCACGGTGATCGTGCCCACCGACATGGCCGGAATCGCCGGGTCGATCGCCGGCATCACCGAACTGGTCAACGCGGCCCGGGCGGAGTCGGCCGCCGCCGCCTCCGCGCCCCGACGCGCGGCGGTTCCGACCTCCGCCCCGCCTCCACCCTTCCCTCCACCAGCGCCGCCGTCTGGAGCCTGAGGCCGATGACAGCTTTGGTCGATCTGTTCTCCGCCCACGCCCTGCTGGGCTGGCTCGCCGTCGGGGCGGTCTTTCTATGCGTCGAACTGGTGACTGGATCGGGCTGGCTGCTGTGGCCAGCGGGTTCGGCGGCGGCGGTGGGGTTGATCACCCTGGCCGGCCGGTTGGACCCGACGGCGCAGGCGGCGATCTTCGCTCTGCTGACCATCGCCAGCACCTATCTAGGCTGGCGCTTCATCAATCGACCAAGCCAGTCCAGCCATGACCCCAACGATCCCCATGCTCGCCTGATCGGCCGCGCCGGCCAAGCGGCCACCGCCTTCGACGGTGGGCTGGGCCGGGTGTTCGTGGACGGCAAGGAATGGGCGGCCGAGCTGGACGGCGCCGACTCCGTGGCCATAGGCGCGCGGATCGAGGTTACTGCCCTGGTGGGCGGCGCGCGGTTGAAGGTGCGGGCGGCCTGATCTAAAGCGCCGTAATCCCTGAGGTCCGAGAATCAGAATGTCCGTCCAATCCGCTCCCAAAAAGGTCGTGCTCGCCTACAGCGGCGGGCTTGACACCTCGATCATCCTCAAATGGCTGGAACAGACCTACGGCTGCGAGGTGGTGACCTTTACCGCCGATCTGGGCCAGGGCGAGGAACTGGGCCCGGCCCGGGACAAGGCCCTGTTGCTGGGCGTCAAGCCCGAGAACATCTTCATCGAGGACCTGCGCGAGACCTTCGTGCGCGACTATGTGTTTCCGATGTTCCGGGCCAACGCCGTCTATGAGGGCCAGTATCTGCTGGGCACCTCGATAGCCAGGCCACTGATCGCCAAGACCCAGATCGACATAGCCCGCAAAGTCGGAGCCGACGCCGTTTCCCACGGCTCGACCGGCAAGGGCAACGATCAGGTCCGCTACGAGGTGGCCTACTATGCGCTGGAGCCCGATATCCGCGTGATCGCCCCCTGGCGGGAATGGGACTTCAAGAGCCGCGAGGCCCTGCTGGCCTTCGCCGAGGCCCATCAGATCCCGATCGCCAAGGACAAGCGCGGCGAGGCCCCGTTCAGCGTCGACGCCAACCTGTTGCACTCGTCGTCCGAGGGCAAGGTTCTGGAGGACCCCGACGTGGAGGCGCCCGAGTTCGTCCATATGCGCACCATCTCGCCGGAGGACGCGCCCGACAAACCCACTGTTTTCACCATGGATTTCGAGCGCGGCGATCCGACAGCCATCGACGGCGAAGCCCTCTCGCCGGCCGATCTGCTGACCAGACTGAACCAGTTGGGCCATGACAACGGCGTCGGGCGCCTTGATCTGGTGGAAAACCGTTACGTCGGCATGAAGTCGCGTGGGGTTTATGAGACGCCGGGCGGCACGATCCTGCTCGCGGCCCATCGAGGCATAGAATCGATCACCCTCGACCGGGGCGCCATGCACCTCAAGGACGAGCTGATGCCGAAATACGCCGAGCTGGTCTACAACGGCTTCTGGTTCTCGCCCGAGCGAGAGATGCTGCAAGCGGCCATTGACCATTCGCAGGCCAAGGTCACGGGCCGGGTACGGATCAAGCTCTACAAGGGTAACGTGAGCATTATCGGCCGCTCCAGCCCCTATTCCCTATATGACCAGGATTTGGTGACCTTTGAGGAAGGCCAGACCGCCTATGATCACCATGACGCCGGCGGCTTCATCAAGCTCAACGCCCTGCGGTTGAGGGTGCTGGCCAAGCGGGACGCGCGAGGAAGCTAGGCGGCCCGATCGTAGTTCAGGCCTCGGGCCAGCCAGCAGCCTACCGTGACCCCGGTTACCGCGCCGCCGATGTCCCGCCGGAAGGCCAGGGTCCAGTCGCCGGGTGGGGTGTGGTCGAGGGCGCGTGGACAGGGCAGCGCCCAGACGTCGGCTCCCACGGGGTCGAGCAACTCCATCCGACCCTGGCCGAGAAAGCCTGAGAAGGCGCCGTAGAGCGCGCCGCCTGCGTCGGTCACGGTCACCTCGGCGTTCAGTTCATCGCAGCGATAGCGACCAGCCACGGCGGCCGCTATCGCCGGTTCGGCAAGCGGCGCGAGTCGCGTGGCGAAGTTGTCGCCGGCGCGCTCCATCGAGAGGCCGGCTTCCCCCCAGCTCAATCGCGGCGCGCCGTCGCCGCCAGCCGAACCGTCAGGCTTCAGATCAAGGATTTCCGCCGAATGTCCAAACCGTAGTCGCACCGCTCCTGGCATGGGTGTGTCGACACGCGCGGACAGCCCGGTTTCGGGCTCCATATAAGCGCCGGCCCAACTGGGTGGGGCCAAGGCGGTGTCGGGCTTTGGGGGTGTCTCGCCCAGCGCGGCCGCCAGCAGTTCCGCCGCCGCTCCGCCGGCGTTGGACAGGTGATTGAACATCACCACCACCGATAACCGTTCAGCGGGAATGTGCAGGCGATGACTGCGCCAGCCGCGCAAGGCGCCGCCGTGGCCGGTGCCCGCCCGCCCGAAAGCGGTCGACCGGCCAAGTCCGAAACCATAGCCGGCGACATTCCCGTCGGCGAAAGCGACTGGCGCCGACAGGCGGCTGTAGAGGGCGTCCCGATCATCGCGCGTGTCGTCGATGTGGCGCTCCCAGGCGATCATGTCGTCGAGGCTCGCGCCCAGTCCAGCGTCGCCGGTCCACAGGATGTTGTTCTCGGCGGCCCGGAAGCCTCCGGCCTGGGTTCCCTCATAGCCCTCGGTTCCGTCCGGCATGGCGCGGGTGTCGGCAGCCAGAAATGCGGTCTCCATTCCAGCGGGCTCGAAAATCCGGCGACGGAGCAGATCCGAGAAACTCGTGCCCAGTCGGTCCTGGACTATCTCCGACAGCAGCCGGAAGTTCTGGTTGACGTAGGAGAACCGGGTTCCCGGCATGAAATGCAGGGATCGGGTGCTGGCGATCAGCCTCCGCGCCTCATGGTCTCCGAAAGGCGCCTCGGCGGGTGAGCCCATAAGCATCGCCACCGCCCAATAGTCGCGCAGTCCCGACTGGTTGTGGCACAGGTGCGCCGCGCTGGGGGCCGGTCGTTGCAGCAACGGTAAGCGATGGCGAATGTCGCCGTCCAGAACCGAAAGATCCGGAAAAGCGTCGAGCGCCACGGCGCAGGTGAACTGCTTGGTGATCGAACACATCCGAAACAGGGTGCGCGGCGTGAAGGCGATGCGCCGCTCGGCGTTGGCGAACCCCCAGGCGTGGCGAATCAGCACCTCGCCATCCTTGATCACCGCGAGCGCGCCTCCGGGTCCCCCGTAGGCGCGAGGAATGGACTGAACGGTACGGTCCAGGCAGAGGGAATCGATGCTGGTCATGGCTTGTTGGCGTAGCTCCAGGTCGGCTGGGTCATGACGATCGGCGTTTCACCACGCCGCGGCACATTGACTGCAACAAGATCGGCGAGGCAATGGGTGGAGCCGATCAGGTTGAGGCCCCAGGTGGTGAAGGTGCTGGCGTTGACGACGTGCTCCGACAGCAACGGGTTGGTGAGCGCCTGACTAAAGGCGTCCACGGCCACCATCCGCATCACCAGGCCTGGCAGCGGATTTGTCTTGAAACAGATCCTCGGCGAACAGGCCGGGATAGAATTCCACATTGCCCGGGGTCTCGTAGAGGCACTCCAGCAGCTTAGCGACGTCCGGGTTATGGGTAATATCGGCAAACGACCGCGCCGCCGGCATGCCGAACTGCACCCGATAGTGATTGTAGGTGTCAAGCCGATTAAGCCGTGCCTGTGACACAGCGTAAATCTCCACGGGCAACAGGGAATCGACGGCATTTTGCGCGCCGAGTTCTCCTGCCGGTTGACGGGCGGCCGCCGAGAAGGCCGCGTCGAGGCCTGTCCGCAGCAGAGGCCGATTGTCCGTCGTGAAATCAGCCAGTGGAATGTGTGCGTCCGTCCAGACGATGGTGTCGGGCATCAGGGAATGCCCGCGATAGAGCAGGCTGAACTCGGCGGCGATGCAGTTGGGCCGGTTCCAGTTGGCGGTCCAGGCCACCGACGGCATGCAGGCTGAAGGGCATGGGCGTGATGTGGTTGATATAATCCTCGACCGCGATCTTCATGAAAACCGGGATCAGGATATTCCGTGCGGTCTGAAACAGCCTTGCGTCGTCCCACCCGGGATTCTGAATCTCGAGTTGGCGGGCGATGCGGTTGTGTTCGCGCAGTATCAGGATGTTGACCATGGCGCTGAACGGCGTCGAATTCACCTGATCGCCGCCTACCGCGAAGATCGAGGCCAGTTTCTCCGGCGTCATGGTCGCCGGCGGGAAGGGAGCCTGCGGCGGCGTGGTCTGGGCGTGTGAGAACAGGGTCGGATCAAGGGCGTCGAACTGGTGATCGGCGATCCTGTCGCCGTTCGGGTAGAGGAAAGACGGAAACTCCTCGTCGGCGATCATTTGGCTCTTGAGCCGCCCCCTGCGGCCGTCATCCCGGCTCAGCAAGCGCAGGGCCGTGGTGGAGATGATCTGGTCGAGGAACGGCAGGGCGAGGCCCTCTCGGCGACGCTCGCGGGCTGAGCGCTGCCAACCCCCAGCAGCCCGGCTAGGCTCGCCAGATCCCGGTCCCAGTCAAGCGCCGTGAATTCCGGTATAATCCTAGCCCTCAGTGTGCTGAGTTGGACGAGGTTGTGGTCGGACGGTATAGTCGCCCGCGAGACCTAGCGCGCAACCACCGACTTGTTCAACCCAAGTTCAGCCGGCAGCCGCGCGAGGCTCATGGGAAGCACCTTGAGTATCAGGGTCAGTTTTTCGCTGAACGGTTCAGTCATCCGCAGATGCCTAAGGCGTCGCGCGCGCCATGGCGAGAGCGGCTCGGCGAGCCGTGGGACATGCTCAATCAACCGCTCGTGCCCGAAGACCTGAATATCGCCATCCAGACCGACTATGTGTCCAACTACCTGAAGGACCCATCGCTGCGAGCGCAGTTCATCAACAAATCACTACTGCGCAACTTTTCCTCGATCCTGCATGGCGAGCAGGGCGCGTTGAACCTGTCGGCCTCGCTCTGCCATGTGCTCTATGACCAGGGAGCTCAGGAATACGCGGCCAACCAGACCCGCGAAGAGGCCCGCCACGTCACCGCCTTCGCCAAATACATCAAGGCCCGCTGGGGCCGGCCCGTGGAATGCAGCGCAGTGCTAAAGAACCTGCTGGTCGAGATCATCTCGGCGCCTGAGGTCTATAAGAGGATCATCGGCATGCAGATGCTGGTCGAAGGCTTGGCCATGGGCGCCTTCGCCACCGTAATTACCCAGGGCCGTTTTCGGGCTAGGAATCAGGCGGCGACGACGCCGAGGATGGTCTGGAACCTGTTGACGCTGGGTTTGAGACGGGCGGTGTCG
>JAYVYH010000001.1:0-6194 GCA_043784385.1 Caulobacteraceae bacterium | reverse complement strand
AGGGTATAGGGCTCGGAGGTCAGGTAGCCTTGCTGGACAAGCCGCTTATCGGCAAGGAACGGGGCGTTATTGAAGGTGTACTTTCGCACCTGGTCGTTGGTGAAACCGTATTTGGCCTTCAGCCAAACCCAAAAAGCGGTGACCGAGGCGTCGGACAACAGAATCGGATGGCCCTTCATGTCGGCCAGGGATTTGATGCCCGCATCGGGATGGGCGATCAGCACCTGGGGGTCTTTTTGCATGAAGGCCGCTACCGCTTTCACCGGCACATGCTCGGCGGCAAGATTCATGACGATGAAGCTATTGGAGCCCACCCCCATCTCTACCGCGCCGGAGGCCACCAGTTGGGGCACGTTCACGCCGGGGCCGCCCGGCACGATAGTGACCTTGAGGCCGCGCTTTTCATATTCACCGGTGGCCAGGGCTTCGTAGAAGCCGCCCTGCTCGGCCTCGGCCCGCCAGTCGGTGGCGAAACGAATGGCAGTCGGCCCGGAGCCCGCCGCCGGCTCAGTGGGTTTCGAACAGGCGGAAGCCAGAAGCGCCAGGGCGACTAGCGCCAGGCCCGGAACGGCGAAGACGGAAGCTCTCACGAACAGGTTCCCCTTGAGACGCTCCAACTCTTAGGCCCCGCGCCCGGCCACGCCAAGGGTGGCGCGCGGCGAGGACACCGAGGTGGCGCTTAGGTCCCTATTGGGTCAGGCCAAACACCTGGACCGCCAGATAGGTCGCCACATAGACCCTGCCATTGGCCTCTATGGCTGTGAGGAAGGAATTGTTGTTGTCGCGAATGGACCAGTCGCCGATGTTCGCGCTGTAGATCGGCTGGCCCAACCGGCCGGCGTCGTAAGCCTCGAGTTCGATGGGAGCCGATCGACGAACCACCCAAACCACGCCATTATGGGGCGCCGCGCCAATGGACGAAACGATCGGCAGCGATCCCCCATAGCCGCCTTTGCTTGTCCCAAGCGCCTGGGTCAGGAAAGCGGGGCGCGCGAGATTGACCGGCACCGAGAAGGCCCGCAGGACGTCGCCGTTGATCTGGGTATAGACCGTGGGACCCGCCGGACCATTGAAGTAGGCAGGTCCGCCCCAAAGGCCGCCACCGGAGCCGGCCAGCCGGCGGGCGTCAAGCGCGTTGGCGTCGTTCACCGAGAGGCCACCGAGCCCGGTCTGCTTCAACAGGTAGAGCACCGCGTCCTTGCCCATCGCCACAGCCATAGGCGGCGCCTTCTGTCCGGCCACTGGGGGCAACAGCATCACCCCGCCGGACCCGAAGTCGACGTCACCCCAGCTCAAGGGGCCGTACTGATCAGGCGTAAAGCTGCTCTTGAAAGACAGGGTAGGGCCAAGCTTAAGGACGCTTTCGCCCCAATCCTTGGCCGGGGAAGCGGTAAAATCACCATTTCCGGTGACCACAAAGACGTTGCCGGCGGCGTCGATGGCCGGCGCGAAACCTGACATCCAGATGCTGGCGAGCTCATAGCCATGCGGCGTAAAGATCGTATTGAACGCCTTTACAAGCGCGAGATTGGTGTCGTAACGCAGCAGCCAGCCTGAAATCCCATCAGCGTTGTTATCGCAGTGGGAACCAATCCGATATAGAGCGATCCAATGTTGTAGACGAGGCTGGCGCGGCTCCACTGATTCTGCGGGTCGAAGTGAAGAACCGACTTGTCAGACAGCTGCGCGGTCGGCGAAATCTCCACGGGTGGCTTTACATCCTGCCCTGTGGACATGTCGAGCGCGTGGAGTTTGGCATGGAACTCGTAGCTGGACGGTTCGGTCGCCGCGACCAGATAGATCGTCGCCGCAGCGCCGGAGCGAACGATGATAGGCGTGCTGGAGATGCCGTATTCAGGATGCACGTCGCCGCACCCGACGTCGTCAGTCGACTGGGACTGACCCAGATTGACATGCCAAAGGGTGGCGTAGAATTGGGCGCCGGAAGCATAGATTGAATTGTGGCCGGTGACAATGATCAGCACATCGTGGACAGTGTTGTCGGGCATGTTGAAATTTGACACCAGCAAAGGCTGGGCGAAGACATTGCCGTCTACGCTGAGATTGGCCAGCAGGCCGAAATTTGCCGATTTCACCATCGCCGGCGTCAGGTCCGTCTCGGTCGGGTTCCAGCCGGTCCGGTTGTTGTCATAGTGGTAGTTGGTGACATCGATGGGCGCCCCGCCTAGGGCTTGGCGAGGCCGGCGGCGGCGTTCGGCGCCAGCCTCACCGGCGCGAGCGGACTGCGCGGCGCGGACATGGCCGGCTTGTGGGGCTTGAGTGTCTGATGAACGCCGTTGGGCGCGCCCTGCGTCTGGGCCGCAGCGGAGCCACCGAGACAGATCGCCGCCATAAGCGCCGATGCCAACCAATTCATCGTCTTGACACCCCCACCTCACGCCACTGTCAAACTCGGTAAATTATCGCCTTGGAGATACGGATCTGTCCATTGAACAAAATATGACGGTCCCCCCGGGCCGCGCCCTAACGCGCTTTCAGGGCTTGCGGAACAGATAGACGAACTGATCGGTGTGGCCGCGAATGGCCTTGTCGAACACCGGCTTGTCCCGGGCGTCGGCGGGATTGCGCAGCACGGCGCTCTCGCCCACGAATGTGAAGCCGGCCGCCGCCATGTCCTTCTTGACGACCGCCGCGTCGATTCTGTGAGTGGTGTTGGTCGCCGCCAAGCCCGAGCCGTCGGGCGCGGAATGGTCGATGATCACATAGGCTCCGCCGGATTTCAGCGCCTTGAAAACCGCCTTGTTGAAGGCGGGCACGTCGGCGGGTCCCATGAAGGGGTCATAGAGATCGTGATAATTCTGGCGCATCCAGATCACGTCCACCGGCTTGGCCAAGGCGAAGGCGTTGATTGGCGCGGATTGGGCGATAATGTTGGGATGTCCGGGCATCGGCGCGGATCCGTTGGTTGGCAGGGCCGTATTCTCGGCCTTGGCCATCTCCACGGAGTCAAACGCGATCACCGACCCCTTCGGCCCCACGACATTGGAGAACATCCGGTCCCAGTAGGGACCGGGAAAGATATCAACAATGGTCATCCCGGGCTTGAGGCCGATGAAATCGATCAACTCGGCCGGCTTGCGCGTGGCGTCCAAGGCTGTCTCCACGGCGGGACGCTCGGGGTCGGACACCGCGGCCGTGACGCCTGGAAGTGCGTTCGCGGCCAGGGCGATCCCGGACGCGCTGAGCCAAAAGCCGGCGGCGATCGCCCCGGCGAGGTTTGCAAGCTTCAAGGTTGTTTCTCCCAGACTGCGGTTGTCAAACCCATAGCGCGAGCCCGCCCGGAAGTCAGGGGCAACGGTGATTGATTTCCCGCCGTCATGGGCCGACAAGTGTTCGAGAGACGAAGCTAGACTCATGGGCATCATGAAAAAGACACTCAAAATCCTCGCCATCGGCCTGGTTGTTGTCTCCGGCGCGGGCGCGGCCCAGGCCGGCTGCGTCACCGGCGCCGTGGTCGGGGGCGTGGCGGGCCACGTGGCCGGGCATCACACCCTAATCGGCGCGGCCGCGGGCTGTGCGGTGGGCCATCACATGGCGGTTGAAAAGAAGAAGCGTCGGGCGGCCGAACGCGTGGCGCAGGCCAGGGACGCTCAGCAACAAGGTCAGCCCGCCCCCCCACACTGAGCCGGGCGCGCCCTTGGGCCTAGACTACACCGCGCTCGAGAACCTCTCTGCGAGCTTCAAGTTCCAGCCAGGCTTCCTCGGTCTCGGCGAGTGTTTCGCGGACTTTTTCCAACGCCGCCGAGGCCTTGGAAAAACCCGATGGGTCTCGCTGGTAAAGCCCGGGATCGGCCAAGGCTCGCTCCAGCTTTGCGATGTCGCTTGGCAACGCCACCAGTCGCGCCTCAAGCTCGCCCAGCCGCCGTTGATCCTTGAAGCTCAGCTTGGCCGGTGGGGTCGCGGACCTCGGCGCCGAGGTCTTCGCCCGACGGACCAGCGGCGGCTCGGCCGGTTCAAGAAACCCAGGGTTCTGGGTCAGGAAATCTTTCCATCCGCCCGGCGTCTCCACCGCGTGGCCGCGGCCGTCCAGCGCGACGGTTGAGGTTGCAAGGCGGTCGATGAAATCGCGGTCGTGGCTGACCAAGATCAGGGTGCCGGCATAGTCGGCCAGGATCTCCTCGAGCAGATCGAGAGTATCCATATCCAGATCATTGGTGGGCTCGTCCAGAACCAGGACATTGGATGGGCGCGCCAGGGCGCGTGCCAGCAACAGCCGGTTGCGTTCGCCTCCCGAGAGACTGGTCACGGGCTGACGCAGTTGATCGTCGCGGAACAGGAAGTCCTTGGCATAGGCGGCCACATGGCGTGGCTGCCCCTGCACCATCACCTGATCGCCGCCCAGCGGCGCCAAGGCGCTCCATAGAGTCATGTCTTCAGTCAGGTCTGCCCGAGCCTGGTCCACATACACGATGTCAAGATTCGACCCGAGCCGCACCGAACCGGCGTCAGGCTCGATCTCGCCCAGCAGGATCTTGACCAGGGTGGTCTTGCCCGCTCCGTTCGGCCCCACGATAGAGACGCGATCGCCGCGCTGGACCCGCGTGGAAAAACCCTGGATCAGAATGCGATCGCCGTAGGCCTTGGCGACACCCTTGGCCTCAAGCACCCTTTTTCCAGACGGCGCCGCGGCGGCCGAGGCCAGGGTCATTTCGCCCCGCGACAGACGCAGACCTTCCGCCTTCTCGCTACGCATGGCGATCAGGCGGCGGCGACGGCCCTCGTTGCGGGCGCGGCGCGCGGTGACGCCGAAAGACAGCCAGTTCTGTTCCCGCTCGATGGCCTTGTCGAGCCGGCGGGCCTCCTCTACCTCTGCAGCCGAATGTTTTTCCGCCCACGGTTCGAAAGCGGCGAACCCCTCATCCAGCCGCCGGACCTTGCGGCTCTCAAGCCAGAAGCAACGCTGGGTGACTCGTTCAAGGAATGCCCGGTCGTGGCTGACGATCAGGATGGATGAACGGGCGCGGCCGATCAGGGCTTCGAGCCGCTCGATAGCGATGATGTCGAGGTGGTTGGTCGGCTCATCGAGCAAAAGAACGTCAGGCTGCTCGGCGAAGGCCCTGGCCAGAGACGCCCGCCGTGCCTCCCCACCGGAGAGCCCGACCGGAACGCGGCCAGGGTCGAGCCCGAAGGATTCCAGCAGGGACTCGGCATCATGCCGCGCCGCGCCGCCCGCGGCGGCGAAGTCCAAAAGACTCTTGCCCTCAAGAACCGGTTCCTGGGCGACCAAGGTTACCCTCAACCCCGGCGACAGGACACGATCGCCGTCGTCGGGCGCGGTCTGGCCGGCCAGGATGCGCAACAGGGTCGATTTGCCGGCGCCGTTGCGCCCGACAAGGCAAGCGCGGCCCCGGGCCTCAAGACCCAGATCGACGCCGTCGAACAGCCAGCGTGGCCCATCGGCTAAGCGCACGTCGCGCAGGGCGAGGACAGGCACCGCCATTTGCATGTTTCCACTCCCGCGCCAAGGTCGCGCACTGACTATCTTTTTAGAGGAGTTGTGGTCTAGACGAACCGGACATGCCCACCCAGCCTTTTTGGCGCGCCAAGACCCTGGAACAAATGAATCCCGCCGAGTGGGAGAGCCTTTGCGATGGCTGCGGCCTGTGCTGCCTGATCCGGTTCGAGGACGAAGACACCGGCGACATCACCCCCACCCGAGTAGCGTGCAAACTGTTTGACGGCGACAAGTGCCGGTGCTCGAACTACGGGCAACGGCGACGGCACGTGCCCGATTGCATCAAGCTCACCCCGCACAATATCAAAAAGTTGCCCTGGATGCCCTTGAGTTGCGCCTATCGCCGCCTGCATGAAGGCAAGGACCTGCCGAACTGGCACCCGCTGGTCACGGGACGGGCTGACAGCGTTCATGAGGCCGGTGTTTCGGTGCGCGGCAAGACCGTCAGCGAAGCGACCCTGGACGATCCAGACGACGCCCTGCAATTCCCCGCGCCGGAATGGCTGCGCGATCGGAGCGACGACTAGGCGCCGGTCAACGCTCGGCCAGTGAGGACCGTTGCATAATTACCACACGGAGCCCTTGCGTCCCTGAACCGTTCGCTTAACTGAACAGACTTTGAGGCGCGGCGCCGCAGCGCCCTCCAATGCATTCGAGGACGAACGATTGGCGCAAGATCCCTATCTGGAACTGGGCGTTTCGCGCGCCGCGAGCGCCG